>JARRBX010000059.1 GCA_029982245.1 Candidatus Atribacteria bacterium | reverse complement strand
CGAACCATTGCAGCATACTGTTCTTGGGAAGCAATAAGCATGCCTGAGGTGCCTTCTTCGTTAACTGCTATGGCGAGAATGACCAAATTTTGAGAATACCTGAACTTTTGGTACACTCTTTCCAGAGTGGGAGCTTCATTGACGCAGTGGGGACAAGTAGTTTTAAAAAATACTACCAGAACCGGTTGCCCTCGAAAGTCTCTCAATGAGACCGAGTTTCCATCCAGGTCAGGAAGGGTGAAATTGATGCCTCTGTCAATGGTTTCTTCCGGGTTCTGTCCTGAGGAGGGGGGAGCGCTCTCTTCTGGTGACCAGCTAAAATAAAGTGAGGAACATCCTGCCACCAAAAAAACAGTAGACACACAGACCAGCATTACCAGAACCAGGGTTTGTTGTTTTTTCCAGTTCACTCCAAATCACCTCTTTCGTTTTTTATATTCCCCCCTCCTCGGATTGTTTACCGTATTTTTTCAATTCTCTGGCAAGTTCTGCCAGATTATTACTGATTTTTATCTGAGGATACTTTTCTTTAAGCTGATACAGTTTGATAAGCACCTCTTCTGCTCTTTTATAATAATCCATTGTTTTCGTTTTTTCACCTCTTGCATAATAAAAATCACCTATGGATTTCAAAGCCGAAATAAGGCCTTCATAGGTGGCAGGGACTAAAGGAGCGTTCTGGACGGCTCTTTCAAGATACGAAATACCTGTCTCGAATTTACCCATTTCAACATATAGAAAACCGAGATACTGGATGTACTTGTGATTTTGAGGGGCCAGGCGATAGGCTTTCTGGGCTTCTTCAAAGCTTTTTGCTCTCAGGAAAGGTTGCTTTTCGTCCAAAAAGCGAGACCGCAGTGCGTTACTGTATATGAAATGGGTTTCTGCGTTCCAGGGGTTGAAATGGAGTGATTTTTCCGCCAGTAAAGCAGCTTCTTTCCAGTGTCCTTGATTCAGATAATACTCGGCTTGGATTGCATAGTTGGTGCTCTGGCTCATTATAAGACACAAAACCATAAGCACCGCAGAAACAATTACGGAAAATGTAGTAAGTATAACACGCATCTTGGATTGATGAGCATATTCCTTCCTTTTTGAGGTTTTTTCTATTGCAATTCCCCTTTCAGGAACTGCTAAGCCTGCGAAAGACCACACGGTGAGCTGAAACGCTCCCAGAGAAAAGTTGACATCTATAAGACTGTGCAAAAGCCCCATGAGCAGGATACCTAAAATGCCTTTTTGTAAAATCTGTTCCTTTCCAAATTCAGATTGCAGAGCTTTTTTAAAGATAAATACGAACAAGCTCAGAAAGAGCAGAATGCCCAGTATCCCAGATTCTACCAGGATTTGAACATAGAAATTGTGGGTGCTTTCCGTAAAGTAGGGAGCAGATTGGAACTTGAAGTAAAGGGTTTTCCAGGCTCCACCGCCCCATCCATTCAAGGGGCGGAGTGAAAATATTTTTAAGGCGTCTCGGTAAAAAAGAAACCTTTCCACAACACTGTGAGTCTGCAGGTTGATATCCTTAATGCGCTGCGCAAAGCGAGCAGGAAGAAAATCGCTCTTTGTAGCTGTTACGAATAAGAGAACGAACAGTACTACCGCTGTGGAAATCAATATGGCAAGTTTTTTCCGATTTATTGCGACGCTTCTTTTTTGGAAGAGCTGAGTTACAAGCTCGCCAAAGACGGCGAAGGCTATGCTGGCTGTTATAAGGTGGCCAAAAAAGAAAGGATTTTTTTGAAGAAGCAATGTTTCAGTTTTTGGGAGAAATGGCAAGAAGATAGCAGCACTTCCCAGGTTGTAGGTAAGCAGACGAGCAGCTTCCGGGGGTTGTAAAACGAATAGCAGAAAAACCAAACTGAGTGGAAAGGTTATATACCCACCTCGTGAATAGGTGAAGAAAAAAGCTCCCAGGAGCATAAAAGATACCAGGAAACCCGGAATACGCCAGGAAAGTTTTTCTTCCAGAAGAATAAAAACTAAAACGGAGATGTACCCCATAGCGAAATAGGCACCGGCTGTGTTTGGGTATTGAAATGAGGCATTAAGGCGTCCGCCAAGAAAGAGATCTCGAAAACTCATTTTCAAAAACATGCTCTGGGGGTCTATCCAGCCCATTTGATAAGAAAAACCCAGAAGGGCAAGGATCAAACCGTTTAGACCAAAAAGGAATAAAAAGAGCTTTTTCAAAGATAACGGTATTCGAAGCTTCCTCATGGCAAGGAATAAAAAAAAGCAGGTGGCATAAGTTATAAATTCCTGAAAGGCCAGGCCTTTATCGGCTGCAAGGGGAAGGTTAAGAAGGTAAAGCAGCGCAAAGCCCGCGTATAACCACTCTGTAATGTCGCCAAAGTGGAGCCACTCTTTGTTGTAACTGCGCCACAGAAGCCAGAGAAGAACGATAACGTTTAGTGCTGCCAGGAAAGGGTATTTTTCGTATTCAAAATATAGCCCTCGGTAATAGGGCGACAGGAAGACCAGGAAAAACAAAGCACCTGCTACACAGAGTTCTATATTCCTCGGGCTATCGGCACTTTTCGGGTAAGCGGTTTTGGACATTCTGGAATTAGAGGATATCCAGTATTTGTTCTTCCAGTTCTGCTTCGCTCATAAGGCCTACTTTGTCATCAACTATTTCGCCGTCTCTGTTTATGAAGAAGTTGTGAGGAATATAGTAAACATCATAGCTTTCGCTTACTTCTTCGTCTTCATCAATAAGGATGGGGTAGATTATACCATAGTTTTCGACAAAATTTCTCAGTTCCTGAAGGGAATTAACATTAACTGCAACTCCGACTACAAGCAGCCCCGCGCTCTGGTAGGTATTGTACATTTTTACCAGGTTTGGTGTTTCTTCCTGACAGTAGTGGCAGGTGGTTGAAAAAAAGTAAAGCAAAATTGGCTGGCCAAAGTGCTCGCTCAAAGTGAAGTATCCTCCCTCAAGTGCAGGAAGTGTAAAGTCCTCTGCCAGCTTTGCCTGGTTGTTTGGTGGCTGGATTGGCAAACATCCGGAAAAAAGGATCAGTATCAGGAATAAGCCTGCGATTTTGACAAACTTTCTGGTGACAAACTTTTTAAATTTCATGGTTTTTTCTCCTTTTTTGTATTCTATACGAGAACGCTCCAAATAAAGTTTCAGGATTGAAGAGGTGTCCCTTTCATCCACTCTCCCTGCGACTTAACGAGTTTTACCTTAACGATTTTTCCAACCTGCTCTTCCCGAATATTTTCACACTGCACCGGTACGTAGTTTTCTGAATACCCCTTGCCTGTTTTCTGGTTTCGGTTTTCTATCAGCACATCCACTGTCTGGCCCACCAGGGATTGATAGAACTTTTCTCTTGAACGTTCGGCTATGGCACGCAAGGCCTTTTCTCTCTCGCGCTTTATTTTGGCAGGTATTCCCTGTTGTTCCTCAAGTTTCATGGCTTCGGTGTGAGGGCGGGGGGAAAAGGGGAAAATGTGCATTCTTGAAAAGGACACCTTTTCACAAAAGCTGAGGGTTTCCATAAATTGTTCTTCGGTTTCTCCCGGGAAACCAACTATAACATCAGTGGTTATTCCTACCAGCGGGTTGAGGGCCCTGGCACTGTATACCAGCTCCTCAAAGAATTCTTTACTGTAACCACGTTTCATTTTTTTGAGTATTTCGTTACTGCCACTCTGCAGTGGCAAATGAAGGTGAGGACATGCTCTTTCTTCAAGGGAGAAGTATTTCTTTAAGAACTCCTTATTTATCGTGAAAGGCTCAAGCGAGCTAAGTCTGATACGGACCGACTGGGTGTTTTGAAGTATAGCTTCGATAAGCTTTAGGAGGTTCTCCCCCCTTTCTTTTCCGTAGTACCCCAGGTTTATCCCACTGAGCACGATTTCTCTTGCTCCCCGCTGTTCGAGGATTTTAGCTTCGGATACGATTTCACAAATTTCCCTACTTTTTACTTTTCCTCGCAGATGAGGCACAATACAGTAAGAGCAAAAGTGTTCACAACCGTCTTCTACCTTTATCCACACCCGGGAACGATTAGTGCCTGGAACTTTGTTGCTTTTAACTTCAAGATTGAGTTTCGTCTTTAGGTAGTCAAAGACTTCTGTTTCTTTTTCTACCGAAGGCAACAGGATCACTTTTCCATTACGGCAGAAAGTGCAACCTTCAAGATGGACTTTACGGGAATAACAACCGGTTACCAGGACCAGAGCGTTGGGATTGGCGCGTAAAGCTCTGTTTACGAACTGTCTGGATTTTCTTTCCGCTTCTCTGGTTACTGCGCAGGTGTTGATAATGTATATGTCTGCTTTTTCCTCAAAGCCTACCTGGTGGAGTAAGCTTTCAGAAAGCGAACTCGCTATAACATCACTTTCAGATTGATTTACCTTACAACCCAAAGTTTTGATGGCAAATTTCATGTGCGTGCATATCTTCAAAGTGGGATTTGATAACTGCTAATCCAAAAATTGCAGCTGTTTCGCTTCGCAAGATTGTTCTGGAAAGCAAAACAGGGATACAACCCATTTTGGCAAAACTTTCTTTTTCAGATTTTGAAAAATCTCCTTCTGGACCTACTAAAAAAAGCAGGTTCTTTTGTTTGTCTTTCGTATTTGAGTGAGAATGTTTCAGATATTCGGATAATGTTTTTTGTGCTTGTGGGTCGGCAATAAGCTTTGTTCCCACAGTGGATTCCAATTTATGCGCTACTTTTTTTATATCTTTAAGAAAGCCTATTCTTGGCAGAAAAGGATAGCCCGATTGTTTACAGGCTGAAAGCGCAATTCTTTTCCATCTTTTGAGGTTGCTCTTGGAAATTGTTTTTTTCAAGGAATGCATGGTAGGGAAAAAGTAGATGCAGGAAACTCCTACTTCCGTTGCCTTTTCTACCAACCAGTCTGTTCGGGAAGTGCTTTTAAGCAGAGCCTGAAAAAGTTGAAAACCGTTTCGGTGTACAGGGTTAATGTTTTTATCTGCCCAGTTTTCTTCTATTTTTGCTTTTGCCCTTTTTCCATGATACGCTTCAAGCCGAGCTTCCAAAAAGAGCCCCCGTCCATTCCATAGCGTAATTTTCTCACCAATTTTTATTCTGTTTGCCATAAGGTGCTTGGTTTCTTCCTCAGAAAGAAAAATCCAATCTTTAGCCTTGCTTAAGAAAGGATAGAAGAAAAATTTACTCATGTTCAGTTTTCGGGATTGACGAATGCCTCTTTCAATCGTTCAAAGAGCCCACCATTCTTTCGTTTTTGGTGACCGTTATTTTTGCTGGAATTTCTGGGTGGACTTTCTATATTCTTAAGCTGCTCAAGAATTGCTCGGTGTTCTGGTGATAGAACCTTGGGAATTTTCAATTTCAACTTGACAAACTGATCTCCTTTCACTCCAGAACGGGGGTCTACTATTCCCTTTCCTCGAAGTCTCAGTAGTGCTTCAGGGTCTGTGCCTGGTGGAACATGTAATTTTTCCGTACCGTAAAGAGTGGGTACCTCTATTTCATCACCCAGCACCAGTTGAGAGTAAGCAAGCTCAACGGTACAGTAAAGGTCATTACCCTTTCTTTCCAGGAACCGGTGTGGCTTGACTTTAATGTATATGTAGAGGTCTCCTGGAGGCCCCCCGTTTTCTCCTGCTTCGCCTTCGCCAGCTATCCGCAAGCGATATCCTGTGTCCACTCCTGGCGGTACTTTTACTTTTACTTTTCTGGCTCTGCGCACCTTACCCCGTCCGTGGCAGCTCTTGCAGGTATCTTCTGGTGTCCAGCCCTTTCCTCCACAGTAAGCACAGGTCCTTGAGGTCACTACTGTGCCAAAGAAAGAAGTTTGAGTATGACGTATTTCACCTCTTCCGTGGCAGTGGTGGCAAGTGATTTTTTGTTTGCCGCCGATACCCTTGCAATCTGGACACTCCTCCCAGCGCTCAAAAGATACCTCTTTTTCCACACCAAAGGCAGCTTCTTCAAATTCAAGGTTTATTTCTAAAGTGACACTGTTTCCTTTGCGAGGTTGGGTTCGTGTATGGGAGCGTCTTGCTCCTCGAGTACCTCCAAAAAACATGTCAAAGAGGTCTCCAAAATTCCCGAAATCTTCAAACGGATTAAAGTCAAAATCGCCGTATTCTGTTTGATAATGGTTTCCGAAAGCAGCATGACCGAAACGGTCGTATTGAACTCTTTTTTGAGGATCCGAGAGAACCTGGTAGGCTTCGTTTATTTCCTTAAACCTTTCGGCCGCTTCCTGGTTACCCGGATTAACATCAGGGTGAAACTGTCTTGCCAATCTTCGATAAGCACGTTTTATCTCTTCCTGTGAAGCGTTGCGGTCTACTCCAAGTACTTCGTAATAGTCTTTTTTCATAGCTTTGTTTCCACCTTTTGCTTTTCAAAAGCTTGGAACTCTAACAATAGTATACACCATAAACGGAGTTAGGGGTGGAACAAAGTTAAATCTGGTATCCCCCTCTCTGGGGGTTTCAGAGAGGGGATACGGTTGCTTCGTTATTTCCCTTCGTCGTCCACGACTTTGTAGTCTGCGTCAACAACGTCTTCTTGAGAAGACCCGGTGCTTCCTTCTTGCTCTCCTCCACCAGTAGCACTTTGGGCTGTTTGTTGGTAAAGTTCTTGAGCCATAACGTGCGAAGCGCTTTGCAGCTCTTCCATTTTCCTCCTTATTTCAGCTATGTCTTCGCTCTTCATAGCTTCCTTCAAAGCAGAGAGCGCCTTTTCTACCCTTTCCTTAGTGGCACTTGAAAGTTTATTGCCAGAATCACGCAAAGTTTTTTCGGTAGTGTATATGAGATTATCTGCCTGGTTTCTGAGTTCGGCTTCTTCTCGTTTTCTGCGGTCTTCTTCTGCATGCATTTCGGCTTCTTTAATCATGCGGTCTATATCTTCCTTAGTTAATCCGCTCGAAGCCTTGATGGTTATGGCCTGTTGCTTACCTGTAGCCAGGTCTTTAGCTGAGACGTGGAGTATGCCATCTGCGTCTATATCGAATTTAACTTCTATTTGAGGCACACCACGTGGAGCTGGTGGAATGCCTGTTAGCTGGAAGCGCCCCAGGGAATAGTTATCCTTGGCCATGGGACGTTCGCCCTGCAAAACATGAATTTCCACCGTAGTCTGGTTATCTGCTGCAGTTGTGAAAATCTGGCTTTTAGAAACTGGGATGGTCGTGTTGCGTTCTATGATCTTGGTGAAAACTCCTCCCAGGGTTTCAATGCCCAGCGAAAGCGGTGTAACGTCAAGAAGCAGAACGTCCTTGACTTCTCCCTTCAAAACGCCTGCTTGTATGGCTGCGCCCATCGCTACAACTTCATCGGGATTGATGCCCCTGCGAGGTTCCTTTTTGAAGATTTTTTCGACGATTTCCTGTACCTTGGGCATTCTGGTCATTCCACCAACCAGAATAACTGCATCAATGTCTTCTGGCTTCAAGCCAGCGTCTTGCAACGCTTTTTCACAAGGACCAATGGTTCTTTCAATCAAATCAATGGTTAGCTGCTCAAGTTTTGCACGGGTTAAAGTCATTACCAGATGCTTGGGACCACTTGCATCTGCAGTAATAAAGGGAAGGTTAATTTCAGTTTCCAGAGCAGTTGAGAGCTCACACTTTGCCTTTTCGGCTGCTTCCTTAAGGCGTTGCAATGCCATCTGGTCATTGCGTAGGTCTATTCCTTGATCCTTCCTGAATTCTTCGATGATATAGTCCATTATTCTACGGTCGAAGTCATCTCCTCCCAGGAAAGTGTCGCCAGAAGTCGCTTTTACCTCGAATACTCCATCTCCGATTTCCAGTATTGATATGTCAAAAGTTCCACCACCCAGATCATACACAGCGACAACTTCTTCTTTCCCTTTACCAAGCCCATAGGCTAAAGCCGCTGCCGTAGGTTCATTGATAATTCTTTTTACTTCTAAGCCGGCTATCTTACCTGCGTCTTTGGTAGCTTGCCTCTGACTGTCGTTGAAATATGCAGGGACAGTAATTACCGCTTCAGTTATTTTTTCACCCAAATACTCCTCGGCATCTTCTTTGAGTTTCCGTAATATCATGGCAGAAATTTCGGGAGGAGTATAAACTCTTTCTCCAATTTTCACGCAGGCCTCACCGTGTTTACCAGGGACGATTTCATAAGGTAGCACCTTACGTGCTTTTTGGACTTCGGGATCTTCGAAACGCCTTCCCATCAAGCGCTTGATCGAAAATACAGTGTTTTTGGGATTGGTTATGGCTTGTCTTTTAGCAAGCTGTCCTACCAGAATTTCTCCTTTTTTGGTCCAGGCGACAACTGAAGGAGTAAGCCTTGATCCTTCCTTGTTGGGAATGATGGTAGGCTGTCCTCCTTCAAGGTAAGCGACTACCGAGTTGGTAGTTCCCAAGTCTATACCTATTACTTTGGCCATTTTTCATTACCTCCTTCTTTCTTTTTATGCAAATTTGTCTTCAGAAATTCGGTTTACTTTGACCTGAGCAGGCCTCAGGACCTCGTCATTCATTAAATAACCTTTTCTTATCTCTTCGACTATTTCATAATCTTCGTGATTTTTATCTGAAACTGTGGCTACTGCTTCGTGATATTTGGGATCAAACTTTTTACCAATACTCTCGATCTGTTTTACACCCTCTTTCTCAAGTATGGTCAGGAATTTCCGGTAAATGAGCTCAAATCCTTCCACTATAGCGCCAGTTTCACCGCGTTTTTTACTCTCTGAAAGAGCTCTCTCTATATCGTCAAGTATCGGCAAAAGCCTTGTAATGAGATCCCGGTTTGCCGTTTTTAGAAAGTTCTGTCGATAAATCATTTCTCTTTTTCTAAAATTATCAAATTCGGCTTTGACTCTTTTCAGGTCGTTTAAATAATCCTTAGCCAGTTTTTCTTTTTCCTCGGCAATTTTCTTTTGCTCTTCAAGAGAAGCCTTCAATTTCTCTACTTCCTCCCGGGAAACTTTTTCTTCGGGAGGGCTTTCTGCTCGATTTTGTTTGAGGGCTTCTTCCATTTTTTCAGACATTCTTTCACCGCCTTTCTGTTTCAGTTTGCTGGTTTATTGACCAAATTTTACCTTTCTGAGCAGATAGAATTAAATCACTTTTTGAAGCATTTGTCAAGTAAGGTCAAAAAATTTTGGATAAAGTCAGCAAGACCTAACTCGGAGGGAAATATCAATTCTTAAAAATCCTTGACACGCTGACAGGCCATTCGGAGACCCACAACACTGTAGAAGGCAGGGTGTTTTTCTAAATCCCCTCCTTGCTGTTTTGAGACGGTTATTTTGGAGACTGGTTTTCTTCTTTTGTTGTTTCCTGGGTTTTTTCTTCTTCTTTTGCTTGGAGTTTTTTAAGGATGGTAACGGTTTCCCAGAGCTTTTT
>JARRBX010000058.1 GCA_029982245.1 Candidatus Atribacteria bacterium | reverse complement strand
CGCAAAAGGGTTGCTTTCTCTTGAATCAGGTCTTTGCCAGCGGTTTTACCAAGCTTATCCCTGGAACTGGTGACATCCAGAAGGTCGTCTTTAAGCTGAAAACACTTTCCCAGGAGCAGCCCAAAATTAGACAGTAAGGAGCGCTCTGCATTTCCAGCTCCGCCAAGTATTGCACCGCAAAGCACCGCCGCCTGAATAAAGCGTGCAGTTTTCATGACTATTATCTGCTCTGCCACCGACTCACTGACTGGTTGTCCTTCGTTTTGGATGTCCAGCACCTGCCCGCTCAGCATACCGGACACCCCCAGAACTTCAAAAAGAACCACCAGTATTTCCCATATCAACTCTTTCCCGAACTCCTTGAGAAAGCGTTGGTCGGTTGCAAAAATGCGCAAGCCCTCAACCAGCAAGGCATCTCCAACCAGAACCGCCATAGCCTCTCCAAAGGCACAGTGCATACTCAGCTTTCCCCGGCGATAATCATCGTTGTCCATGCAGGGCAAGTCGTCGTGCACCAGCGAGAAAGAGTGAATCATTTCAATACCTGCAGCTAGGGGCAGGAGCTTTTCTCTTTCCACCCCAAAAGCCTCTCCAGAGGCAAAGAGCAACGAAGCCCTTACCTTTTTCCCTCCCCCAATGGTTCCATAGCGCATTGCTTTTTCGAGCACCGGGGGCGCATTCTGATAACGGAGTTTTTCTTCCAGAAAAGCATCAACCAGCAGAGCGTTTTCTTCCAAGTAGTCAAGCACCGTTTTCACTTTGAGCTTTCCTCCACAGTTATCTCTTTGCACTCGATTTTTTTAACCAGTTTGGCCAGCACTCCGTTTATGAATTTTCCCGACTCTTCACTGCCGTACTTTTTACCCAGCTCCACTGCTTCGTTAATGGCAACTCCCACCGGGATATCCGGCATGAACATAATTTCAAAGGTTGCCATGCGCAGGATATTGCGGTCAACATTCATCATGCGGCTCAAGCTCCACTTTTCGACCGTCTTAGCCAGAACGGCATCGATGAAATCTATGTTGCGGTCTACTCCCCGCACCAGCCGAAAGAAAAAAGCACGTGTCTCCTCATCCCATTCCTCGGGTAGCTCCGTGTACCTGAGCACTTCCCCAAGGGAACACTCTCGCAAATCTTTTTGAAAGAGCACCTGCAAAGCTATTTCTCTGGCCCTTCTTCGCACCAGGGTTCACCCGCTTCAGATAACAATTTCGGTAAAATCCTGAATGTAAACATCAATACTGCCAACTCGAAGGCCGGTTTTTTCTTCGACACTATTTTTGAGGAACTTTTGCAGTTGCCAGGCTATTTCTGGAACCCGGCGCTCCAGTTTAAGAATCAAGTAAAGTCTGATGTTCACCAGCCCCCTGCTTATCTCCAGTCTTACTCCTTCTTCAACTCCTCTGTCCAGAGCTTCAACGCCAGGAACCTTGAGTGCCAGAAAGGCCACAATGCGTTGCAAAACTCCATAAGGATAGGTAATTTTGCCCTCGCTACGCTTGACTTCTGCAATTCGCACAACCCTCAACTACACCCTTTCCAGGTATTCCCGGGTCCGGGTATCAACCCTTACCCGGTCACCCTTGTTGACAAACAGAGGAACCTGAATGGTGAGGCCGGTTTCCAGTACAGCTGGTTTAGAACCGCCAGAGGCCGTATCACCACGTATGCCCGGTGAAGTATCGACCACTTCAAGTTCCACAAAAGAGGGAATGTTAACACCAACTACCCGATCACCATATTTGAGCAGTTCCACTTCCAGGCCGTCAACCAGAAAGTCCTTTGCTTCTCCTATCAGATCTTCAGGCAGAACAACCTCCTCATAGTTTTCAAGGTCCATGAAGTGGTAACCCTGATTGTCAGCATACATGAACTGGGCCTTTTTTCCTTCCAGGACCGCTCTGATCACCTTTTCTCCAGCCCGGAAGCTCTTTTCAATTATCAATCCAGTGTTAACATCCCGAAGCTTGGTTTTGATAATTGCTCCCCACTTACCGACTTTGGTGTGCTGAAAAGCAACCACAATGTAGAGATTTCCGTCAACCTCGATGCAGTTTCCCACTCGCAGGTCGTTGCTCGAAATGTAGTCAGGCATAGAGATACAGACCTCCCTCAAATTCTTTCAGGTAAGTTATTCAGTTTGCGCAAATTTCCTTTATCCAGGAAAAACAGGTTTTCAAGCCTGATTCCACCCTTCCCGGGAAGGTAAACCCCCGGTTCAATGGTTAACACCATACCACTTTTAAGCACCACTTCGCTTTGCGGGGCAAGTCGGGGTTCTTCATGGACTTCAACGCCCACTCCATGGCCCAGGCCATGTACAAAATAGTCTCCCCAGCCCTTTTCTTTTAACAAGGAGCGGGCAGCCTCGTCCACCGCTCCAGCTTCAACACCTTCGGCAAGGATGGCCTGAGCTCTTTTTTGGGCTTCGAAAACGGCTTCAAAAAGCTCTTCAAACTGGGTGTCGCTGGCGCCAAAACACAGCGTTCGGGTCATGTCTGCGCAGTATCCTTCCACCCTTGCTCCCCAGTCAATAAGCACCCAGTCTCCTTCTTTTAAGGCTCGTTTGCCTGGAGAAGCATGGGGAAGAGCCGAACGCTCTCCAAAAGCAACGATGGTTGGAAAAGCCAGCTCCTCAGCACCTCCAAGGCGCATTTTGTAGTCAAGTTCCAGAGCGATGTCTCTTTCCCTCACACCGGCTTTAAGCAGTGGAAGGGTTTCCAAAAAGGCCTGCTCGGATATCTCGACCGCTTTCAAGATTTTGGCAAGCTCTGCATCGGATTTTCGGGAACGCAAACTGGCAAGGAAAGGAGGAGCTACGTTCACGCCGATGCCCTGCTCTTCCAGTTTTTTGACCATTCCGATGGGCAGGGATTCCTCAACCAGAAGGGTTTTCTGTCCCCGCTCTTTAAGGAGTTCGTTGAGAAGCAGCAGGGGTTTTTCCCGATACTCTTTGACCGTAATTTCTTGAGGGACTTCTTCCCGGGCCTGAACGCTGTAACGGCCATCACATATGAAAATCGCTTCTTCAGGAAAAACCAGGAGCAGGCCTGCTGAACCTCGGAAACCCAGCAAGTAGAAAAGATTGCTCCTCTCACGGATGAGAAAAGGAAGGTTACCCTCTGCAACCAGTTTCTTTTGCAACTCGTGCAACTTCAGCATAGCTCAAGCCTCTTCTTCTTTTCTTGAAAAAACGTGCAGGGCAGCCAGGTATCCCAAATGGCCCAGTCCGGAAATCTGTCCCCAACACACAGGAGCTATAACCGAATGCTTGCGAAATTCTTCCCGGGCGTAAACGTTGGACATGTGCACCTCAATAGTGGGAATACCCACTGCAGCAATGCAGTCTCGAAGAGCAATACTGTAATGAGTCAACGCACCTGGATTGATAATTAGACCGTCAAAATGGGCGCTTTTTTGTATTTTATCAATGATTGCTCCCTCATGGTTGGATTGGAAAATCTCAATTTCCATACCCAGTTTTTCGGCTTCCTGTTCTATGCAATCCACCAGCTCCGGAAAAGTCATGGTGCCGTATATATTCACTTCTCGCTTGCCTAAAAGGTTAAGGTTGGGACCCAAGACGACCAAGATTTTCATTGTAAAACCGCTCCTCTCACAGAATCAAAAACCTTTTTAAACGTTTCCTCGGGAACGCTGACTCCAAAAACGGGGTCACCAAAATCTCTAAGCAGGGAAAATTTGATATGTTGTGCCTCCCTTTTTTTGTCGTACTTGAGTATTGCCCAAAAGTCTTCCGCGCTCAGGGCAACTTCAACTCGTAACGGCAGACCCAGCTCCTGCAGGATGACTTTCTGGATTTCGATGACTTGGGGTCTGGTAATTCCCAGCTCAAGGCCTATCATCGCTTCCACCATCATACCGATAGCCACCGCCTCGCCATGGCGCAGGGTACCATAGCCAAGAGCCCTTTCCAGACCGTGAGCTACAGTATGACCATAATTGAGAATACTTCTTAACCCCTTTTCCTTTTCATCCTGTTCCACGACTTCTTTCTTGAAGAGCACCGCTCTTTCCACCACATCTTCCAAGACGCTATAGTCCCGCCCAAGAAGAGCTTCACTTTGTACACGCAAAACTTCCAGAAACTCACCACCAGCTAAAAAGGCCGCCTTAGCCACTTCCGCAAGGCCTTCCCGGTATTCCCGCTCAGGCAGCGTTTTCAGGAAAGAGAGCTCTATAATCACACCGTAAGGCTGATAGAAAGTGCCTACTAAGTTTTTCCCTTCTTCCAGGTTGACACCAGTTTTCCCCCCTACCGAGCTATCCACCTGAGCCAGGAGACTGGTGGGAACCTGGTAATAGGCAATACCTCTCATAAAAGTGGAGGCCACGAACCCTCCCAAGTCGGTGATTACTCCACCCCCCAGGGTTACCAGAAAGCCTTTGCGGTCAAGTCCTTCCTGAAGCAGAAAGTGATAGGCCACTTCCGCAGAGGCCAAAGTTTTGAACTCTTCTCCGTCGGGAAGTGCTAAAGAGGAAAGCCTGAATCCTCGCTTCAGGAAAGCCTGACTGACTTTTTCGGCATGCAGGGGGCCCACTTTCTGGTTGGTTATCAGCGCTCCACTGCTAAATGGTAAATCCAGTTCAGAGAGTATTCCCCCCTCAAAAAGACCATACCCTATGAACACTGGATAAACACGGTCTCTGGTTTCAACAATCAGCTTGCGCATGGTCAATAATCGCCTCGGCAATTTCCTCTGGAGTTGATTCTCCAGCACTAATTATAACATCCGCTTGACGATAACGCGAAAGGCGTTCTAAATACAACTTCTCGAGCAGGTCTTTCCGGGGGTAACGACGGAGAAGAGGGCGTCCGGGGTCAGCAGCAATTCTTCTCCAGAGAGTTTCAAAGGGAACCTCGATAAAAACGGTAAGAAATTTTTCCTGGAGGAGTTTCCAGTTTTCGTCTTTCATGGGCAAGCCCCCACCTGTGGAAAGCACCAGCTTTTTCCAGGAAGCAACTTCTTCAAGCACCTGAGTTTCCAGCTTTCTGAAATGCTTTTCTCCAAAGCGCTCAAAGATCTGTGGAATGCTCAAGCCGCTTTTCTCTTCAATCAGAGAATCGGTGTCCAAAAATCGGAAACCCAGCTTTCTGGCCAGCAAACGTCCCACAGTGGTCTTTCCACAACCCATGAAACCCAGAAGTGCTATATTCTTGATTGGCATAGCGACCCTCAATAGTCGATGATGTGGGGAGTAAGGAAGACCACCAGTTCGGTCTCTTTATGGGTGGTGTTACGCAGGGTGAAAAACTCTCCCAGCAGAGGAATATCGCTCAAAAGAGGAATGCGAGTTATCTTCTCGATGTCTTCGCTGCGGATTAGACCACCAATGACCAGGGTCTCTCCGGGGCGCAGTCGAGCAGTGGTTTCCGCAACTTTTTCCGAGGTTTGAGGAACCGTCCAGCTCAATCCTTCCGCTTTAACTTCGGTAAGCTGGCCAGTACTCACCTCAGGTTTAACCTGTACCAGGACTTTGCCGTCGGAGGTGAGAAGCGGCGTCACCGTGAGCTTTACGCCTACTGTTTCCTTAACCACAGTATAACTTTTATTTCCTTCAGCATCCACAGAGGTTTCAAGATAGGGGATAGTGTCGGTTACCTCAATGCGGGCTTCCTTGCCGCTCAAAGTAAGAATACGGGGATTGCCCACTAAACGGGCCAGATTTTTGGTTTCCAGCGCCTTAATAGTGGCTTCTACCAGATCCTGGCGCTCCATGGTACCTCCTAAGGCAATTTCACCGAAAGAAATCTGACCTTCTTCGCCACCAACTTTCCAGCTGACTCCCAGGTCTTTTATTTTATCTCGGTTGATTTCCACCAGCTTGGCGTCAATCATAATTTGAGGACGTTTCCGATCCAGGTTTTCAAGAAGCTCACCCACTGCTTCCAACTCTTCTTTGGTGCCCTTTACAATTATGGATTTTTGAGCAAAATCGTACTCCACCCGTTCCTCATCAGGAATAATGATTTGCAAGAGCGATTTGAACTTACTAAATTCAGCCTCATCCTGGTAAAGGTTGTTACTCAAGGTAAAAACCCGAGTTTCCAGGGGGCGGTCCATTTCTGCAAGAATTTTTTCGACTTCGGCGAATTCAGGTGCTCTTCCTTTGATAAGCAAGCTTTTTGAGGCCAGGTCCACCTGAATTCTCTCCGGGTCCGGGATTACCAGAGAAAGGGCGTTTTTCACATCCTCAGGGTTTGCAAAACGGAGACTGTAGCGGCGGACCTCAAGCAGCCCAAAGTTTTCTTCCAGGACTTCCCGGTCTCCCACAATGACGTTGTTCCCAAAGCGAATCTGGGCCAGGCCCTTCATTCCCAGAATGTAGCTCAGCGCCTGGTCGAAGGTTAGACCCTCAAAAGAAACGCTGATTTTGCCTTCTACCGAATCGTCAATGACCATATTCACACCCTCAGCTTTGGCAAGAGCCAGGAGAACGTCCCGCAGGTCAGCATCCCGAAAATCAAAGGAAAGGAGGTTTTTCTTCTGTGGAGCTCCCTGGAAAGGGCCTTTCAGGAGAACACTTACCAGTCTACCTCCAGCCTCTTCATAGACTTCATAGGCTACTTTCTCGGTGAGTTCCAGCCAGATTTTGAGACCTTCCTGGTGGGGTTTGAAAATTATCCTGCGCAGAGGCCCCACTCCCATAGCTCTTTCGGCGTAAGAGAGGGCGTTCACCGCTCCTTCAACTTGAAGGACGATGTGGAAAGGGTCTGGGGAGACGTCGCTCCAATTTGCTTTTCCCGAAAATTTGAAGGTGAGTTTGATTTCCTCGGCATCGGCTCTCCAGAAAAAATGAGTAAGCTCCAGCGCAGAAGCAGAATGAATAAGGAATAAAACCCCAAGCAAAACAATGCTCCAGAAAAAAAGGCACTTAGAAGACGTTAATCGGCAAGGTTTAATGTCATTTCCCTCCCCTGATATTCAAGAACTACTTCTTTTTCTTTCACTTTAACCAATTTTATTCCAGAAGACAAGGTCTTTCCAGGAGTTAGAAATTCAATTTGGCCATCGATTTCGAGTAATACCACCTGCCCTTGAGGGGAAAGAACGACGCCCTTCAGGTTGATTTCGGGTTGCTGCTCCGCTTTTTCTGTTTCTTCCTGAGAGCCAGGAGCTGCACTTTGTGCAACCTGCACAGAACCCTCTTCCTGGGGATATTTTACCGTTTCCTGGGCCGCAAGCGCCGCAACTGGCTGGGGTGGTGGCTCGAAAATATCTCGGAAGGCCAGGAGTTGTGCATCAGGATAAGCAGTGGGAAATAGTTTCTCAAGCTCTCTGTTTTTGAGGAGATTGGGAGCAGTATCCTGCAGTCGTTGCGGAAGCAAGACAGAAGCTTCCTGGGGCTGCAGGGCCACATCCAGAACTCGGATGCCTGAAAAAGCCAGAAAGGCAATCAATACCGCCAGAGCGATTTCCAGGTAAAACTCCTGACTTCTCACCTGTTGCCTCCTGAAACCCCGAGAATGTAGGTCTTCAAAGTGAGGTCGACGTCGAAGCCACCTTCTGAACCAGGAACGAAGCTGATTTCTTCAAGCTGAATGAGGCGCGGAATACGGCGTAAGGTATTCAAAAAAAGGAGCGTTCCTCGATACGAAGAGCGCAGCTTTATCTTCAGAGGAACTTCCGCGTAGTCTTTCTCATTTCTTAGAGCCTGAGGGGTTAGGGATTCTACTTCTGAATCCGAGAGGAAAGCAGCGTCTTCCACAGCAAGGAGGAGCTGGGGCACTTCCTTTTCCTGAGGAAGACGTGCTTCGATGGCTTCCACCGTGGAACGTAGCTCTTCAAGGCGCTTTTCCATAGCTCGCAGGCTGGCCACCCGACGTTCCAATCTCAAAACCTGCTGGGCGAGATTCTCTCTTTCTTGCTTGATGCGGTCAAGTTCAAAGATTAAGGGCTGTAGGAGAAAATAAAGAAAGACCAGCAGCGCTCCACCCCAAACCATTAAAATGAACGGCCAGCTTTTTTCAAGACGCACTCTTTTCCACCAGCCCCGCTTTCAGGGTAAATTTGTACAGACTCTCTTCAAGCGACAGCGATTCAAGGTCCACTTCCCGGAAAAGATCTTCGTAGTTAGAGAGAGTGCTTATTAGCTGTGCAATGCTGAAAATGCTGAATGCCTTTCCCTCAAGGCGCATTTCCCCTTGAGAAGCCCGAAACCGCTCAAGATAAACGTCTTCAGGAAGACTATTACCTATGGCTTCAAACACCCGCAACCAATCGGGTTCTGCTCCAACCAGACTCTGCAAAAGATCCAATCTCTTCTCGAGGGCAGCAACCCTTTCTTCAACGTTTCTGAGCTTTTGCTCCTCCCGCCTCAAGACCTCCACCCGGGAGCGCAATTCTTCCGTCTGGGTTCGAGCAAGGAAAACCTTGTCAGAAAGCATTAAAAAGGAAAAAGCGTAAAGGACCGAGAGTGATATCAAAAGCACCATAAAAAAAAGACGTACCCAGTTGGGGGTTTTTTTAACTGTGAGCTGAGCAGGCAGGAGATTCACTTTTACTGGGTAAACGTTTTTCAGCTCCAAAGGGATGCACCTACCGCACCAAGCATGAGAGAAAGGTTGGGTATGGCTTTTTCAGCCTGTTGCAGGGCAACGTCCCGCAAGGTCAAATTAAGTTCTGACTCAATTCTGGCTTTAAAAAGAGGTATGGTGCTTCCTCCTCCACACAGGAAAAACTCTCCCAGGGCATCCGGTCCGTATTCAGTCTGCAAAAAGGTTAGGGAGCGCCGCAACTCGAGCAGGAATTCCTGAATCTCGCTGTCCACAGCTTCATACACTTCCGGAGGGGCTTCGGAAACAGGCCTTCTCATGAGGTCCAGGGCCTCTACAGGAAGCAAGTTGAACTTATCTCTTAAATACTGCCAGAGCCTGCGCAACCCCCAGTCGATGTAGCGTGAGAAAACAAAGCCGGTTTTGAAAAAGAGGACCATTCCTTTGCTGAAGCCAACATCAAGGAGAATAAAGGAATTCTTGTCCACATAATCAGGATACAGACTCAAAAACCCTCGCACAAAGCTCAGCACCTGGGGCTCCACGCCTTCCAAGCGGATGCCTGCCCTGCGGAAGGCCTCAAGGTATACCCCAAGGACCACCGAGGGAATAGCAGCATAGAGCACTTCCACTTTCTCGGCTTCTTCTCGCAGCGCATACCAGCCAATTTGCAGGTCTTCCTCACCAGGAATTAAAGAACGAACTTCCCAGTGCAGGGCATTTCTCAGCTCTTCCTCGCTCATCCGGGGTAAAGAGGCACGCTGAATGACCATGCGAGGATGATAGAGAGCAAGAACCGCTTCCCGGGGAAGGCGCTGCCTGCGCCACAATTCGCGCAGCTCAGAAACAAGAAAGGCGGCGTCCTTTATATCCCCCCCCGAAAAAACATCCTTTGAAAAAGCAAGAAAGCCTGCTTTCCTGCACTCAAAACCTGCACCTCTTTTGTGTTCAGAAAGAGCGTATTTCAACGCATAAGAGCCCAAATCT
>JARRBX010000057.1 GCA_029982245.1 Candidatus Atribacteria bacterium | reverse complement strand
AGAATTCTGGAAATGTCTCCACTACCTCCAAGGTGACATTGAAGACGACTCAACCTTCGTTAAATTGAACCAGCACCTTGCAGCATGTTGCACTGAAGCAATCTTTTACCTCTCTACCCTGCCCAACCTCTACCAAAATGCCTTGAGACAGATAAAAAGCTTTTTTCCAGAAACGCTTCTCAAAAACGCCAAAGTAGCTCTGGAAAAACCCTTTGGTAACAATCTACCCAGTTTCCAAAAATTAAAACAAACCCTGCAGCAAACATTTCTGGAAAGAAACATCTTCTACGTGGACCATTACTTAGGGAAAGAAATCGTCCTCAACTTGATAATCCTGAAAGCCGAAAACTGGTTCCTGGAAAGGCTCCTCTCCAGAGAATTCGTGAAGGAAGTCCACATTGGCCTTTGCGAGCGAGAGGGAGTGGCAGAGAGAAAAGTGTTTTACGAGCAAACCGGGGCTATTAAGGACGTTCTACAAAATCATCTCCTGCAGCTTCTGGCCCTAATCGCTGTGGATGCACCTCCTTTATGCGAAACCGATCCCAGAGAATGTGCCAGCTTCCTGGAAGCGCTGGCTTATGAAAAAAGTAAGTTGCTCTCCAAAATACATCTCCCACCACCGGAACATATCAAACTCGGGCAATACACAAGCTATCGCGAAGAAACCGGATACCTGAACTCAACCACGGAAACTCTTTTTGTGGTCCCCCTTTTCGTCGCCACATCCCGCTGGAAGGGGGTTCCTTTTTACCTGATTTCGGGCAAAAAAATGGCTGAAAAGCGTTCTTTTATAAAAGTGATTTTTTCTTCGCATCTTGACTACACCAACGCCCTTTATATGGAAATTCAGCCCGAAGAAAGGATAGACCTCTATCTTAGACTCAAAAGGCCAGGCACCACACTCTCCGCAATGGATACCCGCCTCAACTTCAGTTACGCAGGTAACTTTAAGGGCGCATCTTCTCAGGCTTACCAGAAAATCATACTGGATATACTGAGCGGTGACCGGGCACTGTTTCCAGACTCTTCGTTCATCGAAAATGCCTGGAGACTTACCGACCAGCTCAAAACGCTCCTTAATGAGCATCGACATCCTTTTTTCTTTTATCCAGACTATACGCTGACTGCAGAAAGTTTACTCACCGAAAGGAGGTCAGAAAATGCAATACCGTAAATTTGGAAAACTGGATTTTGAGGTATCCATACTTGGCTTTGGAGCCATGCGGCTTCCTCTCTTTGATAAAAACGATGAGTCAAAAATTGATGAAAAAGAAGCAATCGCCATGATTCGCTACGCTATTGACCAAGGAGTTAACTATGTGGATACCGCCTACCCTTACCACAAAGGAAACAGTGAAATCGTGGTAGGTAAAGCATTAAAGGAAGGGTATCGTGAAAAAACCAAAATCGCCACCAAGTTGCCTACCTGGCTGATTCAATCTGAAAAAGACCTGGACAAATACCTTGCCGAACAACTCAAAAAACTCAGCACTGACTATATCGATTTCTATCTGATACATGCACTTGACAAAAACCGCTGGGAAACAGTTCTCAAACACCGGGTTCTCGAGTGGGCCGAAAAAGCGATGGAAAGAGGAGATATTCTCCACCTTGGCTTCTCTTTTCATGATGACCTCCCAACCTTCAAAAAAATAGTTGATGCATATCCCTGGGTGTTCTGTCAGATTCAATATAACTATCTGGACGTTGACTTTCAGGCAGGAAGAGAAGGCCTCCTTTACGCCCACTCCAAAGGGCTGGCAGTGGTAATCATGGAACCCTTGAAAGGAGGCAATCTGGTCAATCTCTCCGAATTTGCCCTGCAGCGCTTTCGAGAGGCAAACCCCCATCGCAGTCCTGCCGCCTGGGCTTTGCTCTGGCTGTGGAACCAGGAAGAGGTAACCACAGTCCTGAGTGGTATGAGCACCATGGAACAGGTCAAAGAAAACATCGAAATCGCCCGAAACGCCCACCCAGGAATACTCACCCAAGAAGAGCTGGAAGCCATAGATGAAGTGCGGGCAATCCTTAAAAAAGAAGCGCCGATTCCCTGTACCACCTGCCACTACTGCGTCCCCTGCCCTCAGGGAGTAAACATTCCCTTCCTCTTTGGTCTTTACAATCAAGTTTTTCAGTTCCAGGATAAAAGAGAACAGGCAGAAAAAACCTACTTTGGGTTCCTCAAAGAAGAAGAGCGACCAGGTAACTGTGTTGAATGCGGCATTTGCGAAGAAAAATGCCCCCAGCAGATACCTATACGAGACTGGCTTAAAAAGGTTGAGCAATTCTTTGAGAGGAAGAATTAATTGCCAATCTGAAAGCGCCCGGAAACAACTTCCAAAAATTCCGGGCGCTCAAAGTCGATATCGCTCACCAGGCCTTTGCTCTCAATCGAGTTGTGATCAAACAAAACTCTGACCAGGGACTGGGCAACCACTTTTTCTTCATCCGGATAATACACCAACTCTTCACCAAAAAGACGATCCCCGGAAGCAGACTCGGCCTCAACGCTACCTTTGAAGCTAAAAACATCCTCTACCAGATCCAGCTCTGCCTCGCCAGCACGAATTGTACTCCGCAAACTACCCGTTTCATCAAATACAGAAACCAGAACGCCTCCTTCACAGCGCATCCGGGTTATGCTCTTGTCAAGCTGGGCCTGAGGTGCTTCCAATAGCCATTTGAGCAAATCACCGTCCCAGCCTCTGACTATCATCCCCTGGAGCTTGATTCCCAACTCCGCTGCCTCTTCAGTCTTTTCAGCTTCAGCCTCTGTCTCTGATTCCTCCCCCAATCTCTCGGGAGAACGCAAAAGAAAGACCAGGACTAAAGATGTGGCCACCAGAAAAAGCACAACAATCAGTACATTGAACAGTCTGCTCCGGGCAAACCGTTTCATACTTTTACAACGCTTTCAAGCCTCAGGTCTCCACCTCGTAAGGCCAGCAAGCTAAACCGCCGTCCATAACTTTCACATTCTCAAAACCAGCTGCCTTAAGAATTAGAGAAGCTTCATAACCTCTCAAGCTAACTGCACAGAAAACAACAATTTCTTTGTCCCGGGGTAAAGTGTCAAGTTTGCTGCGCAGTGCACCAAGGGGAATCAGAGTACTACCCGGAATACGAACTTTTTGGTACTCAGCTGGAGTGCGAACATCCAAAAGCAAAAAATCTTCGCCCCGCTTTCTTTTACGCTCCACCTCAAGGGGCGAAATGCCTACCATTTTACCTTCAAGTTTATTACGAACCACATTGGCTGCCACACAGATATTGTCAATTGCTGAAGCATAAGGAGGAGCATAGGGAACATCGAGGTTGGAAATTTCTTCAATCGTTGCCCCATAGTGAAGCGCTGTAGCTACGGCATAAACGCTCTTGGTAACTTCCCCTTCACCCAGGAACTGTCCACCAAGCAGTTTTCCACTCTTTTTATCAACTACCAGTTTAGTGATGACTCTCTTTGCGCCCGGGAAATAGTGCGCCCTGTCTGGAGCTGGAACCAGCGCATATTCGACTTCATATCCCATCTCCTTTGCCTGACGCACACCCAGACCGCAGCGAGCAATGGTGTAATCAAAAAGTTTAAAGATGACCGAGTTGACGGCTCCTCGAAAGGCTTCCGAACCTCCAGCAATATTAATTGCCACCACTCTTCCTTGCTTGTTGGCCAAAGAACCCATAGGCATGTACGCACTTTTTCCACAGACCAGGTTTTCAACTTCTACACAGTCTCCACAGGCAAAAATGCAGGGATCGCTGGTGCGCAGGAAAAGATCCACTTTAATGCCTCCGTTGGGGCCAATCTCAAGACCCGCCTTGCGAGCCAAATCTGCGTTGGGACGAAAACCTGTAGCCAGAATGACCAGGTCAGCCTCATAGGAACTTTTATCAGTGATAACCCTTTTTACCGTACCACCTTCTCCTTCCACTCTTTCCACTCGTTCTCCCACTTTCACAGTAACGCCTTTCTTCTGGCAATAGCGGCGCACCAGAATTCCCATATCCTCATCAAGGATGGGTAAAATCTCGGGAAGAACTTCAATAATGGTAACCTCCAGCCCGCTTTTCACCAAGCTCTCAGTCATCTCCATCCCAATAAGTCCACCGCCTATGATCACCGCCTTTTTGGCCAGCTTCTCCCGAATGGTCCAGCGAATTGCTTCAGCATCCTCAATGCCATGCAGAGTGTAAACATGACCAAGATCCAGGAGCTTCAGTTCAGTATTCGGATTTTCCAGATCCACTGCCTTGATAGGAGGAATGGCCACTTCAGCACCGGTAGCCAAAACCAAGTAATCGTAAGTAAGCGAAAACACCTCTCCGGTATCGATACGGCGGGCTTCCACTTCTTTCTTTTTGCGGTCTATGCGCAACGCTTCGGTACGATTGTAGACTTTCACGCCTTTCATCTTTTCAAAATACTCGGGATCCCGCATCACCCCAACCGGGGTTTCCATTAACTCTTTCTGCTCTTTGATATCACCGCCGATGTAATAGGGAAGTCCACAACCCGCATAAGAGAGGAACTTCCCCTTTTCCAGAATGACCACCTCAGCCTCCGGGTCCAGTCGCTTCAGTTTTGCAGCAACTTTGGGGCCAGCCGCCACGCCACCTATAATGACCACTTTCTTCGACATATGCTTCACTCCTTTCTATCCACGCAGTTTTCTGACTTCGTTGTATATGCTACCCAAGCAAAAAAGCGCTGCCCCCCCAACAAACGTGCCAAAACCAGCCAAAACAGCTCCTGCTACCCCTCCCATCCACATCCAGGGTCTCATCTCCTGCATGGGAGGAAACTCCTCTCCCTCAAAAGGAGCAAACTCCGAAGAAGATTGGAAAAAATGCATAAAACTTCCCAGTCCCAGTACCGAAAAAACCGCCACTGCAATTCCAAAAATCATGACAATGATACCCACGATTCTCAAAAAAGTACCCATCTTTACCCTCCCCAAGAATTAGGAATTCTTTTTCAAAGCCTCTTCTTTGATCAAGATGATTTCTTGATCGCTGATTTCCCGACCAAAACTACGCAGCCCTGAAACTTTAAAACCATGTTTTTCAGCAAGACGGGTAATTTCTTTAACTTTTTCGACCTCCACCTCCTTACCCAGCGTGTAATCTTCAAAACGTCCCTCCAGGGTTAAAATCATGGTTTCCGCCATGCAGGCATAGGCTTTACCAGGTGGATAACCAAAATCCATCCCGAAATCGGGATCTCCAGGAACATCCACCACGCCACCTTCGATAACCAGCACATCCTTCCGTTGCTTCGCCACTTCATGAGCCACGTTGCGGGGACGGGCCACATCGCAAATGACAGCTCCCCGGGCAATCCAATCGGCACGGATGATGCCTCCAATAGCCGAAGTTACGGTGAGAATAGCTCGCGAATTCCTAATGCCTTCCTCTACGTCCACAAAGCCGGGAACCTTGATTCCCAGCTTATCTTCTATTTCTTTCTGGACAGCACGTACTTTATCAGGGTCTCGCCCTACCAGGCGTATTTTTTTTCCTTCTTCAGCCAGAATGAGTGCACAAGCTTTACCAATGGACCCAGTCGCACCCACAACCGAGATTTCTTCCTCATTCAAATCAAGGTCCATCTTTGAGGCCGCTATTTTCAGAGCCTCAATAGCCGTAGCCACCGTATAGCTATTCCCGGTAGTGACAGCAATATCCAGCCCTTTTTTAACAGTAATCCCTCCATCCCCGGCTACGGAAGTAAAAGCTCCCAAACCAATGATTTTTGCCTTTTTCTCCTGGGCCAGAAAACCACACTCGCGAATTTTACGAGCCACAAAAGGAAAGGGATACTCAAGAAGCACCCGGGGGGTCATAGGTAACCCTACGAAATAACCTTCTATTTCCTTGCCAGTAGCCCGAGAACGAACTCCGTGAACCTCGGATAAGATAAAAGGCTTCACCCTGGAAGCCAGAAATTCCACCGCTCTGGAAGGAAGAATTTTTAGGGGCTTGAAATGATCCTTGATATCCTGAGCAGACATGGCGTGGATTATAAATGCGAAACGGTCTTTATCCATCCTCCATCACCAGCTTTAAAATTTTTATCCCTGACAGGATTTCTGGAGTGCCTCCAGCATGGCCTGCAAGTTTTCCTGCATTTTCTTTTTGAGGAAAGCACTTATCAGACCTCCCACCAGGGGAAGGCCCAGGTCGTACTCGATTTCGAGCTCTACCCGAGTTTTTTCTTCTCCCGCCTCGACAAAGCGCCACACTCCTTCGTACTTTTTGAAATCGCCACCCGTTGCGTAAAAACGGCACTCCCGGGCTGTGTCATCCCAGACATCTCTTTCAGTCCACTTGACTTCCCGACCCTGAAACTCTCCTTTCCAGAAACTCTCTACCTCGCTTCCTTCCTGTTTCAATATCTTAACTTCTTTAAGATCTGGCAAAAAACTTGCCAGCCGTTCGATATCTTTGGCTTTCTGGTAAACGTCATCCGGGTTGCCTTCAATCACTATTTCACCACGTACTCTGGCCATTGAGCTCTCACCCTCCTATTTCCTCCAGAATTCCCTGAACGCTTTTTAGTGATGCCTCGAAAACCTCAAGCACCAGATCCAGCTCTTCTTTAGTAATCACCAGCGGTGGTTCCAGACGTATAACCTTGGGATTGTTCAGGGTATAAGCAACCAGCACCCTGCGCTGTGCCATCTCCATGGCGAGAAGCGAAGCTACATCAGAGTCAAAAAATTCAACCCCGACGAGCAAACCCTTACCGCGTACCTCCTTAATGAGGGGAGCAAACTGGATAGCCAAGCCTTGAAGAGCAGAAAGCAGGTATTCCCCCTTGCGAGCGGCTTGTTGGGGAATTTCTTCTTCCTGCAAAACCTTAAGCGTCTCGATTCCCGCTGCACAGCTCAGGGGGTTGCCACCCAAAGTTGAACTGTGGATAAAAGGATTGTCCTCGAAAACCGTCCAGATCTGGGGGGTGCTCATGAAAGCCCCCAGCGGCAGCACTCCGCCTCCCAGCCCTTTGGCCAGAGCCAGAATATCCGGCACCACTCCATAATGCTCGCAAGCAAACATAGCGCCCGTTCTACCCAAGCCGGTTTGCACTTCATCCAGAATCAACAATGCTCCTCTCGCATCACAGATTTTGCGTACTTCAGAAAGGTAATCAGGCGGAGGGAGGATGATGCCACCTTCTCCCTGGATGGGTTCAAGAATCACCGCAGCAGTCTGCTCATCAACAGCCTGAGCCATAGCTTCTGCGTCTCCAAAGGGAACCTGATAAGTTTCCGGCAAAAGCGGTTCAAAAGGCTTTTTATAAACTTCACGGCCGGAAACGCTCAACGCTCCCATGGTTTTGCCGTGAAAACCGCCCAGGGCTGAAACCAGCTTTTTACGCCCCGTGTAAAAGCGCGCCAGCTTGATTGCTCCCTCCACTGCTTCAGCACCGCTATTACAGAAAAAGGAATACTGGAGCTCTCCTGGAGTGATTTGCGCGAGCATCTCAGCAAGGTCGGCCTGCTGGCGATTAAAAAGGGTGCGGGTGGACAGCGGAAGGTAATCGAGTTGCCTTTTCACGGCTTCAACCACCCGGGGATGATTGCGACCCACGTTGAAAACTCCAAATCCGCCTATGCAGTCAATATATTGGTTGCCAAAAATATCCCATACTTTGGCACCCTTTCCCTTCCACTCCACAGTGTTAAAGTTGGCAAACTTAAAAAGGCGAACCAAACCAGGGTTGATAAATCGAGCATATTTTTCGACTGTTTCCTCCACAAAACGCTTTTTGTCTTCTTCGCTGCATTGCTCAATCCAGTCCATTGTAATCGCCTCCTCAAAAAGGCTCGTCATTTCACCTCGTTGAGTACTACCACCCGAGGCCTGAAACCTGTCCTGTGCATGAGAGAAAGATACTCTTCAGGGGCAATCTCTTCGGGCTTTCGCTCCAGCAGAGCCACAAAAACTGCTTGCAAAACGTTGGTACCAAAAGACCTGCCCTGGATTTCAGGCGTGGTGGTTATCAAAAGGTGCACCCCCATACCACGCAGTTCTTCAAGGTCTTCCGCAGTAACTGTATTAGTGATGATAATTTTTCCGGGTAACTTCGAGGGAGCAAAACGCCGGATATAAAGAAAGTCTCCCCCCACAACATCGGAGCGCTCAAAATAGAAAGGGAAGCGAGGGGTGCGTTCTTCCTGCTTCTTTCCCGTGGGATAGAGAACATCTATGGGTAGGCGCCTTAAAACCGGCATCATCAAAACGGAAAGGAAACGAAGCGTCCACAGCCTGCGCAAGGCAATAGGAATACCCAAAGCGAAGGGCATATCGGCAATGAGCAGAGAACAACCGGCACGGTGGAGGCCTTCAGCCAGACCATAGCGGTCCATACCACTCATGATAAGGGCAATTTTTCCTTTCCAATCCACCAATCCCTCGCGCTGCAAAAGAAGGGGAATTTCACATTCCCAGACACCTTTCAGTTCACCACCATCAACGATAGGCGTTTTGCGAGCTCCTTCCACCAGCCGGGCAACATCCTTCACCAGGTAGCGGTACTTCCCAGCCCGCAAATAGAGGTCCGCTCCTCCCAGTCCAAAGGCATCGACTTTCCCATCCAGTTCTCTTAAAAGCTCCTTAAACCGCTCTTTATCACCATCCACGCCTATTCTTTCTATAATTACTTTCTGACCTAAAAGCTCGATTTCTGCCCGGTGATTTCTACGAGAAGAACCCAGGCTAATGCTAACCACTCTCTTGGGCTTCATCCCTCTCATCCTCCACAGCTTGAAACACCAGACTACCCTCCAGTACTGCACCTGGTACAATGCCCGCGCTTTTTGCAATCACTACACCCCGCATAACGCTACCCTTCAGCAAATAGGCCTTTCCCACCTTGGAATTTGCATCGATTTCTCCCCAGAGTTCCAGATACCTGGCCTCCACCCTTCCCTTAACCTGGCCGCCCCTGGCAATCAACAAAGACCCACAGCTGACCTCCCCATCCATTGTGCCATGAATCAGAGCAGCCTCCTCGTTTTTCAAGGTGCCTCTGACCACGCTTCCCTCCCCCAAAAGCAGCATTTCTTGGGGATTTATGCGCTCAAGTATTGAGTTCATCGATAATCCTCAACCCCTCAAGAGTCAAAACCGGGTTAAAAACATCCACGAAGTCGCAGTAACGATGCAGAAAAATACCCCAGCCACCAGTAGCTATCACCCGAGCTTCCTGTGAAAACTCCTCCTTCATGCGTCTGACGATTTCCCGGCTCAGACCAATGTAACCAAAAAATATCCCTGCGTGCATTGCTTCAACGGTGTTCCTGCCAATGCAATGCTCGGGAACTTCAATGTCCACCTTGGGAAGCTTGGCTGTCTTCTCATAGAGAGCCTCACGGGCCATGCCGATTCCCGGCGCTATAACCCCGCCCAGATACTCTCTTTTTCTGGTAATAGCGCAGAACGTGGTAGCCGTTCCAAAATCAATCACGATGAGGTCACCACCATAAAGGTGAGATGCAGCCACAGCGTTGACTACCCGGTCTGCACCCACTTCCCGAGCCTCTGC
>JARRBX010000056.1 GCA_029982245.1 Candidatus Atribacteria bacterium | reverse complement strand
GCTCCAGGGCGAGCTTCAGCTACCGCTCGTGCCTGCTTCCAGCTTTTGCAGGCTCTCTGTGACGGAGCGAATAACCTACTTTTCCCCTTCTTCGCCTTTGCGCTATGGGTAAATGTGGGAATAACTGTAGCACAAAAGAAGCATTTGCGCAACCCCAATTTGGGAAGCTGATTTAGAAACAATTTCCGGAATTCTTACTGCTTCTTTCAAAAAGCGTTATCCCTGTTTTTAAGGCTTCCTTGCAGAGAGGGTTTTCGATTTCGTCCTTTGTATAAGGAAAAACATCCACTGGAAAATCAATGTCAATCTTAGCCAGCCATTCTGCAATGCGCTCGAGAAAAGGCTTATCGCTTTCAATAGGGATTAAAAGCAAATCGGCGTCACTTCCCGGGATGGCTCTACCCTTCGAGAGCGAGCCAAAGAGAACGATTTTCTCTATTTCCGGATTTTCTTTTGCTAAACGCTGGGCTTCTGCAACGAGTTTCTCGATTAATTTTTCTTTCTCAAGCCAGAAGACTTTCACAGAACTCAAAGACTCTTCGCGCACAAACCAGGGCATCTTCGGCCTCCCTGATGGTAAAGTATTCCATGGGACTTCCTTCGCTGAGTTACTTCCTGACATCCTCGAAGTTCACAATTTCCAGGATGTCTCCCCGAAAGACCATGGCGTAGAGTTTCTTTCTGGTAAGCAGTTTCACTGTTTCTTCTTTCATGTTCAGCCCGGCGTAAATGCCCTGCAGGGTATAGCCCCCAAGGGAAGGGAGGAAAGAAGGGATTTCTTTGAGCTTTTTGAGAAAATCTTCGATATACTCTTTGCGGTCGGGATTGGCCTTCACTTCCACCACATAAGCAACTTTTTCTTTTTCGCAGAGAGCCAGAATATCGACCTCTAAACTCTTTCCCTCTTTGCGGACCAGCTTCTTTGTGTCGATCACGTCCGGAGAGACGCCAAAGTACTTCTCAATGGCCTGACCTATAGAAGGAGCAAAGATGTCTTCGACCAGGGTGCCCAGTCTATTAGCCAGCTTTCCCCATTGCTGGTTGAGGTTTTCAATGTTTCTTTTTGACCATTCCTTGAAATCCAACATCTCATCCTTGAAATCCTTCATCTCATCTTTGAATGCCTTCATCTCATCTTTGAAATCCTTCATCTCATCCTTGAAATCCTTCATCTCATCTTTGAATGCCTTCATCTCATCTTTGAAATCCTTCATCTCGTCTTTGAAATCCTTCATCTCATCTTTGAATGCCTTCATCTCATCTTTGAAATCCTTCATCTCGTCTTTGAAATCTTGCATTTCCCTCTTGAACTCCTGCATTTCCTTCTTGAACTCCTGAAGCTCTATTTCTGTTTTTTGCTGAATGTACACTAAGCGCATCAGTGCTTCTTCGAGCTTGTCCACCCGTTCTTTGAGGACTGCCATGTGTTATCACCTCGCTTTCATTATATCAGAGAAAACCTCTTATTGCTGTGCCCGGTGGTTCTAAAGAGAAGCATCAAGAGGGCTCAGCTTCTCTGCGCTTTGGCTTTTTCCCAGAACTCAACAAAAAAAGCCACAAAAACCCCCAGAAAGAGTCCGGCCACAAGACCCACGGCCAGGTTGAGCTTTAAGTCTCTTCCGCTTCCTGAGTATTTAATTTCTCCCACTTCCATTTTTCCATCAAAGGGATAAGCCCCATCTCTGGCAAGCGGGGACAGAGAAAGGAGGAGCGAGGATTTCACTTCCTTCCAGAAAGTGTAGTCTCGAAGAAGTTGATTGTAGGTATCGATGAGATCATCCTGTTTAAGTTTTTCAAGCTCCAATTTTGCTTTTTCTTTGTGGAGCGCAGTTATTGCTTTTTCAAGGTCTGCAAGTTTTTCGCGGTAGCTTTTTTTGATTTCTGTTTCCAGGATGTTGATTTTGTCTTGGGGCATAAAGAGTAACCCTTCTAAACTTTCAACCGAAAGCGGTGAAGATACTAAAGGGGTATATTGCTGCGATAAAAGCGTCTTTCTTGTTTCAAGGAGTGCTTCCAGCGCTTCTTCTACTTTTTCGATTTCTCTTTCTGGCTTCAGCGGGTCGTTGTACTCCAAAAAGGTGAGGAGTTCATCTCTGGCTGTTTTCTGTTTTTCCTCAAGAGTCGCAAGCAGGTTTTGGTAAAATTCCAAGCGGATGTTGTGCTGGGTGTTGAGGGCAAGAAGGAGTTCTTCTTTGATTTCTGATTGAAGATTCTGGGCCAGCTTTTCGCAAAGCTCTTCGTTCCTGGTGGAAATAAGCACCGAGAATTCTTTTATGTTATCTTCTGTTTCAGTTTCCGGTTTTTCCAGAGAGTCTATACTTGCCGAAACCGTGCCTCCGGCTTGCCTAAAAAGATCCCCAAAACCGCCTTTTTCAGCAAGTTCAGCCAATTTTTGCCTCTCGGTAAAAGACAAAAGAGCGCGTTCAGGCGAAATCTTTTTTTCTTGCGGGAGCGCAAGGGAATAAGGGATTAAGGTCGGCTCTTCGTCGCCATAGTAGGTGACGCTCACCTGCCCTTTAAATTCTTCTGGGAAAGAACTTTCTGCAAACGATACTGTGAACTCTGCTTTGTAGGTCTGGGGCACAAACTTCCAGGCTAAAAAAGCCACAATCATAACCAGAAGAGTAATCCCGATGATTAACCACTTGCGCCTCACAAGAACGTTTATAAGGTCAAAAAGCGATATTTCCTCTTCCCAATCGGTCTGATTTTCCATTTGCATCCTCCTTTGCGCAAGAGGGTGGAGAATTTGCTTATTGAGTTAACTAATGAAATTATAGCAAAACCCCTGGCAGTTTTTACCTTTAGTATGGTTTCAAAAATAAGTGGTATTATAGTAAAAGCTTCTGATTAATGGATTCAAAAAAGGCGTAAAGACGGCCGGGATTGAATCGGCGTGATTGTGGTCTTCCTGCCCAAAGACTCCGCCTTTCGGCGATAAGTAATGATAAAATATGTGCAGTAAGTAAAAAGGCGGTACGTTACTGAATGGAAGAACTGAGAAGGTTTTGGTGCTATGCTTAAGGAAAAGTTTGAGCAATTGGAGCGGCTCCTTTTAAAGGAGCTTATCGCTTTTTATCAAGACCGACTTGTCTCTGTGGTCCTCTTTGGCTCTGTGGCCAGGCAGACCCAAAGATACGATTCCGATGTAGATGTATTAATCATTGCTAAAGATCTTCCTGAGGGTAGAATGAAGCGGATACGAGAATTTGAAAAAGTAGAGCAAAAGCTCGAAGCATTTTTAAAAGAACTTTCCAAAGAGGGCATAAATACTTACCTATCACCAGTACTTAAAACTCCTGAGGAAGCTCTTTCAGGCTCGCCCCTTTTTCTTGATATGGTTGATGATGCCAAAATCATTTTTGATAGAGACGAGTTTTTTCAAAAAATACTTGAAAGGCTTAAAGTCAGATTGTCGGAACTTCATGCCAGGAGAATATGGAAAGGCAATGCTTGGTATTGGGATTTAAAGCCTGATTATAAGCCGGGGGAAATATTTGAACTATGACTAACGTTGTGTTGGCCCGGAGTTACCTTAAAAAAGCCGTAGATAGGCTGGACATACTTGAAGTGCTTTTTCAAAAAGGGGCCTATTCCGATGTGGTGAGAAAAGCCCAGGAAATTGTAGAGCTTGCAACCAAAGGGATGCTACGAGCCGTAGGTATAGAACCACCCAAGTATCATGATGTAGGTTCTCTTATTTTGGAACATGCAGATAGATTTGTGCCTATTTCTCAGGAAAAACTCCAGCAAATAGCGGCAATATCTAAAAGGCTACGAAAAGAAAGAGAACTTTCTTTTTACGGCGATATAGATTTTATCCCCACCGAAGAATATAAAAGGGAAGATGCTAAAGAAGCCATAGATGATGCCCATTTTGTAGTTAAAATTGCAACCAGTGTTATTATGACAGAAAAATAGCTCAGGAATATCCATCTCTTTTTATCACTGAAAGGATTTATTTTCTGGAAACAGCTTACTGCACAGGCTTTCTCCATCATAAAAGCCGTACCATTCAGGACCCCATAGTTTCGAGATCCCATGATTTCAGCGTCCCCTCATTGCAAGATCTCACTAAAGGAAATCACGTTAAATCGATGAACATGAAGTGTTTGTCATTTCTACTGTTTTTTGAGAAGCCCTTATCGAGAGCACAGAGGTTAACTCAAGCCAGGGTTCTGCTATAATGATTACGGTGCTTTTTGGTTTATAAAAGGCTTTCTTATGGCCCATTTCAAAAGGAGAAGCCTATGAAACACCTGTCTTCCGAGCTGCTTGAGGAAATTGTAAAAAGGCTGGTAGAAAATCTTCATCCAGAAAAAATAATTCTTTTTGGTTCTCATGCTTATGGAAATCCTGTGGAAACAAGCGATATAGACCTTTTGGTTGTAGTTTCGGAATCTAACGAGTCCCGCTATCGTAGAGCACGCAAAGCTTATGGTTGTTTGTGGGGGCTTACCGCTCCTGTTGAAATAGTGGTGGTGACTGAAGAAGAGTTAAAGGAAATGCTTCAGGTGTCTGCTTCGCTTGGCTATCAAGCAATCCATCGTGGAAAGATCCTTTATGAAAAAGGCCAAAGCAAAAGAAGTCAAGCAGTGGCTCATAAAGAGTCAACGTGATTTGGATTTGGCTCGGCTTCTCCTAAAAGGTGGCTATTTAGATACAGCAGTTTATCACTGTCAACAGGCAGTTGAAAAAGCTATTAAGGCCTATTTAACATATCGTGACGTTCCTTTTGAGAAAACGCATAATCTGGTTGCTCTATTAGCCTTTTGTGTTCCTTTAGAACCTTCTTTTGGGCAGTGGAGGGAAACGACAGAGATACTCACTCCGTACGCTACAGAGTTTCGCTATCCAGGTGATGTTTTGGAGCCGGAAGCAAGTGAGGCAGAAGAAGCGCTTGCTCGCGCAGAAGCTCTGGTAAATTTTATAGTTCAATTATTACCACCTGAAATCAGGCTATAGTAGCCAAAAACATTTATACTGAGTCAGTACTGACCTAATCAGCATAGCTTCAAGTTGAGAGCGACTTTTATTGCTACTTTCCTGGACCCGTGTTGGCTGTGTCAGTATTTATCAGCCTCTCTATTTTCATGGTCCACAATTTCCTTTCGCAGCGTGCAAGTTTCGCTGGTTGTGATAAGATTAAAATTGCCGACATACGCAACGCGTAATGCGTATATAAAAAGTGAGCGATACAAAGCACAAATTCTTGGTGCGGTTCCGCGCTGAACGAGAGTAGAAGGAAGAGATCCCTGCCGGGCTTTAAGAGGGAGTGTTTTTCAGTGGGCATAGCTGAAACCTATCGCGGTCCTTCTGGTAATCTCTTGCCCGGGCTCCGGATGGACCTGGAAGAGGCAATAAAGAAGCTGAAAAAGCTCTTTCGAGAAAAGAGCGTTCCTATTGCTTACCTTTTTGGCTCTTATATTTGTGGTGAAGTTGGTGCCGCTTCTGACGTTGATATAGCCGTTTTTCTTATCTTAAAAAGAAAGGCGAAAAGCTCTATTCGTCTTTCCAGGAAATCTTGCTCGGGATTCGAGAAGCCCTGGGCACGGAGCGTTTCGATCTTGTGCTTCTTGACCGTGCCCCTTTGTCGCTCCAGTTTGAAATTGTTTCTCAGGGACGCCTCATTTACTCCCAGAGTGATGAGCTTTTGAACGCTTTTGAAATGAATGTCATCCGCAGGTTTCAGGACACGGCTTATCTGAGGGCAGTTCAAAACGAGTATCTCAGGGAAAGGGTCAGGCAGTGGTATTCAAAAAGCAAAGCGTGATAGAGCGACTTAAAAAGCTGGAGGAAGTTCTGGCCAAGCTCGAGGATAAATCGGGAATCACGCCTGAGGAGTATCAGCGGGATACGGATACCCAGTGGATCATCGAACGCGGGCTTGAACTTGCTTCCTCAGCTATTTTTGATATTGGAAACCACATCCTGGCTGGAGTCTACCGAACTTCCGTTGAGGAATACGAGCAAATTAACTCCCTTACCAGAGCATTCCCAGCATCCAGAGAGGCACCGAGTTTCTCACCGGAAGGTCCAGGTCATCTTTGATCACGTAGTCACTGTGCTTTGAAACTTTGCCTCTCCCGCCTATTTCAAGCTTTACCCCGTCGAGCACAAAATCCGCTTCTTCCTCCCTTTTTGCAGCCCGGATTCTTTCTTTCAGGGCAAAGACGGTGAAAGCTTCTCTGAAGTTCCCCGTTTCTCCTTCGAAAACAAAGTAAAAAGCTGGGTCGGCGAAAAATATTTTCGAACCCTTAGAGTATGCTTTCTCGACGCCTTCCTTGCGGACGATGTTAACGAGGCCCACTTCTTCCATCGCGTAGAGCAACTGATAGAGCTTGGGTTTTCCAATTCCCCATTCTCTGCACATCGACTCAACGTTGATGGTTGGTATTTTCGAGTAAAGAAGGAAGCTCACCACCGCCTTCAGCGCTCCAAAATGATTTTCGCTGATAGTTCCGATGAGATGCGGGATATCATAGTAAATTGTTTTTTCCAGAATGTTGATCATTTTCTCCCTGAAGTTTCCCTCAAGATAAAAGGGTCTTGTCCCTCCCTCGCGGTACTTTCTGAAATACTGCAGCACATCAACCTGCTTTATTACCCGGGTTGCATATTCTAAGAGGTTGTCTGAGGGGAAGCTCAGCTTTTCGATGATTTGGCCGGTTTCCAGATAAATATATTCGCGCAGGGACACAAGAGGCATCTTTAACGACACAAACCTTCTGGAAAGGTCCGCAATTCCCTTTCGCAGGAGCACGGAACTGCTGTCGCTTATCCAGATAATTTTGTTTGGAAAGGAATCATACAGGGCCTTAATCAGCTTACTCCAATCCTTTAGAGAATGTGCTTCGTCAATGATGATGCCAGGGTAATCCAGCAAGACCTTTTCTGCCAGTTCGTAGAAAGGGTGGTACAAAAGCAGTGGATCGTCCCCGGATACGTAAAATAAATTGCAATCTTTCGACATAAAAAGCAAGAAGGTCGTTTTACCAACGCCCCTGGGGCCGTAAAGAAGCACGGCTCTATTTTTCATTTGCTTTTCCAGCTCGCTGAAGAAGAGGCGCTTTTTCTCAGGCAAAAAACTGATTAGTCTGTTTCTACGCGTTTCAAGCTTTTCAATTACCTGATCAAGGTCCATTTCATCTCTCCTTTTGCAGCCTTTCAAAACGAATTATACCATATTTCGTTCCATAAAAGAACGATTTTTCTAAAAATCCGAATTATCGTTCCTTTGCAGAACGAATTTTATACAAATTAGTTCTGTGGTAAAACGGTTGGAAAACCCTTCCTCTCTTTACTTTATACAATGTAAAAGGAGTAAAATGATTGCTGGAAAGTGAAGTCCGGGCCATGAAAAGAGAGAACCTCACCTTTGAAGAAATTAAAGAAAGACTGAGAGCCTTAAAACCTTTCCTCGGAGAAGAATATGCAGTGAAGGAAATAGGAGTTTTCGGCTCCTTTGTTCAGGGAGAAGAGTTCCCGGAGAGTGACCTGGACATACTGGTAGAATTCGAAAAACCGATAGGGCTCCTGAAGTTTGTGGACCTGAAAATCAGGCTTTCTAAAGCTCTGGGAGTGGAAGTTGACCTGGTAATGAAAAGCGCGCTCAAGCCCAGAATAGGCAAAAGGATTCTTCAAGAGGTTGTGATGGTATGAGAAGAGGCCGGGAGATTCTCGATTTTATCTTGAAGATACTCACAACAAAGCCCACAAAGGTCTTAATTAGCTTTTTCTTACCCGGAGTACAAAAAACGTAGAACAGTTTTTCGAAACCTGTCAAAGGATTCGAAGCCTTGCGTTGTCATTTGATAGACAATCCAATCGTCAACGCGTCCATACTCATGTACTAAGATGTTTCGAAAACCTCGCATTTTACGCAAGGTTTCTTGCAACTCGCCCTGGATAATCCCAGCCTCTTCAATTTTGTCAAGAATGTCTTCTTCGTCACTGGGCAAGCCCAAGCGCAAATCACGTACCAGCAGATAGCAAATATCCATTACTGCTTCAATGGCAATTTGCAATAAGCGCTCACAGGCTCGTTTTTTCTCTATTTTTTGGAACTCTTCGAAGTCTTTGGGTAGGATAGTGCGCAATTCTTCTAAATATCCTTCCAGCTCTGCTATTTTGCTCAGGATGCGCTCACGATCCACGACTGACTTCCTCAAGATAGTCATAATACTTGTGTTTAAAATCTTCAAAGGCTTTAACAGCGAAATAAGCTACGTCGTAAAGAGCTTCATCGTTGTGGGAATAGAGTACCTTACCTTCTTTAAGGATTCTTTTTTGAATGGCAAGGGGCAGGAGCTGGAAAACCTGAATGTCCAGGTGTGGGAATTCTGCCAGGTAATCCAGGCGTTTCTGAACCATTTGTAATCTGTTCGCAATTTTGGACCTTAAAACGAGGCAGACATCAACATCGGAGAGAGGACTCGTTTTACCGTGAGCATGGCTTCCAAAAAGAATAACTGCAAGAACTTCCTGGTCTTTCCCGGCTTTTTGCAATAATTTCTGAATCGTTTTGTAATCTGGTTTACAGGACACATTATCACGCATAAAGAGACGCCTCCTTGCCTCCGCGCAATTACATTTTAACACATGATAATGTTGGTTAGTTGTGGGGTACGTTGCTTGAAATCCTCTGTCTTGTTACCTTCTTTTTGTATCATGAAATTTCGGAGCGCCCGAACCAACCGCTGCTTTTATAGCGGTTTTCCTTAATCGGTGCTGCTTTTATCGGTACCAACCTGAATCGGCACTGGCCTTTCCGACACCGCCCCGAACCGGCAACGGTTTCGTCGGTGTCGCCCTGAACCGGTGTCGGCCTTTCCGACACCGCCCCGAACCGACGGTGGAGCCGTCACCTTGAACTGACAGCGAAGCTGTCACCCCGAACTGACAAAAGCTCCGCTTTTGTCATCCTGAACTTGTTTCAGGATCTCATTGTTGTTTCGGGGTCTCCTCGTTTCGGGCTCCATGGTTTCAGGGTCTGTTTCGGCATCCCATTGTTTCAGCATCTCGTTATTTCAGGGTCTATTTTTTGTTTCAGGATTCCTTTTTTAGCATGTTCCAAAACACAAAAAGTAAAGATCTGGCCCCATGACTCCATTGCTAACCAGAGCGAATTTGTGGAAAATTCGCTCTGCGGTAAAACGGTGGGAAGTCCTTCTTTCTCTTTTTACCCTTCGTATTACGAAGGGAGTAAAATGATTGTTGGAGAGTGAGGCACGGGCCATGAAAAGAAAAGGCTTTCCTCCGTAATGAATCTGACTTCTCTGGCGATCTGCGGCTGCTGAGCTTATAGCTTTTTAGCTTTTCATGAGCGATTAGCTGTATAGTGGTCTGTGATATAATGAACAATAGCCTATATTTTTGAGAGGAAGCCATGGAGACCTATGCTTCCAGAGAGCGGGAGAAGCTTCTTCACGAAGAGCTTTCCCGAATAGTGAAGCTCTTGATAGAAAAATACCAACCGGAAAAAATAATTCTCTTCGGTTCTCTTGCCGAAGGCCGCATTCATGAGTGGAGCGATATAGACCTTTTGATCATCAAAGATAC
>JARRBX010000055.1 GCA_029982245.1 Candidatus Atribacteria bacterium | reverse complement strand
GTATAGGGCATACCACCGATAACCATGTCGGGTTCGGTCCCTGAAGCAACAGCGGTAACCACTTTTGCTGCAATATCGCCCACTGGAATCCAGGTAATCTTGACGTCAATTCCCTTTTCCTGAGCCCATTCGTAAAGCACTGAATTTACCCAATAGGCCTGAGCAGGAGCAAAGGAAGCTCTTCCCCAGATGTTCAACTTAGGCTTTTCCTGGGCCAGAACAATACTTCCTACCAAAATCACACCGACTAAAACCAGCGTCAACAACATCCATTTCTTCCAGAACATCACAATCCCTCCTTCACGGCCAAAGAGTTAATCGAAAATAAAAGAGTTGACCAACAAGCGTTTTCCTCCTGATTCCACCTCCCTTTCAAAAGTTTATTGTATGTTCTCAAACATCTGGAGCAAGAAAAGCACTGAAGAGTCTGCTGCGTTTCCCGATACGTCATTAGTTGTAGGTTCTTTTATATGTAAATTGGCCTTTTAAAAATGATACGTTTTTATCTCTTCTGTGTCAACAAAAGTGAATTACAGGCTGACAAGGGTGAGAGAATCAAGCAACACGTGAGGAAGTTTTCTTCTGAAAGTAATTGCGCAGGAATATGGAAAGTGAGTTAAGAGAAAGAGTTATAACCAGAAGGACCACAATACCCGCTGCAGCGTTGGCGTGAAAGCCCTTTTGCGGACGCGATACCCAGTTAAAAATCTGAATGGGTAACGCAGTAAAAGGTGCGTTTAGACTATCAGGAAGGAAAGCAATGTAAGTTAAGGCTCCTATCATTATCAAAGGTGCGGTTTCTCCTATGGCGCGGGAAACAGCAAGAATCACTCCAGTGAGGATGCCCGGGATAGCCACTGGCAATACCTGATCTTTGATTACCTGCCAGCGAGTAGCTCCCAGAGCAAAAGCTGCCTCCCGCAGGGACAAGGGTACTGCGCGAATGGCTTCCCGCGTGGACACTATGATGATAGGTAACACCAGCAAAGTAAGAGTAAGCGCCCCTGCTAGAAGGCCCCGTCCCAGTCGCATGGTCCGCACAAATAGCTCGAGCCCTAAGATACCATATATGATAGAAGGCACTCCGGCCAAAGTAGAAACATTGATTTCTATGAGCTTGCTCAACCAATCTTTTCTCGAATATTCTTCAAGGTAAATACCCGCTCCAACACCCAGGGGCACTGAAAAGCAAATGGTTAAACCTACTACATAGATACTACCCACCAGAGCAGGTAATATACCAGCTCGTTCTGGGCGTCGGGAAGGGAAGCTGGTTAAAAATTGCCATCCAAGGCGAGGTATTCCATCATAAAAAACATCGATGAGAAGGACAAAAAGAGCTATAAGCGAAAGAAGTAAAGCACTTGTGGCCAGAATCAGAAAAATTTTTTCTTTAGTTTTTTTACGCTTCAAAAATAAATCCAGTTCTAAAGATTTGCTTTCACTCATAAGCTTCTCTGAACCTCTTGCGCAACCACTGAGCAACCAAATTGAGGATTAAGGTTAGCAAAAAGAGTACCAGTCCAACCGCAAAAATAGTCTTGTACTCGAGACTTCCCGCAGGAGTATCACCAAGACTAACCTGTACAATATAGGCAGTCATGGTTTGAATGGGAACCAGAGGATTAAAGGTCAACTGAGCCATTTGTCCGGCGGCAATAGTAACCAGCATAGTTTCACCAATTGCACGAGAAATAGCCAGAATAAAAGAAGTGGTAATACCTGAAAAAGCAGCTGGCACAACAACCTTAAGAGAAACTTCCATTTTGGTGGAGCCCAGAGCATATGCTGCTTCACGCAAACCCTGAGGGACCACATACATGGCATCCTCACTCAAAGAAGAAACCAAAGGTAATATCATGATACCCATCACTATGCCTGGAGAAAGTGCGTTGAAACCCGAAAGAGAAGGTATTATCTTTTGCAAAAGAGGAGTAACAAAGAGTAGTGCAAAATATCCATATACTACAGTTGGTACCCCAGCTAATATTTCCAGTATGGGTTTGCAAATACGCCTCACCCGGGGAGAAGCGTACTCACTCAAAAATATTGCGGTAAGCAACCCCAAAGGGCCTGCAACCAGCATGGCAATAAGAGAAGTGAGCAATGTTCCACAAAGGAGGGGTAAGATACCAAAATGCTTATCATAAGAAAGAGGTGTCCACAAAGTATCGGTGAGAAACTCTAAAATAGAAACTTCCTGAAAGAAGCCAATTGCCTCAAAAACCAGGACAAAGACAATTCCCAAAGTGGTAAAGATGGAAATCAAACTAAAAATAAAAAATACGCTTCTGACAACTTGCTCTTTTCTTTTGGCTTGTAAGATAACTAAATCTTTGTTCTTTTTCGAAGTTTTTCCCAACATCGTCTCCTGTTCATCTAAATGCCAGGAGGTTGTTCCTCCTGGCATTTAGATAGTCTATCGAAAACGACTCCTTTTAAATTGTAGCCACTACGGTTTTCATCTGTCAACCAAAGTCAGAGATTATTCTCCTTCCATTTGCAGAAGTTCTTCGATGGAAACTCCTATTTTTGCTCCTTGACCACCGAAAACAGTGCCAGTTTTACGCTCTTCGAATCTCTTTAGAGCAAGTTCGTAAGCGCTATCGGGAAGGGCTACATAACCTATTTCTTCAACCAGCCATTTGGCATTCTCAAGATAGAAATGCACGAATTTTTGAACTTCTTCACGATCAGCACTTGCTTTGTTGACATAAATAAACAGAGGTCTGGAAAGTGGTTGATACAAACCTTTACTGATGGTCTCAAAAGTGGGTTCAATTGGTCCTTCTCCATTTTCGGCGACTCCATCATCAATAGGCACCACTTTTAGGACATCCTGGTTCTCCAAATAATAGGCGAAACCAAAGTAACCCAGGGCGTATTTATCTCTGGAAACTCCCTGTACCAGAACGTTATCGTCTTCACTGGCAATAAAATCTCCTCTGGATGCTCCAGCTTCTCCAACTATGGCTTCAGTGAAATAGTCAAAAGTACCCGAGTCTACGCCAGGACCAAACAAAGTTATTTTCTCTTTTGGCCATTCTGGCCTTATATCACTCCAGTAAAGAACCTTACCCTGGGCTTCGGGTTCCCAGATTTTTTTCAACTCTTCAACGGTCAAGTAATCCACCCAATCGTTTGCTGGATTAACCACCACAGCTATTCCATCGAAAGCAATGGGCAATTCAATGTATTCAATGCCATTTTCCTTACAAAGCTCTATCTCGGAAGCCTTGATGGGTCGAGAAGCATCGTTAATGTCGGTCTCACCTCGGCAGAACCTCTTGAAGCCACCACCGGTTCCAGAAATACCTACTACCACTTTAATATCACGATTCTCCATCTGAAATTCCTCCGCCACCGCTTCGGTGATAGGGTAAACGGTACTGGAACCATCTATGCTGACAATCTTGTCAGCGGCAGTTGCTACCTGCAAACTTAAAAGTGCTGACAGCAATAAAGTCAAGGCCAGAAAAAACCTCTTCATTTTTCAGACACCCCTTTCTTTTTTTTGAAAGGTAAGAGTTTATTTCCCAACAAAACACATCTCAAACAGACGCTCTGATCACTGCTTGGACCTTGAAATCTCTCTCCAAATTTCCTCCCCCCTTTCTCTTTTTGTCTTGAGGGAGTATACAGAAGTAAGATTAAAGCTTTTTAAAACAAGTGTAAAGTTTTCTTAATCTTTCGCACCCAAGGAATTGCAATAAAAAGTTTGCGAAAAGAGTTCGAAAAACCTACTTTAGCTTGCATTGCCGTCTTTGGAATGGTATAAAATTGAAAATCACTGTATAAGGGGGGTTTATGTAATGAGAAAGTTTGGGTTAGTTTTCGTAACCTGTTTTTTGTTTGCCTTTCTGCTCTCTGCACTCGCCTATGCACAGGAGCCTATAAAAATAGGGGTAGTGATGGGGCTTACTGGTCCTTGGGCTTCCATTGATACACCAGCTCTCAACGGAGTAAAGCTTGCTGCTGAAGAAATAAACAAGCAGGGAGGAGTTTTGGGAAGGCCGATTGAACTCAAAGTGGTGGATACCAAAGCAGATGAGGGAGAAACTGTTGCTGCAGTAATCAGATTAATCGAGAACGAAAAAGTTTCAGCACTCATCGGGTATTGTGACACCCACTGGGTTAACATTGCAGCACCTCTTGCTCGTGAATACGGTGTTCCGTTCATAACTCCCGGTGCAACTCACCCCCGTATTCCTGAACGTACTGGAGCCTGGCTGGCCTGTTTCGGAGACAATGCTCAGGCTGCTGCGATAGCAGAGTACGCGGTTGAAGATTTGGGCCTTAAGCGAGGAGCAATTTGGGTGGATACTGCCGTTGATTTTTCAGTAGCCGTTTGTGCTTATTTTGCAGATGCTTTGAAAAACTATGGCGGAGAAGTGGTTTACGAAGATTACTTTGAGACCAGTTGGACCGATTTTTCAGGTATGGTGGCTCGACTGAAAGAATATCAAGATCGAGGAGAAGTTGACTTTGTATACGTAGGAGCCATTCCTTCCAACTGCGGTCTAATAGCCAAGCAACTTCGTGAAGGCGGTGTAACCATACCTATTTTTGGTGAAGACGGCTTTGATACACCTCTTCTGGTAGAAACTGGTGGCGAATACGCCGAAGGCGTCATTTTCGCTACCCACATGTCTTTGGAAGATCCTGATCCCCTGATTCAGGAGTTCAAAAAGAACTATGAAGCAATGTTCGGCAATCCCCCTGAGAATGCCTTCGCAGCACTGGGCTACGATGCGATGAAAGTTCTTGCGAAAGCCATTGAAATTGTAGGCACTGACGACCCTGCCAAAATTCCGGAAGGCTTAGCCCAGATCAAAGGCTTCAAAGGTGTATCAGGAGTTATTTCTTACGAGGAGGGAAGCCAGGTTCCGAACAAATCAGTGGCAGTGATAGAAGTACAAAATGGGAAGTTTGTAACCATAAAGCAGGTAACTCCCAAGTATCTCCCGGATCCCAAAATAGCCAAATAAGTCTACTATTAAAGCAACCGGAAGGGATGGGTATCCCCTTCCGGTTGCTAACAAAGGTGAAACGATGGACCAACTAATACTGAAAGTAGAAAACTTATGGAAACATTTTGGAGGAATAACAGCCGTAAGTGGTTATGAGCTTGAATTACCAAAAGGAGCAGTGTTTGGCCTTATCGGACCCAATGGTGCCGGTAAAACAACCATATTTAACCTCATAAGCGGTGTTTTGAAACCGGATAAAGGTAAAATCCTGTTTAAAGGGAAAGATATTACCCATACTCGTCCTGACACCATCGCTTCAATGGGGTTAACCCGCACTTTTCAAAATCTTCGTCTCTTTCCCAGTTTAACTGTGGAAGAGAACCTTAAAGTTGCTGCACACATTCACACCTCCTACAGCTTTATCCACACCCTGCTCAGTTTGCCTCGCCTTTATAGTGAAGAGAGAAAAACTCTTGAGCGAGTGGAAACCATACTGGAGCTTTTTGACATGCAGGCACAGCGCAACGAAATCGCTTCTAATCTTCCCTATGGCTTGCAGAGAAAACTGGATATTGCCAGAGCACTTATGACCGACCCAGAAGTGCTCCTGCTCGACGAACCTTCGGCGGGCATGAACACTCAGGAAGCCGAAGAGTTAGCGCTGACTATTAAGAAAATTAAAGAAGAGCTTGACTTAACGATGATCATTGTGGAACATCGTATGCCGTTTGTAATGGGACTTGCTGAGACTATACAAGTTCTGGATTATGGCTCGGTAATTGCGGTGGGTCCACCTTCTGAAATTCAGAAAAACCCGAAAGTAATCGAAGCTTATCTTGGGGCTGGTGATGTCGTTGCTTGAACTCAAAAACGTAGGGGTAAAGTACGGAGTCATTCCTGCCATCCAGAGGATAAATTTAAAGGTGAAGCAGGGGCAAATTGTGTCGTTAATTGGAGCAAATGGAGCAGGAAAAACAACGACTTTGAAGAGTGTTGTGGGCGTTTTGAAGCCTTTCCAGGGACAGATTTTCTATCAGGGAGAAGAAATAACCAGTAAACCCACCCCCTGGAGGGTACGCAAGGGAATATGTTTGGTGCCTGAAGGACGGGGTATTTTTAATCGACTCTCGGTAAAAGAAAATCTACTTATCGGTGCCTACCACCGCCAGAATGAAGCAGAAATTCAGAAAGACCTTGAGATGGTCTATAACCTCTTTCCTCGTCTCAAAGAGCGTGAAAACCAGATTGCTGGAACCCTAAGCGGTGGAGAACAGCAAATGCTTGCCCTGGGCAGGGGGTTGATGTCTCGTCCCCAGTTGATGCTACTTGATGAACCTTCGCTGGGTCTTGCTCCACTGGTGGTCAAGGAACTTTATGAGCTCATTCAAGAAATTCGCAAAAAGGGAGTGACTATTCTCCTTGTGGAACAGAACGCTGTTATGGCCATTAAAGTCTCTGACTACGTTTATGTTCTCGAGACGGGAGAGGTGAAGATGGAAGGACCCCCGGAAGAAATTGAGTCGCTTGAAGATGTAAGACGAGTTTATCTGGGAGGATAAACACCATGTTTTCGATTGGTTATCTGGCACAGCAAAGCATGAACGGGGTTATATTGGGATGTATTTACGCACTGCTTGCTCTTGGAATGACTGTAGTATATGGCATTTTGAGGTTGATAAACTTTGCCCATGGAGCCCTGATCACACTGGGAGCATTCTTTTTCTACTTTGTTTTCTTTAAAGCAGGTCTTCCTTTTGTTGCTACCGTTTTTTTGCTTCTGGGTTTTGGAGGCGTAATGGGCATAGTGCTTGATACTGTGGCATACAGGAAACTTCGAGGAGGACCCGAAGTCGCTTTGTTAATTACTTCTCTCGGTTTTTATACCTTTATAGAGAATTTCATGAAAATGTTAGTCTCACCTCAACCCTATGCATTCAAAGTACCCCAATACCTGGTGACTCTCCACCGTACTTCTTATCTCACCTTTCGCACCATCGATATTTTTATTATCGTTGCTTCGATTCTCATTATGTCACTTTTTCAATTTTTTGTGAAATACAGTAAAATGGGCATCGCTATGCGAGCAACCAGCGAAAACCTTGAAGTGGCTGAAATAATGGGTATTGAGATTAACAAAGTTATTTCCATTGCATTTCTCATTGGGTCGGCAATAGCCGCCTTCACTGGTTTTATGTGGGGTGCCAAGTATGGGCAGATATCATACGATATGGGTTTTCTAACTGGAGTTAAGGCTTTCGTGGCAGTCGTGGTTGGTGGAGTAGGCAGTATTCCTGGAGCAATGCTGGGAGGATTCATTCTGGGTCTTGCCGAGATACTTTCCATCGCCTTTTTACCAACCACTTTCGCTGAGTATCGGGATGCCATCGTTTTCGCCATACTTATTATGGTTCTGCTGGTACGTCCCTCTGGCATAATGGGAATAAAAGAAGAGGTAAGAGCATGAAGAAAAAAAAGGTTCCAACTGAGATCTGGTTCATCGTTGGTGGGCTGTTGCTTTTTTTAGCCCTTTTTGGTGCTACCAGGCTTTTAAACCGCTATATCCTGCACATAGTAATTCTGATTGGCATTTATTCCATCGCTACGGTGAGTCTGAATCTTACAAATGGCTATACTGGTCTTTTTTCGCTTGGGCATGCAGCCTTTATGGCTGTTGGAGCCTACACATCGACCCTCCTCACTTTTCCTCTTACTTTGCGCAAGGCTTATGAACTACCTTTATTGCCTTCTTTGCTTGGTGGTCCCGAGGCTGCCTGGCCCTTTCTGCCTGCACTCATTGCTGGTGGGCTCATGGCTTCCTTTTGTGCCATTTTGATAGGTGCTCCTGTTCTGCGCTTAAGAGGGCACTACCTCTCGGTAGCTTCTCTTGGATTTATGGTAATTGTGGTTACCTTGGCTAAAACCCTCCGAGGTATCACCAGGGGATCCATGGGTATTAATGCCATACCGTCTTATACCAACATTTACTGGACCTATCTGTGGCTGCTTGTAACCATTTATGTCGTGTGGCGTGTTGTTAACTCCCGCTTCGGAAGAGCGATGATTGCCATCCGGGAGGACGAGGTAGCTGCCCAAGTCCTCGGTATCTATCCCATGAAATACAAACTCCTTTCCTTTGTAATTGGCGCTTTTTTTGCTGGAGTAGCAGGAGGACTTTACGCTCACTTTACCAAAGCGATTCGGCCTTTTGAATTCTCTTTCTTTCTCACCTTTCAAATAGTGGTTATGTTGATTATTGGGGGCATGGGCACTATGAGTGGTCCTGTGGTAGGCGCTGCTTCTCTCATTGCATTGCGCTATGCACTCAAGCCTGTCGAAGAACACTTTAAGCTCTACGGTTTTATCGAACTGGTTTACGCAATTCTTCTCATAGTGATAATGCTCTGGAAACCCGAAGGGATCATGGGAAAAAGATTGAAAAGATGAGGGGGTTCCACCATGGAAAAAAAAGTTTTTCATCCTGAAATGAACTACTCAGATTTCAAAGAAAATCGCTTTGACAAAGCCATTCTGGCCGTGGGTTCCGCTGAAAACCATGGCTTCCACTTGCCCTTTGGAACTGACACCCTGGTAGCTCAGGCTTTAGCAATGGAAGTTGCCAAAAGGGTAGAGGGAATGCTGGTGCTTCCACCTATTCCTTATGGGGTCAGTTTTCATTACCAGGATTTTCCGTTTACGCTCACTCTGCGCCCGGAAACCCTGATTGAAGTACTCAAGGACGTTCTTACTTCCACTATTGAGCAAGGCATAAACAGAATCATAATTCTCAACGGGCACGATGGAAACATTGCACCTCTTGAAGTTGCATCACGGACCATCAAAGTTAAACATCCTGACGCAGTAATTGCTGTTCTGGACGCCTGGTGGGTAAAAGCTGGCGAACTGCTTCCCAAGGATACCTTTGAAGTCTGGGATGGTTTGGGGCATGCCGGAGAAGGCGAAAGCTCCATCATGCTCTTTCTATACCCACAATTCTGTCGTATGGAAAACGCAAGGGGTGTGGTACCTGAGTTACCCGAGGGACCAGATATCAAATGGAAATTTAACGAACTAACCCCCTACGGGGCAACAGGAGATCCCACAAAAGCCACTGTCGAGAAGGGTCAGAAAATGTTTGAAGCCCTGGTTAGCTATGTGGTCTCTTTCATCAGAGAGATGGACAGAGAAGGCTGGAGATATGGCTTGAAGAAAAAGATATAAAGGAGGCAACAGTGGTGGAGGTTCCCTGGGTATCTATTGAGATGTTACCTCAGTATGTGGGTAAAAAAGTGGAAATCCGAGGATGGCTTGCCAATAAGCGCTCCAGCGGGAAAATTGCTTTCCTGATTTTACGCGATGGTACTGGTTTCCTACAAGCCACTGCCTTTGCAGGTGAGCACTTCGACAGCGAAGAGGTTAAAAACCTGAAGCGTATACCTCTTGAGTCTTCCCTGATAGTCCAGGGTAGAGTAAAGGAAGAAAAAAGAGCCATCGGGGGCTACGAACTGGAACTCGAAAAGGTAGAAATTATCTCTGAAGCCGAGGACTATCCCATCCAGAAAAAGGAACATTCCATAGAATTTCTGATGGAAAATCGACACCTCTGGCTACGTTCGCGCAAACAAAATGCCATTCTACGTGTTCGCAACCAGGTCATAATGGCTATTCACCACTTCTTTCAGGAACGAGGGTTTACCCTCATTGACCCACCCATTCTTACTCCTGCAGC
>JARRBX010000054.1 GCA_029982245.1 Candidatus Atribacteria bacterium | reverse complement strand
GGTTCTCCCCAAAGGATACAGGCGCGTTTTACTTTGAGTCGCTTCATTGCTTCGGCTACCAAAGGAAGGAGTTTTCGGTCATAAACACCTACCACTCTATAGGCCACGGGAGCAGGGTTGGTTAATGGTCCCAGTATGTTAAAGACGGTTCGGATACCCAGTTCTCTGCGAATTGGCTGTACTGCTTTCATTGCTGGATGGTAAAGCGGAGCAAACAAAAAGGCAAATTGCGTTTCCAAAAATGCTTTTTGCATGGTTTGGGGAACAAGGTTAATTTTTATGCCCAGTGCTTCCAGAAGATCGGCACTGCCGCTTTTACTGGATATGGAGCGGTTACCATGCTTGACCACCGGTACTCCACAGGCCCAGCCCAGAAGCGCGCTGGCAGTGGAGACGTTGAAGGTGCTTTTCCCGTCACCACCGGTGCCACAATTATCCACAACTTCCTGGGTGGGGATAAGAAAAGGTACGGCTTTTTCACGCATGGCGGAGGCAAAGCCGGCTATTTCTTCTGGTGTTTCTCCCCGCAGGCGGAGGGAGGCCAGAATGGCGGCAGTGTGTAAGGGAGAAAGCTTTTCTTCCATTATAGCTTTCATGAGTGAAGCAGCCTGGTTAAAATCCAGCTTTTCCCCAGAGATTATTTTGTCAAGAATTTTTGGGGCTTCCACCGGGTTTCACCTCCAGAAAGTTTTTTAAAATTTGCTTTCCGTGGGGAGTGAGCACTGATTCGGGGTGAAATTGCACACCAAAAAGTGGATATTTTACATGTTCTATGGCCATTATTTCTTTGTCTTCTGTCCAGGCAATGACCCTTAATGTGGGAGGGAGGCTCGAAGGATCCACTACCAGGGAGTGGTACCTACCCACTTCGATTTTGGGAGGAAGCCCTTTAAAAAGAACCGAAGAAAGCAAAATTACCGTGGATTTTTTGCCATGTTTTGGTACTGATGCCTTTACAATCCTGGCGCCTTCAACATATGCAATGCACTGGTGGCCAAAGACACACCCCCAGGGTGGGAATAGAAGGGGCGAAGCGTGCAATAATTTCGTTGCTCACTCCTGCGTACTGAGGGTCCTTGGGACCCGGAGAAATAATGATGTGTGAAGGTCTGAGCTTATTCACTTCTTCGGGTTTAATTTCGTCATTTCGGAAAACTCGTATTTCTTCTCTGGAAAGCTCTCCGACGTACTGCACCAGATTGTAGGTGAAGGAATCGTAGTTATCAATGACCAGAATCATGCTTTTATCCTCCCTTCTGCCATTTTTAAGGCAGTGAGCAAAGCCTGAGCTTTGCTCACTGTTTCTTCGTATTCATTTTGAGGTTTTGAATCGTAAACAATACCTGCTCCAGCTTGAACTGAAGCCAGGCCGTCTTTAAAAAACAAGGTACGAATGATGATGCAGGTGTCCATGTTGCCATCAAAACCAACATAACCCAGTGCCCCCGCGTAAGGTCCACGTGCATCGGGCTCGATTTCTTCGATTATTTCCATAGCACGCACTTTTGGTGCTCCACTGACAGTGCCAGCGGGAAAACAAGCCTGGAGCAATTTCCAGGCACTGCTTCCCTCGGGGACCGTTCCAGACACCGTTGATACGATGTGAAATACGTGCGAGTAGCGTTCTACTTCCATAAACTCTTCGACTTGCACGCTCCCCGGAATGCATACCCTGCCCAGGTCGTTTCTTCCCAGATCAAGGAGCATAACGTGTTCGGCGTTTTCTTTTTCGTCATCAAGAAGTTCTCTGATAATTGCATCTTCTGGAATATTTGGCAGGCGCTTTCTGGTTCCAGCAATGGGCTTGGTTACCGCCTTTCCGCTTTCAAGCTTGACCAGCATTTCTGGGGAAGAGCCTACCAGCTGAAAGTGGTCGGTATTCAAATAAAAAAGATACGGTGATGGATTTAGCGATCGCAAAAAGCGGTAAACCGTAAAGGGATTTCCCTGATAGGGGACACTGAAACGTTGTGAAATGACTACCTGAGAGGCATGTCCTTCGACAATGTAGTCTATGACTTTGCTCACCGCTTTTTTGAATGCCTCTTCTTCGAAATTTGAATACACTTCGCCCTGAATGGAAAATTCATCGTCTTCAGAGATATGCTGAGATGCAGAAATCCTTTCCCAGACCCCTTCTATCCAGGCTTTGCCTTGCTGGTAGTCTTTTTCATTTCCGGCTTGGGCAAGATAAACAATGCCAATTTGATGACGCAAGTGATCAAAATACACGAAACGCCTGCTTTCCACAAAGTAGGCCAGAGGATAGGAAAGGGGTTTTCGAGGAACAGTTTTTTCCCAGGTTTTTACAGCATCGTAGCTTAAAAAACCTACCGCTCCGCCTTTGAAAGAAGTTTCCAGCCCGGGATAGAGTTTTCGGAGAGGGAAAGTTCTTTCCAGTTTACCAATTACGTCGGTAAACTTGTTTATGGTTATCACTTTCTCAACGTCAAAAATCAGAAAGGAAAACCTTCCCCAACGCTCACCCTTTTCAGCGCTTTCCAGGAGAATCAATGGTTTTTTGTCTTGAAAAAGCTCAGTTACCGATACCGGAGTAAACCGGTCGGCCAGGAAAACAGTTTTCAGGGGAACCAGGTCATATTCTCCTGGTTCTATTTTCCCGAAATCTTCGATACTGGGTTTGATGTTCATTGCTTTCACCCCAACAAAAAAAGCCCTCGTCAAGAGACGAGGGCTTTTGCTCGCGGTGCCACTCTTGTTGGTAGGTAATACCCATACCTACCCTCTCGACCAGGTACGGGTCTTAATGACCGATACCCTGCTTTCTTTATCGGGAAAGCCCCGGCCCAGCCTACTTGCTGTTGGCTTTCGGTGAGCTGCTCCGAGGTCCATTCGCTTTCCTCTCTGATACCGGGCTCCCACCTTACCCCCGGCTCTCTCTGATCAGAGAAAGAAGCTACTCGTCCTCTTCCTCGCTTTAAGCCTTATTGGTTTGCTTATATTAAAACATCCGTTTCCTGGTTTGTCAAGGAGCTTGCTGTTTTTACTGCCGGTTTTTTTGTAACCCGAGTTTATGTACTCATCCGATTAATTGGAAGAACCTCCTGCTATTTTTTCCAGGATAGCCAGGTTTTCTCCTGGTGTTCCCGGTGAAACTCCTCCTCCTGCCGAAAGGATGAGTTTTGCCCCCGCCCTTTTAGCTTTGGAGAGACACTGAAGGGCGGAGTTTTTCACTTCTTCAGGGGTACCCTGGACCAGCACTTCAAGAGGAGGAATGTTGCCCATAAGATAGATTTCGTTCCCTACTTTTTCCGCGAGCGTTTCGATATCGATGGTATGGCTGAAGTTGAGCACCTGCAAACCGGTTTGAGGTAGCAAATCTGCAAAGGGAAGGATGTTGGCATCGTTATGGTAGACTCGTATTTTATCAGGAAAGGCATCAAAGATGGCTTTGAGATAAGGATGGGCAAACTTCTCATAATCAGCTCTGGACAAGAAACCAACTACGTCGTCAAGCACCATTATTCCTTCAGCTTGAGATGCTACTTCAAGCTGTGCTTTAAGCCAGCTAATAACAGTTTCAGTAGTTAAGTCAAGGAATTTCCTGGTTTTGTCGGGTTCTGTTTTGAGTTCCATCAAAAAATCAGTCAAACCCCGAAGATGAGCAGCAAGAGTTAGTGGACCCCTAGCGGCAACCATGTGTACGCGGATATCGCTGTCTTTCGCTTTTTTATACCACCATAGTACAAAGGGCATTAACCCATCTTTTTTGGGGTCGGGCAGGGAAAGTTTATCTACATCCTCAATTTGCTGAAGTACGGGATTGATAGTAGGTGTGCTTGACTCATACCAGTTTATTTTGCAACCAAATGCTGACGGCTCGGTAGCCATTCCATATTCTGCCCAGAAACCGGGCAGAAATATGATATGCGGATAGGTTTGATAGACTTTTAAGTTGGCTTCCAGCCAGGTTTCAAAAGAAAGATAATAATCAAAGTGGGAAATGCCTGACCACCCTGGAATCCAGGGACTGTCGACTATCAATGCCACAGCGGTTTCCTTTCTTTTTCCAGAGACAGTTTCTACGAATTGCTGCCAGCGATGATCGTCCATTATTTTCACCCCTTTCGGCACTTCATTTCAGGAGAGGATTTTTAAGGCTTCCGATGGGTTTCATTTTGATTTTGAAATATTCTGGATACAGTTTATAAAGACTCTTCAGTTCAGAGTCTTTGGTGTGCAAGTGTTCCTCAACCAGGTTATCAATCTGGCTGGTTTCCTGCTTCAAAATTACCGAGAGGATTTCCTGATGTTGTTTAACTACTTCTTTTACATTTATGCTCGAGGAAAGCTTTAAGACTCGAATGCGTTTAAAGTCGGCGCTAATTTGAGAAACCAGGTCCCAGATGCGTTCTTTATTACAACCACGATAGATAATCCGGTGGAAGTCTTCATCCAGCTCAAAAAGTCGGAGGAAATTTTTTTCTTCCAAGCAAATTTCCTGTAAAGCAAGGTTGGAGCGCAACTCGAAAACCAATTCCTCAGGAAACTGCTGACAGGCAAGCCTTAAGATTTCCTTTTCCAGGATTCGACGCATGAAACGAGCTTCTTCCACTCGTTCCATGTCTATCAATGAGACCATGGTGCCTTTTTGAGGGTAGGTTTCAAGAAGTCCCTCGTGGGCGAGTTTTATGAAAGCTTCTCGCACCGGTGTGCGACTGACAGAGAGTGTTTCTGCAATTTGCTGTTCAGTAATGACTTGGCCAGGTCTCAGGTTGAGGTGGATAATGTCAGCCTTAAGCGCCTTATATAAGGCTTCTCGGGCGGAAGCACTCTGTCTCCAGATTGCATGAAAACTGCTCATTTCTCTCCTCCGTACGGATTAGTATCAGTTTAGCATACTACCATACTGGCATGCAACATAAGTAGCTCACAAAGTTTTTAAGCGTTTTTGCTTTGGGGGAAAGCCTTCAACTGGTCCTTTGTTTTGTCGAAATAGCAATCAGCAAAGAAACGGTTGTTGTCAGCTATTCAAAGTTAGTTGCTGGTTGTTTTTCTGCGTGGGTTCGTTTAGCCTGTAAAATATTCATGCAGGTTGAAAACCCGTTTCTGGGTATCATAGAGTATTGCTTTAATGATGAGCTGGGCGCCCTGCTTTGAAATTTGACCTTCAGAAAGTAACTTACCCAGTACTCGACAAATCATGCGGTCAAAGACCTCGAAACGGCTCCCTTCAGAAAGTATCTTTCGACTATCGGCTACTGGTCCACCTGAGAAGGACAGACAAGAAGCGTGGGCCACTTTGATAAGATGTTCTTCAATAAAGCTGGGAGCATCGTTGAACCACCAGGGAAAGCCTATCTGGACATTGGGGAAGGTTCTGGAGAGAGCAATAAGCACAGGTAGAAGATTTTGGTTCATGGTATAGAGCACCAGATATGACTTGGAATTTTCCCCACTGAAAAATTTGTTCAAAAGGGGAAGCAGATTTTCCATAACCCTTACATCATCAAGAGTACCATCTCCACCCATGTCTTTGCCCCAGTTCCTGTAAAGGTAGGTGTTGGTATCACGTAAGGCTCCAAAGTGAATTTGGGTGGTCATTCCGTATTCTGCGTTCATTTCGCAAAAACGATGCATCATGTAAGAAACGAAATCCCTGACTTCAGAAGAACGTACTGGGAATTTTTCTCTTTTTTCGTAAGCTCGAGTGAAAATTTCTTCAGCGCGAGCAGTGGAGACATCAAATCCCCAGGGCTCGAGGAGCCCGTGGTCGCTTGCCCTTGCTCCAAGTTTGGCAAAATAAGTGTGTCTTTTGCGAAGTGCTTCCACAAGTCCTTTCAGTGTTACATCCTCTCCAGTAAGAGCACATATCCGCTCCACATTCTCTCGCCAGTTGGCTTCGAAAATGTTGCAGTAAGGGTCAGGCCGAAATGTGGGAAGGAAAACGATATCTTCTATTATTTCTTTGGCCTTTTTGTGTTCTTCAAGGTTCTGGCAAGGGTCATCAGTGGTGCATATTATGCGGGCATTGATTCTTCTGAGAAGCGAAAGAGGAAGGAATTCTTCTTTTTGAAGAGCCTTCAGGGTCTCATTCCAGATTTTGTTTGCAGTATCAGGCCCTAAAAGCTCTTCAATTCCAAAAATTCTTTTGAGGTCAAGATGTAACCATTGATGAACGTGATTTCCTTCAAGGAAAGGAAAGACTTTCCCCAGGATGGACCATTTTGCCTCCTCGGGTATCTGTGGGTCGAAGGCCAGGGTGTAGGAAAAGGGAGGAAATTTTGCAGCAAGTTGCAAAAGGTAGTGGTCACGGTTGCCGTATCTTTCATCGTAGACTTCTGCTTTCCAAATGTTTACCAGGGATTGATTTTCAAGGATTTGCTGTAGGCTGAGATGAGTATGCAAATCGAGGATACCATGTTCTTTGCGAAGGGGCAAAACTACTTCCTGATAAAGTTGTACCGCTTCTTTGGTGTTCAGGAGCCACTCAGGACCCAGAAAGCTATTTTTGGACAAACCGTTCGCCTCCTTTTCATTTACCTGATGGCAAGTTTATTATAACCTACGTTTTCTGGGCTTTTAGCGTACGCTATCTGTATTGCACTGACTCTCTTCTTCCAAGGGGTCTCCTATGCGGTGGAGTCGCAGGAGATTACGGTTGCCCAGGAAAGGCGAGCTGGCCACAAAGACTACCGGGTCTCCCTTTTGAGCGTTATATTGTGCTACCAGTATTTCTTCGGCTTCTTTTAGTAGTTCGGTATTTACTGTTTTTTCCCTCATTGTAAGCAGGTGAGGGTATACTCCCCAGAGGAGTGGCAGACGGGTAAATGTATTAGGGTCAGGAGTCATGGCAATTACTGGAGTTGCGGGTCGAAGGTTAGAAATCAATGTAGCTGTGAACCCCGAGTGCGTGAAAACTACAATTGCTTTGGCTTTAATGTCCTGGGCAGTCTGGATAGCTCCCGAAACCATTGCTTCAGGGAAAATACCTTGAGGGTCGTAGGTTACAAATATTCTTGAGTATAGATGCTGTTCAGTGGCACATATTATGGAGTGCATGGTCCTGGTAGCCAAGGCTGGAAATTTACCGATTGCGGTTTCTGCAGAAAGCATCAGAGCGTCTGTACCATCCAGTACAGCATTGGCTACATCGGTGGCCTCTGCCCGGGTAGGGCTGGTATGTTCTCGCATTGATTCAAGCATCTGGGTGGCAATGATCACGATTTTTCCTTTACGATTGGCCGCTTCTACAAGCAGTTTTTGCCATACAGGAACCATCTCCGTGGATATCTCTACACCTAGGTCACCCCGGGCCACCATGATACCTTCAGCTACTTCGACTATTTCTTCTACATTTTCCAGGGCTTCTTTCTTTTCTATCTTGGCAATGAGAGGAGGAAGTTTGAACCCTTCTTTCTTGGCCCATTCTTTAACTCTGAGGATATCTTCGGCTTTTCTTACAAAGGAAAGAGCAACATAGTCTACACCTATTTCAATGCCAGCTTTAAGATCGTAGCGGTCCTTTTCGGTAAAAGTACATGCTGATATACGGGTGTGAGGAAAGTTGACCCCCTTTCTGGAACGTAAAGGGCCTCCTTCAATGACTTCGGCCAAAAGGCGGTCCGGGTGTTTACTGGTGACCTTCAAGCGCAGAAGACCGTCGTCGAGCAGGATTTCTTCTCCTTCTTGTATGTCCTTAAGCAGGGGTTCATAGTTGATGTAAATTCGGGAAGAGGTGGTTAGTCCATTACCTGGCACAACTTCTATAATAGAGTTCTCTTTCAGCTCGACCACACCGTTTTCTGCTTCTCCTATGCGTATTTTTATTCCCTGGAGGTCCTGAAGAAGAGCAACCGGCTTCCCAAAAACTTTAGACTCTTCTCGCACTGAATGTGCTATTTCGCGGTGGAAGTCGTGATCTCCATGGGAAAAGTTTAACCGTGCCACATCCATACCAGACTGAATCATTTCCCGGATTACTTCTCTTTTTAACGAAGCTGGCCCCAAAGTACACACTATTTTAGTTTTTCGCATAATAAACCACTCCTGTTTCGCGGCACTTTTCAACATTTTACAGGATTAAGCTTGAAAGTGAGTTATCGGAAAGAGCGTGAGAGTTGAGCGTTTGTTAAGGTAAAGGGGTGGGTGATTGCCCGGTCTGGTTCTTTTTTGGAATTTTAAAATGTTACAATATTTCAAAGTTTATCGCTTCTCCAAGGAGGGGATTTCGATGAGGCAATTTGAGAGACCGAAAGTTGTAATCAGCAAATGTCTCGGTTTTGAGCATTGCCGTTACGATGGATCGATCATCGAAAGCCCACTGGTAACAAAGCTGAAAGATTTTGTTGACTTTATACCGGTTTGTCCCGAGGTGGAAATAGGGTTGGGGGTTCCGCGTCGGCCTATTCACATAGTTCTTTTAAAAGAGGGTATGCACCTCATTCAAAGCGAAACGGAGAAAGATGTAACCGCTGATTTGGTGAGTTTTGCAGAGACTTTTCTCAACATTCGGGATGTAGCTGGTTTTATCCTGAAGGCGAAATCTCCTTCCTGCGGCGTTGGCGATGCCAAAATTTATGTTCCCCAAAGCAAAAAAGTGGCCCAAAAGGGGAATGGTTTGTTTGCACAGCAAATTATCAACAAATATGGATATCTGGCTATAGAGAGCGAACGAAGGCTTGAGAATAGGGCCATTTATGAACATTTCTTAAGCAAAATTTTTGCTACCGCAGATTTTTGGGCAGCGAAGCACACACTTTCCATGAAAAAGCTCATAGATTTTCACACTCGCTACAAACTTTTTTTGATGGCTCACCATCAAAGCGCAACAAAGGAGTTGGGGAAAATTGTGGCGAATCCACACGGGAAGGATACTGAGACGGTCTTTGCTGAATACGAAGTCCATTTTTTCAGGGCCTTGCGTAGAGCTATGAATCGCAGGCTGGCAATAAACGTTTTTTACCATGTCTTAGGATATTTTAAGGATAAGCTTGCGCATTCTGAAAAAGGATTATTTATGAATTTGCTTGAAGGGTTTCGTCGCGGTACCGTTGCCTTTCCTGTTTTAGTCAACATTGTACGGGTATGGATTGCAAGGTTTAACGAACCTTATCTTGCTCAGCAAGTGTTCTTCTCTCCCTATCCTCTGGAGCTTTCTCCTCAGGAAATTTATGATACTATTCCAGAAAGTGATTACTGGAACAGGTTATTTCCAGAGGAACGCTGATTAAGGCCGAAAATGTTTTTTCGACTCCAAGAGGGTTTTTCTTTCAACTTTTGACTTCTTAGCTTGTTTGATGACCTCTTTTGCTTAAGGCGTTCTGGATTCCAGTTTTTTAGGAATATCTATTGTGTATTTGGGTTTCCTCTTTATGAAAGGAGGGATTTACTTTGTTTAGCCACAGCTTTTTCCGCATTGTGTTGGCTTCTGTTGTTTTCTCACTGGTTTTGGCTTTTGCTTCGGTGGTGTTTGGAGGTGAAGTTACTTTTTGGACCCAGGAGACCGAGAAGGAACGCATGGAAATAATTCGTGCCCTTGCCGAAGAGTTCATGAGTAAAAACCCGGACATTAAAATCAACGTTGTGCCGGTAGAAGAAAACGATATTCCTACCAAATTAGGTGCTGCAAAGGCGGCAGGCAACCCGCCTGACATTGTTGAATTAGGTTTAGCCCCGGCCACGGGATATGCGAGTGAAGGTTTGTTGGATATTGCTATGACTACAGAAGTTATCCAAAACCTGGGCGAAGAAACGTTTAGTCCGGCAGCCCT
>JARRBX010000053.1 GCA_029982245.1 Candidatus Atribacteria bacterium | reverse complement strand
AGGTCAAAGTCAAAGTTCAGTTTACGGGAAAGGTCCACCGTAAAGAAAACGGCTCCTTTAAGCACACAAATCAGCACCGGTCGAGAAGCTGCGTACTCCTGATTAAGCCTTTGAGCCAACTCAGTGATTTTTTCTTCTATTTCTGCACTGGAAAAAACCACTTCTCCAAGCTGGAACTCTTCTTTACTCATCTTCAAGCTCCAGTTTCTTTCTAATATGCTCTAAATTTCGGGAATAGACGATTTTGATTTTGAGATCTGGATAGAGTTCTCTAAATTTCCTGACCTTTTTGTTTTTCTTCCACACCAGTTTTTGACGTTGTGTGGTTAACTCGATAAAGGTGTTAAACTCCGGAAGATAGAAATCAGGAGTAAAAGCCTCGATAACATTCCCCTCTTCATCCCATTCCAGCGGAAAAGTTTTGGGTTCGTACAGCCACTCGATGCCGTAGAAATCAAGCAACTTAGCAAACTCTTCCTCAGAGGGGTGTGCAAAGGTGCTCGGTTTGTGGGGCGGTGACTCAAGCTGCAACTTAGTTTCTCTTTGAAAGTTTTCGATAGCTTCCAGGATAAGCTCGGTGGCCTTTTCGACCGAGTAAAAAGAGGTATTGATTGTGAAATGATACAGAGCAGGATTCTTCCACTCCACACCGAACTTTTCGAGCAAGAAACGCTCTCTTTTTTTATCTTGCTGGAGAAGGATGCGCAGAGCAATGGTTTCCTCCTGGGAATACTTTTGAATGACTCTTTGCAGTCTGGTCTGCAAACTGGCCACCACCAGTATGTGGAAGCTATCGGGGTGATTTTCAAAAATTTTTTGCCCTCCCCTACCCAGAATTATCAAAGGGTTTTCCCGGGATATTTTTTCAAAACAAAAACGTGCTTTACGCAACCATATGTTGCGCTCTTTTTCTCCTGGAGGTGGTTCTGGAGGAAGATTGGGATAATATTTTTTAAGGTGTTCGTGAAAGTTTTTGGAATCCACAATACGAAAAGACAAAATGCTGGCTAAGTGATTCCCGATTTCATCACCCCAGCTTTCCACTTCCCGAGAGATGGTAATGATTTTGACCCTGTTGTTTTGTTCGGAGCTACCCTTTGACAATTCACAAACTCCCTTTTGGCAAAATATTTTATATTCTGTCTATTGAACTTTGGGACGTTGGGTAAGTCCCTTTTTCTCTTTCAAATAGAATAAACAGAATGAGCTGGCTTGTCGAGAGAAATAAAAGGTTTTTAGTTTTCAAAATAAGCGGATTTTTGCTACTTTTACTTTTTGTGCTGGCCTGCGCTGGCTCGGAAATTTTTGCATTGGAGCGGGCTCTGTTTGTAGATTCCACTGATGAAGGCCATTTTTATCCTCTTTTCGAGTTCCTGGAAAAATTTTTCGACCAGGTGGAGTTCAAAAAAGATTTTCCCTTTTCCTCTGAGGAAATAGTTTTCCCGCAAGGTTTTGATATAGTTTTTCATGGTTATCAAAAGGACTCCTTGCTATTTTTTCAGGTCTTTGTTCCTGACGGCGTTCAGAAGCTCCTTTCCATGGTCCGTCCATTGAGTGAAAAAGAAGAAATGCTAAAAACTCTCCAGCAACGGATAATGAACACCCTAAACTTCCACAAAAGTTTCAAAATAATTTTTATCAGAAGCGAGAACGACCGCTTTTCCGTGGTAGCTCGAGATCTGAAAAGCGGTAAAGAGAGAACAATTAAAGTGGATTCTCTAAAACCCCTGGAAGACCTGAGTATTTCCCATGACGGTCGCTTTCTTTTCCTGGTACATAGGAGAGCGGGTTACCGCGAAATCTGGAGATTGGATCTCGAGAAGGAAAGCTTCCTCCCTTTGAGTTGCGGGGGTTACAATGATTTCTCACCCTATCCCCTTGGTGAAAATGGACGTCTGGTTTTTCTGAGCGACCGCAATGGAGAAAATGAAATCTTTGTTATGGAACAGGACGGAGCTTTGCAAAAAAGCTTCCTTGAGGGAGCGGAAATTCCAAAAACAGTGGAAAAAGTCACTGCCTCTTCCCTGGGTGATAAAATCGCTCTTTCTTATTTTAAGGATGGACGATGGCATATTCAAATCTGCGATGTGTTTTCGGGTGTCACGGAAGAACTTGACTTTCCGGGTAACGCCACGGACCCAGTCTTTTCAGCCGACGGCAAAGAGATAATTTTCGTGGGTGAACGTAATGGCAATTTTGACCTCTTTTCTTTCAACCTGGTGGAAAAAAGCTTAGAAAGACTTACCTTCGACCCTTTCTTCAAGGCACACCCCGCTGTTTCTCCAGACGGGGCATGGATTGTGTTCTCGGGAAAGAAAGTATCGAACAACTGGGATATTTTTCTTTTGGAAAGAGGCTCCAGAAAATTGTATCGCTTAACTTCATCTTTTGCGATGGAAATTTCACCCCTGTTCACTCCAGTACCTATCTTTTGAGAGGTGATTTATGGTATGATTAAGAAGATGCGTAAAAGAACTGTGAATATCATTGCATTAGTTCTGATTACAATCGTGATTTCAACCGGTGTGGCTGGAGCCTCAGTTCGGAAAGCCATTCCTTTTGAGGCCTACTCTTTAAAGGGTGAAAAAATAGACGTTGATTTTGGGAAAGAATTTACCTTGCTTCTTTTCATAAGCTCTGACTGCTTAGAGTGTCTTTATCGCCTTCTGGAATTGAAAGATGGTGTACAGTCACTGCAACTTGAAGATGAAGTCCGAGTTCTTCCTGTGTGCTTTGATTGTGATTGGAGAAAACTTGTCCAGCTTACTCAGGCTGTAAACTCAGAAATGTTCCTGGTTCCTGAAGACCTGAAAGCGAAATGGGGAGTCTGGGAAACTCCCACCTGTTTTCTGGTTGACCCTGCAGCCAGAGTACTTGGTAAGTGGGAGGGAGAGGTGCCATTTGCCGAAATAGAAAAAGCGATAGCTACCTACTCCCGGGACAAAAGAAATATGGTTGCCTCTCGCAAGAATACTTCTTCTTCCTGCTCCAGCAGTTTTTGTTATTAGCTTGTGTATCTCCCTAACTCTTTTGTGGACAGATTCCTTCGTGAGCCTGTCCACAAAGAAGGCAAGTCAGGTTTTTATCCAGAAGTTCTAATTCTTCCTCTTTGAGAAACCTCTTTTTTACCCGTTTGTCCTGAATCCAGGGCCATCTGGCAATTTTCTCTGCAAAGGGGATATTTTCGATCATGCCACCTTCAAGACCGGTGTATTCTCTTTTTTCCATGACCTCTTCCTCCTTTGCTAATCTTCACCAAGATAGGCTTTTTTAATCCTCTCGTTGTTGAGCAAAGCGCTGCCCTCTCCCTCAAGTACTATAGTTCCCGTCTCAAGTACATAAGCGTAATCCGCTATCTCAAGCGCTGCTCTTGCATTTTGCTCAATGAGCAAAATGGTTGTTCCCTGATTATTTATTTCCTGAATGATTCTAAAAATTTCTTTTACCAACAAAGGAGCAAGCCCCAAGGATGGTTCATCCATCATCAGCAAACGCGGACGAGACATTAAAGCACGGGCAACGGCAAGCATTTGCTGTTCCCCACCGCTCAGGGTTCCACCTTTTTGATGAATTCTTTCCCTTAAGCGGGGGAAGATTTGAAAGACCCATTCTAAATCCTTTTTGATTTCATTTTTATCTCTGCGTGTGAAACTTCCCAGTAAAAGATTTTCGATGACGGTCAAATTGGGGAATATTCTTCGTCCTTCGGGAACCATAGCAATACCGCTTTCCACTACTTGGTGCGTTGCCTCACGAGTAATTTCCCGACCATTGAATATAATTTTCCCTTCCCGAGCTCGCACCAGGCCAGTTATCGCTCGCAAAGTGGTGCTTTTTCCTGCTCCATTAGACCCAATCAGAGTCACTATCTTGCCTTCTCCAACCTCCATGTTAATACCCTTCAGGGCATGGATTCCGCCGTAAAAAACATGAAGATTTTCTATTTTGAGCACTGTTTTGTTGTTATCCATCTCAAGCTTCCGCTCCCAGGTAAGCTTCGATTACCCGTGGATTTTTCTTGATCTCCTCAGGACTTCCTTCCGCTATTTTAATTCCAAAGTCCAGAACAGCAATGCGTTCGCAAATCCCCATAACCACCTTCATATCGTGTTCAATGAGCAGGATGGTAAGCTTAAAGTCTTTGAGAATTTGCTTGATAAAACGCATCAGCTCTATCGTTTCCTGGGGATTCATGCCCGCCGCAGGCTCGTCAAGCAGGAGTAGCCTGGGTCGAGTCGCCAGTGCTCGAGCAATTTCCAGCCTCCTTTGTTGTCCATATGGGAGTGCACTGGCTTGCTCGTGGGCCAACCTGTGAAGATTGACTGCTTCCAAAAGCCTCATAGCTTCCGCTCTTATCCGCTTTTCTTCCTGCCAGTAACCGGGCAGAGAGAGCATGGGTGCAATGAAGGAACTCTTAATACGCACATGAAAAGAGACCAGTACATTTTCAAGAACGCTCAAGTTACCAAAAAGTCTTATATTCTGAAAGGTTCTGGCAATGCCCAGTGCTGTTATTCGGTCCGGACTCATACCAGTTATATCTTTTCCCTCAAACAACACTTTTCCTCTGCTCGGTCTATACTGTCCGCATATCATGTTGAAGACAGTGGTTTTCCCCGCTCCATTCGGCCCGATCAGACCGACCAGCTCTCCGGGGTATATATCGAGATAGAAACTGTCAACAGCTGTTAATCCTCCAAAAGTTATGGTCAAATCCTGCAAGGAAAGCAGTGGCATATTTTCCCTCATGGTCTTTTTCTCCCTTTTAGCCAATCAAACACCATTTGCCAGGAAAGTTCCTGGTTTCCAAAAAGCCCTCTTCGATAAAAAATCATCAGCACTACCAGCAAGGCAGCAAAAACCACCATGCGCATTCCCGGTATGCCCGGGAATGTCCAGGGACCAATAGTGTGGGGTGCTTCCACTTCCCTCAGTAACTCCTGCATAAAAGCAAAAATTACTGCGGTTATGGTAGAACCAGTGATACTCCCCAATCCTCCCAATACAATTATTATAAGCAAGTTGAAAGTCATGGTGAAGGTGAACAACGTAGGTGAAACAGTGCTGATCAACGTTACAAAGAGACCACCAGCCACACCTGCAAAAAATCCACTGATGGCAAAAGCCATCAATTTACTGCGAAAAAGATTCACCCCCATGGCTTCAGCGGCTATTTCGTCCTCGCGTATCGCTTTTAGGGCTCTCCCATAACTGGAATTGACCAAACTTTTGATTACGAAAACTGTCCAGAAAGCCCATCCTGCCGTCCACCAGAGGTTGGTATATTCAGGAATGCCTTTGATACCCAACGCTCCGTTGGTAAGAGGAATCAGGTTATTAGCAAGAACAACCACAATTTCCCCGAACCCGAAAGTTGCAATCGCCAGGTAATCTCCCCTGAGTCTCAGAGTAGGAACACCGATTAAAAGTGCGAACAAAGCTGCAAGCAAACCACCTATGAAAAGCGCTACTACAAAAAAATAAGGAGGAAAGCTAAAGGCACTAAAAGGCCAAATAAGAGGTTTCAAAAAATAGACCTGCTGTTTTTGAGCTATCGGTAGCATCAGGAGAGCTACTGTATAGCCTCCTATAGCCATAAACGCATTGGGGCCAAGCGAAAACTGACCGGTTATGCCGTTTATGAGGTTATAGGCTGAAGCAGCCACTATGTAAATACAAGCAGTGTTGAAGACTCTTATCAGGTAACTGTTAAGGTTATTTTCCGCGAGCCATATTCCCAAAAGTAACAACCCGAAGAGACACAACGTCAAGAAGAGATTGATTCTGGTATCTCTTTCCATTTTTAGACTTTCTCCCTCTGTGCTTCGCCCATTATGCCGCCAGGTTTAATGAGTAAAAAGATAATTAAAATGGTAAACACGAAGGCATCACGATATCCACTCAAATGGGGGAAGAAAGCCACAATCATTATCTCGGATATTCCGATGATAAACCCGCCTATCATAGCACCCACCACATTACCTATGCCGCCTACGACTGCTGCTGTGAAGGCTTTCCACCCCGGAAAGACACCCATCAAAGGGTTTATCTGAGGATACTTAAAGGCCCACATTACTCCTCCAGCCCCAGCCAGAGCTGAACCCAGAGCAAAGGTGTACATTATAATTTTATCCACGTTAACTCCCATGAGTCTTGTTGTTTCCAGGTCCTTAGCTACAGCTCGCATAGCCATGCCCATTTTGGTCTTATAGACAATGTAAAAAAGGAGTATCAAAATAGCGACGCTGATAAGGGGCACCCAGAAGGTTACTCCCTGAATCCTTGCTCCAGCAAGCATATAGATATTTTTCATCAAAGGCGGTCTTGGAAAACCCTTGGGTCGAGCACCTACTGTCACCAAACCCAGGTTTTCGATAAAAAAGGAGACTCCTACCGCAGTTATCAAGGCTGATATGCGTGGAGCGTTGCGCAGTGGGCGATAGGCAACCCTCTCTATGCTCACCCCTACCAGCGCACATAGCGCAACCCCAATAATAATGGAAAGCCACCAGGGAAGCATAAATATTACCATCATGAAGAAAGCAAAATAAGTTCCCAACATGAACACATCGCTATGGGCAAAGTTAATGAGCCCCAGGATGCCATATACCAGGGTATAACCTATAGCTAAAAGCGCATAAAGGCTTCCCAGAGACACTCCGTTCATCAATTGTTGCAAAAATACTGTACCCGTCATTTGAAATCTTCCTCATCGTCTGCAGAGGGTTGGCCAGAAGCTGGGCCAACCCTCTGGTATTTGTGTGGGAATCTGGGTGTCAGTACGGAACTACCGTCTTGACAAATTTGAACTTGCCGTCTTCGACCTTGCGCACTACCACCGGTTTCACAGCATCACCGTTTTCTATGGTCACTTTCCCAGTTACCACATCGAGGTTCTCGGTGTCCTCCATTGCATCCCGAATGGCAACCGGGTCTACCTTACCTGCTCTTTTAATAGCATCGAGCAGAATCAAGTAAGTATCTGCTCCCAGTGCTCCGAACATATTGGGATCTTTTCCATATTTCTCGCGGTAAAGATCGATGTACTTCTGTCCTACCTCGTTCAAACCTTTAGTGGCATCCCATATGGCGGTGTGATAAATCCCTTCCACGGCTTCACCGCCGATGCTGAAAAGCTCTGGAGCATCCGCACCGTCAGCAGAGAGGATAATACCCTCAAAACCCAGATCTCTGGCCTGACGGCAGATAAGAGCTATCTCAGTGTAATAGTTAGGAACGTACAAAATGTCTGGATTCGCATTCATTATGGTGGTTAACTGAGCAGAGAAGTCCTGATCACCGGTTTTACAATACTGCTCAGAAACGATGGTTCCACCTCGTTTGGTAAACTCTTCTTTAAAGAAATTTCCCAGGGCAACACAGTAGTCCTGAGCTACATCGGAAAGAATTGCCGCAGTACTCGCTTTAAGATCCTCAATGGCAAACTGTGCCGCAGCCGCGGCCTGGTAAGGATCTAAAAAACAGGCCCTGAAAACAAATTTTTTCCCCTGAGTCACCAGAGGATTAGTCGCGGTTGCCGAAATAACTGGTATCTGCTTTTCTTCGCAAATAGGGCCTACAGCAAGCATGCTACCACTTATCGCTGGTCCAATCATAGCCACTACCTTTTCCTTGTCGATTAACCGGGTTGCTGCGTTGGCTGCTTCCACTTTATCGCTTTTGTTGTCCACCAAAACGAGCTCCACCTTTTTACCCAGAACTTCATCGCCAACGATTTCTTTAACCAGGTTAATCCCTTCCCATATCATCTGGCCATAGGCTGCGACAGCACCGGTCATCTCAAGGTTGGCGCCAATACGTATGGTCTCCTGAGCGCTGGCAAAAGCTACTGAGAATGCCAAGAGCAGGACCAGGAGTGTTGCAAACAAAGCTTTCTTCATGCATAACCCTCCCTTTCTAATATATTTTAGCTACACTAATCAAAAAGCTACTCTATAATTGCTTGCTTGTCAACAAATAGCGATGTAAGGAGGTGTGAATATGTTCTTTACGCCTTTCCATTATAAAATAAAATCCGGTGAAAACTTGCTAACCTGGTTCCTCAACCAGGAAAGGAGCTGTGGAGGTGGTGAAGACCTTGTTGCCATGGGGTAAATTCGCTGCTGCTTTTCTCGCGGTTAAAAATTATCTTGCCAGGACTCTTGCGTCTTTTAAGCCCAAAGAGAACCTTACTCAGGAAGATTTGGAACGCAGCTTCAAATATATCATTAAAGATGGTATCGCATCCCAGGCTATGGCAACTTTGACGGGAGGTATTTTCCTCACTGCTTTTGCTCTACGTTTTGGGGCCAGTAATACTTTTATCGGTATATTGGCTGCACTACCTGCACTGGCCAACCTGATACAAATTCCCTCCATATACCTGGTGGAATGGTTACGCAACCGCCGACTTATTTGCGTTGTATTTTCACTTCTGAGTAGATCAATGCTTCTTTTTATTGTTTTTTCTCCCTTTCTGGAGCAGAACGTTCTTTCAGTAATTATGCTCGCTTTTGCTCTTCACAACCTGCTGGCAGGTGTTTCGGCCTGTAGCTGGAACTCCTGGATGCGAGATCTCATTCCTCAAAAAGTAATGGGTACTTTTTTTGGAAGAAGGCTTAAATTGACTTTCACCGTTGGTATAGCTTTGAGTTTTCTGGCCAGCTGGTACATAGATTTTTGGACAAAGCACTTTTCCACTTTTGAATCACCGCTTTTAACTTTTGCGGGTTATCCACTGCTTTTTCTGGCAGGCACTGCAGCAGGTCTTTGGGGAACTGTTTTTCTTGCTAAAACCAGCGAGCCCCTGCTCAAATCAGAAAGAACCACCCTATCATTCATAGATTCCCTTCGACAACCCTTCAGAGACGACAACTTTCGGATTCTTCTCTTTTTTGCCGGCCTGTGGAATTTTTCCGTTAATTTGGCAGCACCCTTTTTCACCGTTTATCTTCTGCAGAGACTGGGCATGGAGTTAACCATGGTAATGGTACTATCGATTGTTAACCAGACAGCGAGTGTGCTCTTCTTTGAATTATGGGGACGTATTGCTGATCGCTGGAACAATAAATCAGTGCTCAAGGTTTGTGGTTTGCTATTTCTTTTCTGTATCCTGGGCTGGACTTTCACCACCCTCCCTCAGAAACATCTGTTGACGCTGCCAATTCTTTTCATCGTCCACTGCTTAAGCGGGGTAGCTTCTTCGGGTATAACTCTTGCCCAAAACAATATCGGTATGAAGCTGGCTCCACAAGAGAGGGGAACTTCTTATCTTGCCATGATGAGCCTTTTAAATTCCTTCACTGCTGGAGTTGCTCCGGTTATCGGTGGTGGTTTTGCAGATTTCTTCACCAGCTACGAGCTTTCCATCCGTGTGACCTTCAAAACACCTCTTAAAAGTTTCGGCGTTCAGCCCTTCAGCATAGAAGGCTGGGACTTTTTCTTCCTTTTCGCCTTCATCCTGGGGTTTCTTGCAATACGCAAAATCTTACCGAAAGTGAAAGAAGAAGGAGAGGTGAGTTCCAGGATACTTCTTCAGGAACTCTTTGGTGAGGTGGGCAGAGGCCTGGGTAGCTTTTCTACTCTTTCCGGACTACGCTTTATCTGGCAGTGGTCAACCAGCATATGGAAACGTTAGCCACTCTTTTTCTCCATCACTATTGTAATATCGAGTTCTATTTAGTAAGTTATTTAAGAGTGATACGATAGCACACTTTGGGAGTGGGAGGGCTTTATGAACGCACGAGAACTCTACGAAACCAGACTTAAGCGCTATGTGAAAGCCATGCGTAATGAAAAGCCAGACATGGTCCCTATACGTCCTTTTGTTGCTGAGTTTACTGCTAAATACGCTGGCTTTAGTATTCAAGAAGCAACACATGACTACAGGGTGGCTTTTGAAGCCTGCCGAATATGCGCCCGAGACTTTGACTGGGACGCCATGGTGCCCAACATGATTTATGTCTGGACAGGTCTTACCCAGGC
>JARRBX010000003.1 GCA_029982245.1 Candidatus Atribacteria bacterium | reverse complement strand
AGCGAGTTCTTTTATAGCACCTCGTGCCTCTTCCGGAATCAGGGCTTCGCTGACCCAGCCCAGGTCTCCACCGTTTGAGGCATACTGGTCTTGGGATATTTCCTGAGCCACCTTGGAAAAGTCTTCCCCCAAGTAAATGCGTTTGAGGGCTTTATCGGCTTCTTCCTGTGAGGGGACGGTTATCTGGCGCAGGTGATACTGGGCAGGAGTAGTGAACAGGCTGATATGTTCATCGTAATATTTTTGGATTTCTTCTTCTGGAATTTCGATGTCTTGAGCAAGGGAATCGATGAGTTTTTGAATCATAAGCTCTCGCTTTATGGATTCACGGAGGACGGGCAGGCTGAGGCGCTGGTAACTCAGAAAATCGTTAAATTCCTTTTCAGAGGGGAAGTTGGCCTTAATGGCGTTGAGTTGCTCCTCTATTTCCTGAGCAGAAACCTTGATTTTTCTGGAACGAGCCTCCTGGTAAAGCAGTTCATTGTTGATGAGATTTTCAAGCGTCATCATGCGCAAGAACTCAAAAGCTTTTTCATCCATCTGGTTCAAGGTCTTGCTGTCGTAACGAGAGAGAAGATTTCGAAAGGCTGTATCGAGCTCTGAGAAAGTAATGACCGTGTTGTTGACTGTCGCAGCTGCTGCCTGAGTGGTTCTCCCCGAACGCCTGTATGCTCCATAACCATAGTAAATGGTTACTGCAAAAGCAACTACTACTATAATCAGTATTACATCCAGGTTTTTACGCAAGCTTCTCATCATTTTCCCGTCCACCTCTTGATTGCCTTCCGTTTTGCCAATAATACTACTTTAAACGCTTTCGCTTGTCAATTTGCTTCTCTTTGGATACATTATTAAAAACACCAAGGAGGTATTTGAGGATGGAACTTGATGTTAGACAGATTCAGGAAATACTACCGCATCGCTTTCCGTTCCTCCTGGTTGATAGAATAGTTGCGCTGGAAGAAAACCGGGTAGTGGGTATTAAAAACGTTACCGTCAACGAGTGGTTTTTCCAAGGACATTTTCCTGGACGACCGGTTATGCCCGGAGTTTTGATTCTGGAAAGCATGGCCCAGGTCGGAGCAACCATGATGATGAACATGGAGGAATTTCGAAACTGCATTCCTTACTTTACAACTCTTGAAAATGTTCGCTTCAGAAGGCCTGTAGTGCCCGGTGACCAGCTGGTCATGGAGCTTACCCTTTTGAAGCTTAAACGGAGAATGGGGAAACTTAGTGGAGTAGCTCGAGTTGGTGACCAGGTTGTGGCCGAAGCAGAGATTGGTTTTTCCCTGGTGGAAGCTAAGGAGGAATAGGAGTTGGAGAGATTTTTTGCAAAGGTGAGTGGTGTTGGTTCTTATGTCCCGAGCAAGGTTTTAACCAATCAGGACCTTGAAAAGATTGTGGATACCAGCGATGAATGGATAACCACACGCACTGGGATTAAGGAGAGGAGAATAGCTTCGCCTCAAGAAACAACTTCCTCACTGGCTCTTGAGGCCGCTCGTCGAGCTTTGCAAATGGCCCAGGTTGACCCTCAAGAACTGGATTTGATACTGGTGGCTACGGTTACACCGGATATGGCTTTCCCCGCTACGGCCTGTCTTTTGCAGCGTGAACTGGGTGCTCCTCGAGCAGCCTGTTTTGATCTTGAAGCTGGATGTACTGGTTTTGTTTACGCGCTGGTTGTAGCTGAAAAATACCTGATTGGGGGTGGAGGCAACAAAGCTCTGGTGGTTGGCGCAGAAACGCTTTCCAAAATTGTAGATTGGGAAGACCGTGCTACCTGCGTCCTGTTTGGAGATGGAGCAGGAGCCTGTATACTTGAGAAAACGGATCATCCAGGTTTACTGGCTTCTTACCTGGGTAGCGACGGTGGGGGTGCACATCTTTTGGAACTTCCAGCGGGAGGTTCCCGCATGCCGGCTTCAAAGGAAAGCGTGGCAGGGCGAATGCATTACATCAAGATGAATGGTAATGAGGTGTTCAAGTTTGCAGTAAGAATAATGGAGGAAGCCTCGAGAGAGGTGGCCAGAAGGGCTGGCATAGGGCTTGAAGAGGTTGCTCTGTTTATTCCTCATCAAGCCAATATACGAATCATCGATTCTGCAGCTCGAAGGCTGAAGATTCCCCAGGAGAAAATTTTTGTTAACGTGCACAAATATGGCAACACTTCCTCCGCCTCTATTCCCATTGCTCTTGACGAAGCCTATCGTGAAGGAAGAATTAAAGATGGTGATTTACTGTTGCTGGTTGGTTTTGGTGCAGGTTTAACCTGGGGTTCTACAGTCATCCGGTGGTGAAAAGGAGGTTTTGTCCTTGAAAAGAAGAGTAGTTGTTACTGGACTGGGAGTAATCAGTCCGGTAGGTACCGGGAAAGATAATTTCTGGCAAGCACTGCTTGAAGGTCGTTCAGGCATCAGGCGAATAGAAGCTTTTGACCCCACTGACTTTGACTCGCAAATCGCTGGCGAGGTACGGGATTTTGACCCAGATAAATTCCTTTCTCGCAAAGAAGCTCGTAGGATGGATCGTTTCTCCCAGTTTGCAGTATGTGCTTCAATGATGGCCATTGAAGATGCAGGCCTGGATATTACGCGCATAGACCGTAACCTCATCGGGGTAATCTTAGGTTCGGGCATCGGAGGTATTAAAACCTTTGAAGAGCAGCACCGGACATTGCTTGAAAAGGGACCATCCAAGGTCAGTCCTTTCTTTATTCCCATGATGATTGTTAACATGGGAGCAGCCAATGTAGCTATTCAACTGGGTCTCAAGGGGCCAAATAGTTGTGTTTCCACGGCCTGTGAAGCTTCAACCCATGCCTTGGGCGAGGCACTGCGCATCATTCAGCTTGGAGAAGCTGATTGGATGATTGCGGTAGGTGCTGAGGCTTCCATAACACCCATTTCTCTGGCAGGGTTTTGTGCTATGAAAGCACTATCAATGCGCAACCATGAGCCAGAAAGGGCTTCTCGTCCTTTCGACCGGGACCGCGACGGCTTTGTGATGGCTGAAGGTGCTGCTGCACTTTTACTTGAGGCAGAAGAAGTGGCCAGGGAAAGAGGGGCTCGTATATACGCTGAGCTGAAAGGATATGCATCCACCTGCGATGCTTATCATATTACTGCTCCGGACCCGGAAGGCAGCGGAGCGGCCCGTGCCATGCTTTACGCCATGCAGGATGCAGGAATTGAACCCCAGGATGTTGATTATATAAATGCCCATGGTACTTCCACACCGCTTAACGATCGCATGGAAACCCTGGCCATAAAGCGCGCTTTCGGGGAGCATGCGTATTCCATCAAGATAAGTTCCATTAAATCGATGGTGGGCCACCTCCTTGGAGCAGCTGGGGCTATCGAAGCTGCAGCTACGGTTTTGTCGGTCTACCATGGAGTGATTCCTCCTACCATTAACCTTGAAAATCCGGATCCAGAATGCGACCTTGATTACACGCCCCAAAAGAGTGTGACCTGCTCCATTCGTCATGCCCTTTCTAATTCTTTTGGTTTTGGTGGGCACAACGGAACGCTGGTTTTTGGAAGGTATGGTGAACGCTGATGCCCTGGTGGCTTATCCTGATCATTAATTACTTCCTGGGCTCTTTGCCCTGCGGTCTCATCGTGGGTTGGGTGTTGCGGGGTGTTGATATAAGAAAGTTTGGAAGCGGCAACATTGGTGCTACCAACGTTTCCCGGGTGGTGGGTTTTAAAGGAGCTTTACTGGCAGGAGTTCTTGATGCCCTGAAGGGGTTTGTGGGTGCCTATTTAGCCAGTATTTTTCTCCCTCATCCTGGCTGGTGGCTGGTTGCTGTTTTCCTGATTGTAATCGGTCATAACTGGTCGATTTTTCTGGGCTTCAGGGGTGGCAAAGGTGTGGCGACCACTCTGGGAGTGCTTTTTTATCTTTCCTGGCCTGCAGCTTCCCTGTGTTTCCTTGCCTGGGTAGTGGCGGTGGCTCTGACTCGCTATTCCTCGCTGGGTTCCCTCACTGGAGCGGCTCTGATGCCCGTTTTTCTGGTGTTGTTTGGTCGTCCCTGGCATTTTGTGTTATGGGGAATACTTGCTGCGGTGCTCGTGTTTATAAGGCACAGAGAAAACATTCGCCGATTGATTTCTGGACAAGAACTAAAAATCGGCCAGAAAAAGGAGCGTGATTGAAATGGCAGGAAACGTTGTGGAAGTTAATCAGGATAATTTTAAGCAGGAGGTTCTCGAATCCGAGCTTCCCGTGCTGGTTGATTTTTGGGCTTCCTGGTGCATGCCTTGCCGTATGTTAGCCCCTATTGTGGAGGAAATCGCCGAGGAGTGGGCTGGTAAGGTTAAGGTAGCCAAGCTTAACACCGATCAGTCTCCCTCTGTGGCCCAGCAGTATGGCATCCATGCCATTCCTACCTTAATCATTTTTAAGAACGGTCAGGAAGTGGAACGACTGGTAGGATACCTTCCCAAAAGAAGCATTGAGCAAAAGCTAAAAGCCGTTGTTTGATGCGTCTTCAGTTTGCGTTTTTGGGGTTGATTGCTCTCTGGATCATAGTTTTTGGAAGTAATAGAGCTTTTACCTTTGAATTTGACGGGAAAACAGAAGTTTACGGCTTGAACCAAGTGAGGGTGATCACCCGGGCGCAGGTAAAGGATAAAGTGGTGGCTTTGACCTTTGATGATGCTCCAGCTCCGGCTCTTCAGGAGATTCTGGAGGTTTTGAATAAAAGAGAGGTTAAAGCCACCTTTTTTATTATTGGTGCGCAAGCTCAAAGATATCCGGAGTTGCTCAAGGAAATAGTTTTGCAGGGTCACGAGTTGGGAAATCATTCTTTTTCGCATAACTTTGATGATTCTCAAAAGCTGGAAGCAATGGTTCAGGATATCAAAAAGTGTGAGCAAGTGATTTTTGACCTTACAGGCCGCATCCCCTTGTATTTCAGACCACCTGGAGGATTTCTTAACGATCGGGTAAAGGAAGCCTGTGGGCGTACTGGCTACAGTATTTTGATGTGGTCTCTGGATACCAGGGACTGGGCACTAAGCGATTGCAAAGAGCAAATTATGGAGAATTTACTTGCTGGTCTTTCTCCGGGTGATATTATTCTTCTCCATGTGGTTCCCCAGACTGCTTCTTTATTGGATGAGATGATTGCTGCACTTGCTGAAGAGGGATATCGGATATTGCCTTTGTCCTGTCTTTTGAGTGGAGCTTATGGGCGTTGAGCTTTCCTGGCCAGAGGAGTGGGTTATTCTTCGAGAAAAGCTTACCAGTTTTGAAGGGACAATTCTGGTGGTTGCTCCGGTGGACCGGGGGAAAACCACTCTGGTAAGGCTTATCTGTGATTTCTTTAGGGAATGTGGTCGCAGCTGTGCTCTGGTGGATAGCGACCTGGGACAGTCCGTGGTGGGTCCGCCAACTACGGTGGGAATGCTTCCGCCGGGGAGCCAGCTGGGGAGTCAGGAAGCTCTGTTCACTCCTTATTTCCGTTTTGTAGGTGATACCACACCTTCCAGACATTTGCTTTTGACTGCGCTCTCTGTCTTTGAGCTGGTGCAGATGGCTCGAGCACTTTCCCAGGTGGTGGTGGTCGACACCTGTGGTCTTTTTCGGGGGCTGGAAGGGTTGTATCTCAAGATGCTTAAGATAAAGCTTTTGATGCCTCAGCTGGCGATTGGCCTGGGCAATGAAGAGGAATTCCGGGTACTTAAGGTTTTGAAAGGCAGAAATTTTCTGATTTTGCCTACTCCGGAAGGAGTGAAAAATAAAAGTGCTGAAGAAAGAAAAGCTCGTCGGAAACTGCTTTTTGCGGAGTATTTTTCACGAGGCAGAAAGCTTGTCCTGGAGCTATCCAGGTTGCGTCTTTTTGCCCCCCTTTCCCCTTATTTCTATCTTCAGCAGGCTTTGCAAGCGGAGTGGGGAGTGGTTTTCAAAGTGGGAAGAAAGCGGTATCATCTCCTTTGCTCAGAAAAAGTACAGCAAGATTTTCCCCTTGAAGAGCGGAGTGGCTACTGGCTTCTTCCTGAAGATATGAACAATCTCCTTTGTTGCCTGTATTCGAAGCAGCTTCGAGAGATAGGACTGGGTATCATCAGAAAAATCGACTTTGCAAAAGGCAAAATGGAAATATGGGGCACCACCCTATCTCAGGCAGAGCCCCACTTCGTGGTTTGCGGTGACCTGAAGGTAAAGCCTCAGGGTGAGGAAATGGGTCGTTTGTCCTGGAAGATTTTAAGGTAAATACAGGTTTATATTTCAAGGTAGCGAGCAGTAACTCCTTCTAATTTTTGTAAGCGCTCTTTAAGCTGCTCAATTTCTTCCTGTTTTCCGGTGAGCTCCAGTATCACCAGGCCGTCTTCGGCACAGTATTCAGGAGAGGCTTCGTGAAGCCCCAGACGGGTTTTTATGTTGCACCCGAACTGGGTGAGAATTTCCTGAACCTGGGGAGCCTGCTGGGAGCGGGCCGCAATTTTGAGTATCAAGAGTCGGTACATCCTTACCACCTCTTTTTGGAATGTTTTTTACTCAGATAGTGTACTTAAAAGTGTTCGGGTTTAAAAATATTAGTTTTTTTATAGAAAAAGTAGAGAAACCTATTGACAAGTCACTCTTAGCTCACTATAATTCTCAGCACAAAGTGAATAAAAGGCTAAATCGAAGAAAGGGATTAGTAGTCAGGGGGAGGAACAGAGAGAGCCGGGGTAAGGTGGGAGCCCGGTTTCCAAAGCCTGGCGAAATGGCCCTGGAGAGGTTGTGGTGAAAGTAAGTAGCCACAAACGGTGAGCTCCGTTAAAGGTGAAGAGTGGCCGGTGAGCTTTTACTCGCTGGTCACAAGGGTGGTACCGCGGGAAACCCTCGCCCCTTGGGCGAGGGTTTTTTGTTTTAGAATACGCGAATAATGGAGGTGATGGATGGTGAAAGAAGTGTTGCGGAGTTATGAGGAAATCAACCAGAAAATCCGCGAAGGTAAAGCAGTAGTGGTCACTGCTGAAGAAGTAATTGAGATGGTGAAAGAGAAAGGCCTGAAAGAGGTAGCCCGTCAGGTTGACGTGGTAACCACGGGCACTTTTGGCATCATGTGTTCTTCAGGCGCTTTTTTGAATATTGGCCATACCAAACCCCGGATGAAGATTTCTGAAGCTTATCTGAATGGAGTAATGGCCTACTGCGGTCTGGCTGCTGTCGATATGTACATTGGAGCGACCCAGCCTGCCAAGGATGACCCCCTTAACAAAGTACACCCTGGCGAGTTTCGCTATGGTGGGGGGCATGTCATTCAGGACCTGGTTGCCGGAAAAGACGTTCTGCTTGAAGCCTATGCCTATGGTACGGACTGTTATCCACGCAAAAAGCTGGTTACCTGGATTAACCTTAAGGACCTGAATGAAGCTTATCTTTTCAACCCTCGCAATGCATACCAGAATTACAATGTGGCAGTGAACCTCTCCGATAAGACTATTTATACCTACATGGGTATCCTTTTACCTCGTCTTGGGAATGCCGGTTATTCTTCGGCAGGCCAGTTAAGCCCTCTTTTGAATGACCCCTTTTATCGGGTCATTGGGGTAGGAACCAGGATCTTTTTGGGGGGAGGAGTTGGTTATGTGGCCTGGCAGGGCACTCAGCATAACCCTTCGGTGGAACGCAACGAAAGAGGTGTTCCTAAAGGTGGTGCTGGGACACTAGCCCTGATTGGCGACCTGAAAGGGATGAGTGCACAGTGGCTCTGGGGGGTGAGCGTCAGGGGTTATGGCTGTTCCCTTGCAGTGGGAGTTGGAGTTCCCATTCCCATTCTTGATGAAGAAACCCTTTATTACTGCTCGGTAAGTGACGAAGAAATCTTGGCTCCGGTGGTTGACTACAGCTCTGCGTACCCGGAAGGAACAGGCGAGGTTCTCGGGTATGTCAGCTATGCTCAGCTACGCAGTGGTAAAATAGTAATCAAGGGTAAAGAAATTCCCACTTTTCCACTTTCCAGTTACCAGCGAGCAAGAGAAATTGCCCAGACTCTCAAGCGCTGGATTCAAGAAGGCAACTTTGAATTGACCCGTCCGGTAGTCAATCTTCCCGGAGTGGAATCTGGAGTGCGCTTTAAAAACCTTAAAGAGCGTCCGGTTGAAAACTACGCAGGAACTCTGAAGGGGTGAGTACGATGACCGTTTCTCGAAAAATAGTTCTGCATTTTCCGGTCCAGGTTGCGGATAGACCCATAGTTTGTGATTTGGCATTGCGTTTTGGACTGGCTTTCAACATTCTCAGGGCTTCTATCTCACCGCATCGTGAAGGGATTATGGTTATGGAAATCATTGGTGAAGGTGCAAATCAGGAAAAAGGCTTGCAGTACCTGCGTGAGCAGGGAGTACTGATTGAATCACTCAGCCAGGATATTCGCAAAAACGATGAACGCTGTATCAACTGTGGAGCCTGTGTGGGTGTTTGCCCCACTTCAGCGCTGTTTATAGAGAAGCCCTCGTTTGAGGTGCGTTTCGACGGTACCAGATGCATTGCCTGTGAAATGTGCATTATGGCTTGTCCTACCTTTGCTATGGAGGCTTTGATCTGAACGTGGAGTATGTGAAAAGATGGTATCGCCAACTGATGCAGGTACCCGAACTGGTCTCTTTTGAGGTGAAAATAGAAGAGAGCGATCTTTTTGTCATGGCGAATGTCGATGTACAGGAAAAGGTTAGAGAGCTCCTGGAGCGGGAGCGCAGGAACCTGAAAGCCTATTTGCGCTACCACCCTGAATTTCTGAACTCTCTGGAACCGCTTCGGGTGCCTGCATTTGCTCCTCCCATTTGCCGGCTCATGGCCTGGGCTTCCGAAAAAGCCCGGGTAGGCCCCATGGCTGCAGTGGCCGGAGCCATCAATGAGCGGGTTTTCGAGGGCGTTAAGGAAGAGGTTAAGGAATTTATAGTGGAAAATGGTGGGGATTTGCTTATTGTTTCTTCTTGTTCGAGAGTAGTGGCAATCTATGCTGGAGAGGATTCACCCTTCAGCTTTAAACTGGGAATCAAGCTTCCACCCGGCAGATGGGGAGTGGCGACCTCTTCAGGCAAAGTGGGTCCTTCCTTGAGCCTTGGTAAGGCTGATGCTGTGGTGGTAATCAGCGACTCTGCGGCACTTGCCGATGCCTGGGCAACCAGCCTGGCCAATCTGGTAAAAGCTAAAGAGGATGTAGAGAAGGTTTTGCGAATTAGCGAGAATGCTTACGGTGTTCAGGGAGTGTTTGTGGCCTTTGGAGAGATTATGGGGGTAAGGGGTAAAATAGAACTGGTTGCTCTGTGATTTTTTGCGAGGTTGAAAGATGGAGGAAAAAATCTGTGCTTTTTGTGGAAAGCCGATTGAAGGAAAGGCTTTCCGTGAACGAGCTTTGGTAGCTCGATTTAAGCCTGCTCTTTTTCATCACCATTGCGGGAAGAAATATTTTGAACTCACCTGGCGAACTCACTTTCAGTGGTATGGATTGTCTCAAGAGGATATCCCCGATTTTTATCGCTACATTGATGAAAGCCTGAAGGTCGCTTTTGAAGAAGTTATGCTTTAAGCTTTTCCCAGCTTCCTGCAACTTGCGGAATAACTGTTCCCTCACCGGGTTTTAGATTAAAACACTTGTTTTACTGTTCCTCTTTGGAAAGGAGTGATTTTGATGCAGAAATTAAGCCGGGCATTCACGGTTTTGGCGCTATCTTTGTTTTTTGTGCTGGTATTCGTGGTTGCTGGTTTCGGTGAACAAAACTTATCCACTGACGAGGTGGAAATTCGTGAGTATCAGGGAGAAAAGCTGGGTTCTGTTTCTGACTTTCGTGAGAACTCAATTCGAGGAGTTCAGAAGGTCGACCCTGCAACCTATCGCCTGGTTGTAGATGGCCTGGTTGCAAAACCGTTGAGCTTTTCTCTCGAGGAGCTTCGCTCTTTTCCTCGAAAGAAGAAACTGGTGACTCTTTTCTGTGTTGAAGGGTGGCAGGTTAAGGCTCTTTGGGAAGGTATTCCTCTTTCTGCTCTTTTTGAGAAAGTAGGGGTTTTGCCAGAAGCAAATACGGTTATTTTTTATGCCGTGGATGGGTATACCACCTCTCTTCCGCTCGACTACATTCTGGAGCGAGATATCATCATAGCTGATAAAATTAACGGAATAACCCTTCCTCCTGCCCAGGGTTTTCCTTTCCAGCTGGTGGCAGAAAGTAAATGGGGCTATAAATGGATTCGCTGGTTGGAGCGGGTTGAGCTTTCGGATAATGCCAATTACCGAGGTTACTGGGAAAGCAGAGGCTACAGCAACTCTGGTGATTTGAACAGGCCCATGTTTGAGCAGTAATTAAGAGACGGGAATAAAACTTTAAAACAAATGTTTTAGAGTTTATCAAAGAAAAGGGAGGCGGAAGTTATGTTCCGCAAAACAAATTTTTCGGGTGTAGTGCTGGCAGTTTCTTTGATGCTACTTTTTGTGTTTTCGGGTCTGGCTCAGGGTGCGCAAGAGATCACTCAGGCTGCAGATTCCTTTCTGAAGTCGGTGCCCCAGAACAAGCTCTGGCTTATCTCGGTAGCAGAGCTCAAAACTTTGATTGAAGAAAAGGGAGATTCTCTGTTTATCCTGGACGTACGGCCGGATTTCATGTACAAAAACGGCCATATTCCTGGTTCGGTGAATGTGCCACTTCCGACCCTGGTTGATAATCTAAATCAAATTCCCAAGGATAAAACTATCGCAGTGGTGTGTTCGCTGGATACCAATTCGGCATTTGCGGTTTCTGTTCTTCAGATGCTGGGTTATGAAGCCTGGATAGTTGAAGGCGGCGTCCCTGGTTGGGTGAAAACAGGCTCACCTCTTGAGAAATAACTTTGTGTAATTGCTTTTTAAGAAAGGCCTCTTCCAATGCGGAAGAGGCCTTTCTTTTTAGGGGAAAGCGTGCCGCTTTTCTTTTGAGTGTTGGGGATTTTGGTTCTTCATGTTAAAATTTTTCCATGTTGAAAGAACATCTCTCAGTTGCTACTGGTACAGTTTCAAATGTTGCGCTGCTTTGGCGTTTGGGGAAACCACTTTTTGCGGCCTATTTCCCCAGAAGGTATACTTGGTGCGCTTTGCTTGGCGATTTCCCAAAGCCACCCTTTGTGTTGCTGGCCAATCATTTGAGCGCTCTGGACCCTTTTATAATCAGTACTTTTTCTCCTTACCCCATTCACTGGGTGGCTAACCGCCTGATTTTTCACCATCCCACCCTGGGTATGTTGATAAGAATGGTTGGTGCTATACCTAAGCAGAAAAACTATCCAGACCCCCGTGCGGTGAAACAAATCTTTAGAGTGGTGGAAAAGGGTGGAGCAGTAGGTATTTTCCCCGAAGGTTCAATAACCTGGTCAGGGAACTTTGAGGGGATAATGCCTGGTACCTCAAAACTGGTTAACGCACTGGGTGTCCCAGTGGTGGTAGCAAAGATTAAAGGAGCGTGGCTTGCCCAACCAGTATGGGCAGAGGCTCGCAGAAAAGGACCAGTAGAAGTGGAGATTGACGTTTATAAAGATTTTCCTGGTGAACAAGCTCTTTTTCATTCTGAGTGGGACTGGCAACTTAAGCAGGGTTTTGAGTATCGCGGCAACCATAAGTCCAAGGGGATTGAGAGGGTAATATGGTTCTGTCCTGCATGTGGTGCGTTCCGCTCTATAGAGGCCCTGGGAAATGCATTTGGATGCCGCCACTGTAGAACGCAATGGGTTCTGGACCAGTATGGTTTTGTGAAAGGGATTCCACTGGTCGATTTTATGGAAGTCCAAAAAAAGTGGCTATCCTGCTTTGCTCAGGAACGGGGCTTAGAAATTGCTGGTGTTCTGGTATCTGTAAGAGACCGCTTCAGCGGCCGTTTGAAGTCCCTAAAAAGAGGAACGCTCAGATTGAATCGCGAAGGGCTAACGGTAGGAAATTTTCATTTTCCGCTTTTAGCCATCAGGGCTGAAAATCTTTTTCTTAAGGATATTTTTGAATTTTTGTGCCTGAACTGGTTGGTTCGGGTGCATACCAGGTATTCTTCTTTTTTGCTCTATTCGATACTCAGGGAGTTGAAAAGAGCAACTTTTTCCCTTGAAAATAGAAAGATGGATAAAAAACCGGTAATGATTTGACCTGCAGGAGGTTTAAAGAAAGTGGATCTCATCGCAGACCTTGAATTCAGAGGCCTTATCTATCAGGTTACCGACCTTGAAGGTTTAAGAGAGCGGCTATCCAAGGGCAGGATTGTGCTGTATGTGGGTTTTGACCCCACCGCCGACAGCTTGCACGTGGGACATCTTTTGCCTATTCTGGGATTGCGTCGTTTCCAGCTGGCAGGACACATTCCCATAGCCCTGGTGGGTGGAGGTACCGGTCTGATTGGTGACCCCAGCGGGAAAACCACAGAGCGAACCCTAAACCCTCAGGAAGTGGTTGAAGCCTGGTCTCAGAAAATACGTTCCCAACTGGAACGGTTTCTGGACTTTGAAGTCACCTCCAATCCTGCTCGGATTGCCAATAATTTTGAGTGGCTCGGAGAGCTGAAAATGATACCCTTTTTGCGAGACATAGGCAAACACTTTTCGCTGGGTTATATGCTTTCTAAGGAATCTGTAAAATCCAGGTTGGAATCGGGCATATCTTTTACCGAATTCTGCTATATGCTACTTCAAGCCTATGATTTTTTACAGCTTGCGCAGCGTTACAATTGCGAGCTTCAGGCTGGTGGTAGTGACCAGTGGGGGAACATAACGGCAGGCATGGACCTGATTCAGAAAGTACTGGGTAAAAAGGTTTATGGTTTAACCTTTCCACTGGTAACCCGTTCTGATGGAACGAAATTTGGTAAAACCGAGCAGGGCGCAGTCTGGCTGGATCCAGAACGTACTACACCCTACCAATTTTATCAGTTCTGGCTTAATGTTGACGATCGGGATGTGGTTACCTATCTCAAGTACTTCACCTTCTTATCTCGGGAGGAAATCCTGGAGCTTGAGGAAGAAGTGAAGAGAAACCCCGAACGTCGAGAGGCCCAGCGGGTGCTTGCAAGGGAAATGACCGCACTGGTTCATGGAAAAGAAGCGCTGGAGCGGGCAGAGAAAATATCCCGGGCACTTTTTTATGGTCAGCTTGAGGAATTGACGCCTTCGGAGCTCGAAGAAGCATTTCGGGACGTTCCTTCCTGTGAAATTACGGGGCGTGAAGGAATTGGCATTGTGGATTTACTGGTTTTTTGTGGTGCTGCTTCTTCTAAAAGGGAAGCCAGGGAGCATCTTAAAAATGGAGCCATTCAGATCAACGGGGTTAAAATACAGGAAATTGACAGAACCTTTAGGCGTCAGGACTGTTTGGGTGGAAAATACCTGGTGATTAAAAGAGGCAAGAAAAACTATTACTTAGCCAAGTGGTTATCTTAGTACTTTTGGTGGGGGTGGGGAGCATTCATGGGTGGTGAGGACCGTGCTTTGCGAGGAAGGTGGAAGGTTCTTTTAGGGGGTTTTCTTCTTTCTTTGATGGGTGGCGTGGCCTATGCCTGGGGAGTATTTGTGGTTCCCATGATGGAACGCTTTGGCTGGTCGAGATATGGTGCTACTCTTCCTTTCACGTTTTTTATGTTGGTTTTTGCTTTCTTTATGGTTCCTGCTGGCCACTGGCAGGATAAAAAAGGTCCTGGTAAAGTCGCACCGATAGGTGCAATTCTTTTTCTGGTTGCCTACATTTTATCTGGTTTGGTGGACCGTTTTCCCAACCCCTGGTGGCTGGTCTTATCTTATGGCTTTCTGGGGGGTTTAGCCTGTGCGCTGACCTATAGCTGTGTGGCCCCGGTCGCCAGGAAGTGGTTTCCAGACAAACCCGGCCTGGCGGTGTCCCTTGCGGTGATGGGCTTCGGCCTGGCCGCCATCTTTTTTGCTCCTCTCAAAGCTCGCTTTTTGATTCCGGCTTACGGGATAGAGAGCACCTTTTTGATAATTGGAGTATTGACTTCCGGGATTTCTCTGCTGGCTTCCCGACTTTTAAAAAATCCTCCCCAAAACTGGTCTTTTTACGAGCAGTGTTTGCAAAGTGGACAGTGCAAGACGGTGGAAGTCCGTGCCGAACTTGCTCCGTCCCAGGTTGTGGGGAAAAAGCTTTTCTGGGAATTATGGCTCATTTTCTTTCTGGTGAGTACCGGTGGTTTTGTGTCATTGAGTTTGATTTCTTCTTATGGACAGGAGGTTCTGGGTCTTGATCCTCTCTTTGCTTCCCTGGCCATTTCGGTATTTGCCGGAGTCAACGGGCTGGGTCGCCCGCTGGCGGGTTATCTGGGAGACCGCTTTGGCATTCTTTTCACCATGATTGGTGCCTATGTATTGCAGGGCCTTACTCTGGTGCTTTTTGGAGAGCTGGTGTTGAGTCAGGTCAGGCTTTACGTAGCTTCAGCTATGGTGGGCTTTGGGTATGCAGTGAACCTGGCTCTCTTTCCCACTCTGGTAGCTCTCTGTTTTGGGATTAAGCACCTGGGAGCGAATTACGGGCTGGTGTTTACGGCTTTTGGTGTGGCAGCACTGGTTTCTGGCATTGGCTCCTGGATGTTTGACCTTACTGGGAGCTTTACACCAGCCTTTCTGTTTAGCGGTTTGATGGCTCTTCTGGGGGCAGGGTTGAGCTTTTTGGTAAAGAGGGCCTACCGGCTGTATTGATCAGGAGATTTGCTGGGAATTGAGAACGGGCTGGTGTTTTTCTTTGACTTTTTCATAAGATACATCCTTTCGTCTGCTCTGTGAATGGCCTGGAGGTAGGTTTCGCCCGGCTCAAGCTGGGCTACGCCAAAGCTGATGTCCACGTTTGCATCACATTTCTGCTCGAATCTGCGGGAATTTTTTACTTTTTCCCTGATTCTGGTGGCCACTTCTCTTGCGTGTTCCTCGGTTGTACCGTAAAGTATCACGATGAACTCATCTCCTCCATAGCGTGCGGCTATGTCAGACTCGCGAATTGAACGGGCAATGCAGTTTCCGACCAGCTTGAGTACCTGGTCGCCGACCAGGTGTCCGCAAGTATCGTTTATTTTTTTGAAATGGTCTACATCAATCATGATGAAAGAAAGGGGAACTCCTTTCCGCAGAGCAATGGCAACCTGTTTTTGAACCAGTTCATTGAAAAAGTTTCTACTGTAAAGACCGGTAAGGGCATCATAATGGGCTATCTGTCTAAGTTTTTCTCTTTCTCTGTCAAGTTCAACCATCAGCGTCTGAACAGGGTTATTAAGTGAGTTGATGATAACGCCTCTTAAAATAACCAGGTAGGATAAAAACCGAAACACGTGTCCAAGGAAATTGAAAAAGCCGTATACATCACTGTACAGCGCAAAGGAAAGCTCGCCGAGCATGGTGAAAACAATGGCCAGTACCAGGGTACTCCTGAAGCTTGAAAGCGATTGTTCTCGGCTTTTAAGGATTTTAAGCAGAGCGATGGAGAGTGTAACTATTATCGCATATTCCATAGCAATTTTGAAGGTTGTAAGGCCGTGTCCTTCGATGAAGCAGTCCGGAAAAGTGCCGAGCCAGACAGCCGCAACCAGGAAACCGCATACCAGTCCAAATACCATAGCGAGTGTTTTTTCTTTCAGATGAGCAAAGAAAATAATAAGAAAAAAACCGGTGGTTTCCAGCAATCTTCCAGCAATCCAGAGCTGGGTTGGGTGGTTGGCTGTCCAGCTGGGGAATACTCCCATGCCTTTGTAGGCGAGGGTGTGGAGGAAGTCGATGCTTGCCACAAAGAAGTAAAGAACACCAAATTTCAAAAATATCCTGTTTTGTATGAGATTGCGGGTGGCGAGTGAAATAAGGGTAATCGAAAAACCGGTGAAAATAGCGAAGAATTCTATGATAGTATGGAAAAAGAGATAATTTCTTCGTGCCAGAAGAAAAAGAGCAGGAAAAGTTGTTCCCCAAAAGACGAAGCTGAAATATTTGGATTTCTGGTTGTTATCCTGGTTCACGCCTGCCCCTCTTGAGTAAGAGCTATCTCATGGTAGCACATCTTTACTTTTTCCTCAATTTTTCAAGGATGTGAAGCTTTTGAAGCTCTTCCTGGTCTGCTCCTTTCCCTAAGCCTTGGAAGTCAAGAAGAGCACGCAGGGCTCGAAAAAAGAAAAGAGGATATGCTTTTTAGCATACCCTCTTCGCCATCTGGTAGCGGGGGTCGGATTCGAACCGACGACCTCCGGGTTATGAGCCCGACGAGCTTCCTGACTGCTCCACCCCGCGTCGCTTTCATTATTTTTAGACCATACCTTATTTTATGCAAAAGGCAATATTTGTCAAGGGTTATCGGTTTTATCTTCTACCCCCGTAGTTGGTCAAGCCTTGACTTGCGCGGGCTTTGTGATACAATTTCCAAAATCCCCTTGAAGGAGGTCAAGGTATGGGGTTATTCTATCCTCTGGAAAAAGCTGGCATAGTGAATCCCCGCAATGTTTACTATAATCTTTCTATTCCCAGGCTTTTTGAGCATGCCCTTTCCAGGGGGGAAGGAGTGCTGTCTTCGACTGGAGCCTTTGCTGTGTGGACAGGCAAATACACCGGTCGTTCTCCTAAGGACCGTTTCATCGTTTGTGACCAGAGGACGGAGAGAGAAATAGACTGGGGTTCAGTTAACGTCCCCATTGAACCAGGAATATATCAAAAACTTAAGGAGAAATTGCTGAGTTATTTGCAGGGAAGGGATCTTTATGTTTATGACGGGTTTGTAGGTGCAGACCCGGATTATCGAATGGCGGTTCGTTTCATCAATGAATTTGCCTATCAGAATGTGTTTGTTCAGAACATGTTCCTTGAGGCAACTCACGAGGAACTGGCTCGCTTTGTTCCTCAGTTCACAGTAATCTGTGCTCCCAGTTTCCATGCTGTTCCTGAGCTGGACGGTGTCCGCTCTGAAGCCTTTGTAATCATTAACTTTACTGAAGGTATGGTTATTATTGGTGGTACTTCCTACTGTGGGGAAATCAAGAAAGCCATTTTCACGGTGATGAATTTCCTGCTTCCTGAAAAGGGAGTTTTGCCCATGCATTGTTCGGCTAACGTGGGTGATGAGGATGACGTGGCAGTGTTTTTCGGTCTCTCTGGTACTGGCAAAACTTCGCTTTCCGCTGATATCCAGAGAAAGCTGATTGGGGACGACGAACATGGCTGGTCGGACAAGGGTGTTTTTAACTTTGAAGGCGGATGCTATGCGAAGTGTATCAACCTTTCCAAGGAGAAAGAGCCTCAGATTTATCAGGCCATACGCTACGGTGCCATCATGGAAAATGTCGTTTTGGATGAGGAAACTCGCCAGCCCGATTTTTCTGATTCCCGATACACCGAAAATACCAGGGTGAGCTATCCCATAGAGCTTATACCCAATGCCTTGATACCGGGGATAGCCGGACATCCCAGAGTGGTTATTTTTCTTACTGCCGATGCTTTCGGGGTTATGCCGCCAGTTGCCAAACTTAGTAAACAAGAAGCAATGTACCACTTTATCCTGGGCTATACCAGCAAACTGGCTGGAACAGAGAGGGGCATTGTGGAGCCGGAAGCTACCTTTTCTTCCTGTTTTGGAGCGCCTTTTATGCCGCGAAACCCGGTTGTGTACGGAAAAATGCTTGGAGAGAAAATCGAAAAGTATAAAACCCGAGTGTATCTGGTGAACACAGGGTGGACTGGTGGCCCCTATGGAGTAGGACACCGCATTGATATTGATTACACCAGAGCTATTGTAAGAGCGGCAATTGATGGGAGCATCGAAAACGAAGGGTTTTATCAGGATCCGGTATTCAAGTTTTTGGTGCCCAGAAAGGTGGGAGATTTGCCTGCAGAAATTTTTGTTCCCCGAAACACCTGGAAGGACCCCGGACTCTATGACCAGAGAGCCCGAGAGCTGCAGAGTCGTTTTGAAGCGGTGATGCAAAAATACGGACTTTCCCTTGAGTAGCTGAATGTAATGCATACTGCCTGCTTTCCTTTCGTGGGGCAGGCAGTATGCGATGAATGGCTGATTAGTGGTTATTGGCTTTTCGAGACAATTCCTTGGCCCACTGTATCCCTTCGGATTTCAGGCGTTCTTTGCTCTTGAAGAGACTTCGAAAGTCTTTTTCAGACAAAACGCTGGCGCCTCTTTCTTCCAGGGCTTTCTTCATCTGCCGCAGGGCGTTTTTACCCCCGAAAAAGGCACAAGTAACAAAAGTATACACTTTTTTCCCTTTCCAGTCTTTATCTTGAATAAAGCTTAAAACCGGTGGCGCAGCACTACCTCCCCACACTGGGCCACCTATGAAAATTTCAGAAAACTGCTCGATGGCAATGCTTTCATGATACACCGGAGGCAACTTCCCTTTTTTAGCAGCTCCAGTCATTGCCATAGCACCTGGCAAACGATTTTTGACTTTCTTAACTCTGATTTCTTCCGTCTTTGCTCCCATTTCTTGGGCAATGCCTGAAGCCAGGGCTTTAGTTCTTCCCGAGCGAGAATAAAAAATGACCAGTTTCGCCATTTGAGCCCCTCCTTTCGAGTTTCTGTTTTATAACCTGTAAAGCTCTTCGTCACTCAGAAGTGTAAACCCTTGCCGTTCCAGAATGCTCTGAGCACGGGGTTGACTTTCTACCTGGAGTACCAGTACCGCTTTTTTGCCACTTTCAATGACAAAGCCGTACGCATCTTCTATGTTAATCTGATTTTCCGTGAGTGCCTTGGCAATGCGGTGCAGCCCTCCCGGTTGGTCTTCCATAACCACAGCTATTACTTCCTGTAAGTAGGCTGGCAGATTGTTTTCGCGCAGCACTGCGTAGGCTTTTTGGGGCTGGTCGGTGAGCACCTTGATGACCCCAAAACCATTGGCGCTTGAGATGGTGATGGCTCTGATGTTTATGCCGGCTTGGGCCAGAAGGCCAGTTATTTTTTCAATTCTGCCCGGTTTGTTCTCGGCAAAGACCGAAATCTGGTGTGCCATGATTTTGCACTCCTTTCTCACATTTTACGCTGGTCAATGACTCGCACTGCTTTGCCTTCACTGACAGGAAGACTTCCGGGTTCTACCAGGACCACTTCAGGAGTGACCAGGATTTCGGATCGCAATTCTGCCTTAATCCTTTCCCGGAGCCTTTCCAGTTTGAGCAAATCTCCAAAGAAAAACTCTGGTTTTATTTCTACTTCCACCTTCATGGTATCTTTAAAATCTTCTCGATCCAAAATTATCCGGTAGTTGGAAGCCACCTCGGGTATATTCATAAGCACTTTTTCTATCTGAATGGGGAAGATATTCACGCCTCTGAAAATGAACATGTCGTCGCTTCTTCCCCTGATGCGGGAGATTCTGCGGTGAGTTCTTCCGCAGGGACAGGGTTCTTCATAGTAATAGGCAAGGTCACGGGTGCGGTAACGTATGATGGGTGTTGCGTCGCGGTTCAGGGTAGTGAGGAGTATTTCACCTACTTCACCGGGTGAGCAGGGCTCAAGCGTTTCAGGGTTCACTATTTCCAGGTAATAATAATCTTCCCAGAGGTGCATTCCTTCCTGATAGACGCATTCAAAGGCCACCCCCGGGCCGTTCATTTCAGAGAGTCCGTAAGAGTTGTAGGCTTTGGCGCCAAAACTTTCCTCAATGCGGCGGCGAGTTTCTTCGCTGTGGGGCTCAGCACCAATCAAAAGCGTGTGGAGATAAAGGTCTTCTTTGGGGTCCAGGCCTTCGCTTTTGATAATACTGGCAAGAAGCAAGGCATAACTCGGTATGATGTGGATGACCGTGGTTTTAAAATTACGCATAAACCAGATTTGACGCTTGCTGTTTCCAGGGCCGATGGGAATGGTAAGGGCACCTATTCTTTCTGCACCGTAGTGCATGCCCAAGCCTCCGGTGAAAAGGCCATAGCTCATCATGTTCTGGAATACGTCCCCTCGTCGCACTCCCACCATGTAGAGACAGCGGGCAACCTGATTGGTCCATTTCTCAAGGTCTTCTGCGGTGTGATAGATAACTGTGGGGGTACCAGTGGTCCCTGAAGAGGAATGGAGTCTCACTACTTCTTCAAGAGGTACGGCCAAAAACCCGTAAGGGAAGTGATTGCGCAAATCCTCTTTAGTGGTTGGTGGAACGTTGCGCAGGTCTTCAAGGGTTTTGATTTTTTGAGGGTCCAGATGGTTCTTGCGAAATAGCTCTTTGTAGAAAGCTGTTTTCTGTGCCTGTTCCAGCGTTTTCTGGAGTCGCTGTTCTTGAAGTTTAACAAGTTCTTCGCGTGGCATGGTCTCAATTTCTTTTTCCCAGTACAAATTTACTGCCCCCCTTTAAGATGGTTTGTGCAGTGGAAATTTTTAACTCATGCTATTTTTATAGCACAACTTTTAAGCGAGAAACAAATATTCTTAAAAAGGGTATTAGTTTGGAGACAACGAGGTTGTTGCTTTTTAAGCGGTGCTTGCAGTAAAGGTTTTTGAAGTGGTGATATACTAAACGTATCAAATTAGTTATTTATAATTGGTTAAGTCAGAGTGCTGGCAATAGAGGGAGGTGCTTTATTTGGACTTTGAACTCAGTGTTGTAATCAGCTTTGTGGCCGGAGTTCTTTCTTTTCTTTCACCGTGTGTTCTGGCAATTGCTCCCGCCTACATCGGCTATTTGAGCGGGGTTGAGTCCATAGAGAAAGAGCGTAAAAGGGTTTTATGGCATACCTTGCTCTTTGTAAGTGGGTTTTCAGGGATTTTCTTTTTGATGGGTATTGGTGCTTCAGCTCTGGGGGGAGTTTTTCTGCTTTATAAAGATTGGTTCAACCGGATTGCTGGCGTGGTTATCATCATTTTTGCCCTTCAAGTCCTGGGTGTTTTGAAAATACGTCTTCTATACGCTGAAAAAAGAGCTCAGTTTAAGACAGATTGGGCTCAACTGCGCAGTTTCGTGCTGGGCATTTCTTTTGGTCTGGGATGGACTCCTTGCGTGGGACCCATTTTGGGTGCTATTTTACTCTATGTTTCGGCAAGGGCGCAAATCTGGGAAGGAGGCCTGATGCTAGCTTTTTACTCCCTGGGACTTGCTCTACCCTTTATTCTTCTCGGTGTGGGTTGGGGCAAGGTGATGCAGGTTTTGAAGAGATTTCAGAAAAGAGGGAGATTGGTAGAAATAGTGAGCGGTGGTTTGCTTTTGTTTCTGGGCGTTTTGATGTTGTTGAATCGCCTTGATTTTCTGGTATACTGGCTGGGCATCGGCAACCTGGTGAGCCCTGAATATCTTTTAATTGAATAGGGGTGAAATAATGCCCGTCAGAGGAAGCAGGGAACGGATCAAGGCCTTTGGTGAAGTTTCGCGGCGGCTGGGACTTTCCAACCGGGTCTATCGGGGAATTCATGCTATACCGGTTGAAAAAATAGTGGGCAGTGTGGGGCGAGCGGCAGACCTTTTACCAGGTTTTAGACTTAAACGCCCGGACACTCGCTATTACCGTATCAGGAGGGCGATGGAAAGAGGAGAAATCTTGCCCCCCATTATCGTTTACAAAGTGGGAGATGAGTACTACGTACTCGATGGAAATCACCGAGTGGCAGTGGCCAAGGAGCTGGGAAGAGAATTCATCGATGCTGAAGTGATTGAATTTTTTCCTTCTCCGAAAATTGAAAGCAAAGCTTTGCGCAAGAAAAGAGCTGAATTTGAAAGAATTACTGGCTTGAAAGGCATTGACGCTACCGAACCGCGCCACTATGATGCTTTTTTGAACTACATTCAGGACCATGCCAGGCAGATGAGCGCTTCCTTAGGCAGAGAAGTTCCCATTCAGGAGGCGGCGTTAAACTGGTTTTTATGTGTCTACACCCCTGTGGTTCAGAAAATCGTGGAGAAAAATCTTGAAGAAGCCTTTCCGGGTAAAGGGCTGGCTGACATCTTTGCTTATATAATGGATTACAAGTGGTTTCAGAGCCAGAAGGTGGGGTATGACATAGGTTTTGAAAAAGCTCTGGAAGGTTTTATGAAAGAGATTGTAGGGATTGAGCAGCCAGAACGACCTGCTTTGGAGAGAAGAACTTTGGGTCAAAAGGTTGGAGGGCTGCTGGAGGAGGTTTTACCCTGGTTAAAAAGGGAATAAACTTGAAAGGGGGGATTGTCTTTGGAACTCCAGATTGTTGCGCTTAAAAACCCGAAACAGTATAACCTCATTTTGGGTCACTCACACTTTATTAAAACTGTCGAGGACCTTCACGAAGCTCTGGTGGGAATTTCGCCTCACCTCAAGTTTGGCATTGCATTTTGTGAGGCTTCTGGGCCTTGCCTGGTACGCTACAGTGGCAATGATGAGGAGCTGACGGAACTTGCCAAGGAAAACGCAATGTTGCTTTCAGCCGGACATGCTTTTTTGATCTTCCTTAAAGAGGGTTTTCCCATCAACGTGCTGAACGCAGTGAAGATGGTACCTGAGGTTTGCAGGATATTTTGTGCTACTGCTAATCCAGTGCAGGTGATTATTGCCGAAACTGACCAGGGGAGAGCTATTCTCGGAGTTGTTGATGGCTTCAAAACCAAGGGTGTGGAAACTGAGCAGGATATTGCAGAGCGCAAAGCTTTGTTGAGGAGGTTTGGCTATAAGTTGTGAGCGCAATACGTCGGGGTTTTGTGGACTCTCCGCTTCACGGGGGAAAGTGTCCCCGCTGGCTTTTTCAGAGGATGCAGCGCCTGGGAGGCTTGATTATTGAAGCTATAGTGGAGTTTTTTGGTGCTGAGGAGTTTTTGCGTCGCATATCGGATCCCTTATTTTTTCAATCTCTGGGATGTCTCCTGGGTTTTGACTGGCACTCAAGCGGAGTTACCACTACCCTTTGCGGAGCACTGAAAGAGGGAATTAGAGGCAGGGAGCAGGAGCTGGGGATTTTTATCTGTGGTGGCAAGGGGGCTACCTCTCGCAAGACACCTCAGGAAATTCAGGTTTACGGAGAGTGCTGTTCTTTCTCATTTACTGACCAGCTTGTTTATTTAAGCAAGATGACGGCCAAGATTGACAGTGCCGCTTTGCAGGATGGGTACCAGCTTTATCACCACGTGTTTTTCTTTACCAGTTCCGGTAACTGGGCAGTGGTGCAGCAGGGAATGAACGAAGCGCTACGGCTGGCCAGGAGGTACCACTGGTTGAGCGAAACGGTCGAAGACCTGGTCTGTGAGCCCCACCGTGGCATATGTGCCCAGCGCAGGGAGAGCAGGGTGCTTAACCTGGTAGCCCGAGAGAGTGAAAACTGCCGGAAGGGTATGGTGCAGCTTATCGAGCAAAACGGGGAGGCGCTAATTGGTGAAATGCAAAAAGTATTGCATTTTGCACTTCCTTCCCGGCACCACATTGAAGAGGGAGACTTTGACCTCTCCCGTATTTCCAGAACTCTTTATAATCTGTGTGTGGAAAAGCCGGCTGATTTTGAGGGTCTCTTAGCTACACCTGGGGTAGGGCCTAAAACCCTGCGGGCTCTGGCGCTCACTTCAGAAGTGGTACTGGGTGCGCCTCCCAGCTTTAAAGACCCGGTGAGTTTTTCCTTTGCTCATGGCGGAAAGGATGGAATTCCCTACCCGGTGGATCGCAAAACCTATCAGGAAAGTATTACTTTTCTCGAAGAGCTGCTGCGCAGAGTTCGGACTACCCCTCAGGAAAAAAATAAAATGTATAAGCAGTTAAAACTTTTGAGTGGCTGGTAAAGGAGGTGTTGTTCATGGATGCTATCGAAGCCTTGCGGGAAAGGCGTTCTATTCGCAGGTTTACCAATCAACCAGTGGAGAAGGAAAAAATTGAGACCATTATTGATTGTGCAAGACTGGCTCCTTCGGCAATCAATATCCAGCCCTGGGAGTTTGTGGTGGTTACTGAAAGCGCAAAGAGAGAGGAGATTGCTCGACTTACTGACTACGGCAAGTTTATCAAGGACGCGCCGGTTCTGGTTGCTGTTTTTTGCAAGGAGACCAAGTATTACCTTGAGGATGGTTGTGCGGCTACGGAAAACATCTTAATCGCTGCTTGCGCCCTGGGCCTTGGTGCTTGTTGGGTGGCAGGGGACAAAAAAGCATACGCTGAAGCGGTGAGAGAAAAGCTTGGTGTTCCCAACGGTTACAAGCTGATAAGCTTAATTCCTATTGGGTACCCTGCGGAGCGACCGCGAGGGGAAATCTACAAACGAGCGCTGAAGGACGTTTTGCACTGGGAAAAGTTTTAGGAGGTGGTTCAATTGCTGGTTGGTGTACTGTCTGATAGCCACGACCACCTGCAGAACCTGAAGAAGGCCCTGGAAGTCCTCCAAAGTGAAGGTGCTGAGCTCATCATCCATGCTGGGGATTATGTGGCTCCTTTCAGTGTGGCCTTGCTTGCCCAGCTTTCCCTACCTTGGTACGGCGTGAGGGGCAACAACGACGGTGAGGTTCTGGGGATTTTTGAACGTTCTTCGGGAAAGATTTCCAGTCCTCACCTGAAGATAGAGGAAAAAGGATACCGCATCTGGGTTAGTCACTATCCGCAACCTGCCGAAGCCGCTTTTGAGAGTGCCCATTTTGACCTGGTGGTATATGGCCACACGCATCAGGCAGTTATCAAAGAAAATCGGGGTAAGTTGCTGGTTAATCCTGGGGAGGTTTGTGGTCTTTTGAGTGGCAAGCCCACGGTGGCAATCTGTGATTTATCGAAGGGGGTAGCGAAATTAATCGAGATTTGATTTAATATTACAAATAGTGCTTGTGTGGGAGGTTTTTGGGTTTGACTATACCGCGAGAACATTTCAGGCAAGAGCTTCAAAACTTGCAGGAAAGCCTGGTCAACATGATCAAGGCAGCAGAAAAAATGCTGGTCATGGCTATCGAATCTCTTAAAGAGAGAGACGTTGCAAAGGCCAAAGAAGTTATTGCGCTTGACGATGTGGTGGACGATTATAATTTTAAGATTGAGGAAAAGTGTTTACAGCTTATCGCCCTCGAGCAGCCGGTTGCCAGGGATTTGAGAACCATTGCGGCGATTCTCAAAATTATTACCGATGTGGAGCGTATCGGCGACTACTCCATAGATATTGCTAAATTCAGCATTCGCCTCTCCGATAGCCCGCTTCTTAAGGTGGTTACTGACGTGGTTAAAATGGCAGAAATCGTTGTGGAAATGCTTGAGGACACTTCTACTGCTTTTGTTAGGAGAGACCTGGGCATTGTGCAGAGAATTGTTGATCGAGATGAGCAGGTCGATGCTCTTTACCGCACAGTACATGAAGGGGTGGTAACCAGTATTGAAGCCAATCCACAACTTGCCCGACCAGGCATCTGGGTTTTAATGATTGCCCGCTATCTGGAGCGTATTGGAGACCACATTACCAACGTTACCGAGCGGATATACTATATGGAGACCGGTGAGATGATCGAGTTGCACCAGTAAGGGGGTGGGTGCTGTGGAAAGAAAGGAAATCATTTACTTTGATAAACCCGGAGCAGGGAATACTGACCTTACCCTGGATTTGGCCCTGGAAAGAGCCCTTCAGAATAAAATTGAGCACCTTGTGGTAGCCACAAGCAGTGGTGATACTGCACTCAGGCTTCTTGAGAAAGCTCAACAGTGCGCTTTTTTGGGCAAGCTGGTTGCGGTTACCTATCACTGTGGTTTTAATGGAGGAGACAGCATTTCCCTCTCTTCTGAAGCCAGAGAAAAGCTTACCGAGGCTGGCGTTTCGATAGTTATGGCTTCTCACGCTTTGAGTGGCATCAATCGTTCTTTTCGGGAAAAATTTGGTGGCCTGAGCATACCTGAAGTGATTGCTGAAAGCTATCGCCGCATTTCTCAGGGCTTTAAAGTAGCTGTGGAGGTAGCCCTTATGGCTGCTGATGCAGGATGTGTACCTACTGATCGGGAAATCATTTCTATTGGTGGGAGCGGCAGGGGTGCTGATACTGCTTTGGTATTACGTGCAGCGCACCAGAATTCCTTTTTCAAACTCAAAATCTGTGAAGTGCTGTGTTTTCCAAAATACTGAATAGGGAGGTTTACGACATGGCGTTAACATTTAAGGCAAGTGGCAAGCTTCAGGAAGGCTTGCGAGTGGATGTCCAGGTACGTCAGTTTCAAATGGCGTTTGATGAACCGGAGAATCTGGGTGGCAAAGACTCAGCACCCAACCCGGTTGAAGGGTTGCTTGCTTCTTTAATTGGGTGCTTGGGCATCGTTGTCAGGGTGGTTGCTCAGGAGAAAAACTTGCCCGTTGAGGGCGTGGAAGTGGAGGCAGAGGGTGACCTGGATCCCCGGGGCTTCATGGGCCAGTATAACCTGGTCCGTCCAGGATTTCTTGCTGTGCGTTACACAGTGAAAGTCAAGGGTAATCTCAGCGATGAACAGCTCAAGGTGTTGATGCAAGAAGCAGAGAAGAGGTGTCCGGTTTCTGATACCCTGGGTAAGGGCACCCAAGTTAGCGGTACGTTTGTTAAGGCTTGAGATTTAAGGTTACAGAGTACATGTTTGACAAAAAGCATAGCCCTGCAAACGATTCGTTGCAGGGCTATGCTTTGTTCATATATTAATTGGGGGAGGCAACGATGAAAGCAGCGCTTCTCAGAGGCATTGATCAACTGGTGGTAGAAGAAGTCCCCGACTACCGGGTTGCAGAGGGGGAAGTTCTGGTCCGGGTTCGTTCCTGTGCGATATGTGGTTCCGATATCAGAATAATGCATTACGGTAATCCCCGAGTTCACTTTCCCCAAATAGTTGGTCATGAAATTGCTGGTGAAGTGGTCGAAGTTGGAGAAGGGGTGAAGAAATTTAAACCTGGTGACCGGGTAGCTATAGGGGCAGATGTTCCCTGTGGAGAGTGCTACTGGTGCCAGAATGGCATGGGCACCAACTGTGCCATAAACTACGCCATAGGGTATCAGTTTCCGGGAGGTTTTGCCGAGTACATTCTTTTGAATAAGCTTACTGTGATTCAGGGAGCGGTGCATCATATACCTGATTCTCTTTCCTTTGACGAAGCAGCCCTTGCTGAACCTCTGGCCTGTGCTATAAACGGCTTGGAAATGAGCTCTCTGGGTGTTGGAGATACACTGGGAATTATTGGCGCAGGGCCAATCGGTTGTATGATGATTGAAATGGGTCGCTATATGGGCGCTACCAATATAATAGTTATTCAACGTTCTTTAAGCCGATTGGAAACCGCCAAGCAGTTCGGTGCTGACCACTATTTTCTTTCTGGCGATGAACATTTGATAGAGAAGGTCATGGAAGCAACCCATGGAGAGGGAATTGATGTGGTAATGGTAGCTTGTGCTTCGCCCGATGCTCAGGAACTGGCGCTTGAACTGGTTCGCCATCGAGGAAGGGTAAACTTTTTTGGCGGGTTGCCTAAGGGGTCTCGAAAGATTAGCATTGACAGCAACCTCATTCACTATAAAGAGTGCATGCTTCTGGGAAGCCATGGGAGTTTGCCCAGGCATCACCATAAGGCTCTTCAAGTAATGGAAAAGGGAATGGTGAAAGCTTCCCAATATATTACTCACCGCTTCCCGCTTTCTGAAATCCATAAAGCTTTTGAAGTTGCAGAGTCTCATCAGGGATTAAAGGTTGTGGTTAATCCGTGAATACGATGAGAGCGCTGGTTCTCAAAAGCAAAGGGCAGCTGGTTCTGGAAGAAGTACCCTTACCGCAGCCTGGTAAGGGTGAAGTGCTGGTTAAGGTATGGGCCTGTGGTATTTGTGGTTCAGACTTACCAAGGATTTTTGGTGACCTTGCCTATTTTTACCCACTTGTCCCGGGACACGAGTTTGCGGGAGAAGTGGTGAAAGCGGGATGCGACCTTGGCGAAAAATGGGTTGGGGAGAAGGTTACTGTTTATCCGCTTATTCCCTGTCGCAAGTGTGCGTTTTGTGAATCTGGGTATTTCGAACTCTGTGATGCCTATGATTACCTGGGTTCTCGCAGGAACGGGGCTTTTGCAGAGTATGTAGTCGCCCCGGTTCACAATCTGGTTGCTTTGCCGGACGAAGTTTCCTTTGAAGAAGGTGCGCTTACCGAGCCGGCTGCAGTAACCTTGCACGCCGTCCGCCGTGCTTTGATATCCCCAGGTGACCGAGTAGCTATATTTGGTCTTGGTCCTATTGGCCTTTTAACTGACTATTGGGCTCGATTGAGCGGTGCATCTTTGGTGGCTGGTTTTGAGGTTGACCCCCGGCGTCGGGATTTTGCAAAGCGTTTTGCATTTGATGTGATAATGTCACCCAATGAAGAAGAGGGCCTGCTCTTTGAGAAAGTCTTTGAGGCTTCGGGGAACTCTTCTGCCTTTTTACAATCCCTTTTCCGGGTGCAGAAAAGAGGTACTCTGGTTTTGCTGGGTAACCAGGAAAAAGAATTTACCATTACCCCTAAACATTTTAGTCTCATTCTTCGCAAGGAATTAACGCTTTTGGGTAGCTGGAACTCCCATTTTACTGCTTTTGATTCTGACTGGGAACGGGTTTTGCGGCTGGCGAAAGCGGAAAGAGGAACTCTTAGAAAAGTGATTTCGCATCTTTTACCTCTTCACGAGGCTCCCGGTTTTTTGGAAGCCATGCTTCGCAAAGAGGTTTTTTACTCCAAGGTAATTATTGCTCCTTGGGCTGAAGGGGGAATTTCCGTTGTCGATTAAAATCTCTGCTTCGTTAGACTGCGCTGATTATTTGCACTTGCTTTCCGAAGTGAGGAAGCTGGAGGAAGGTGGAGTGGACATGCTCCACATAGACATTATGGACGGGCATTTCGTGCCCAATTTTGCTATTGGCACTAATTTAATGCGCAAGCTTCGTCCCCAAACACACCTGCTTTTTGATGTCCACCTGATGGTGCAGGATCCAGAGCGTTTCATACCTCTTTTTGCGGAACTGGGGGCTGACATCATCACTTTTCACGTGGAGACCACGACCCGAGTTTATCACCTGATTGACCTCATCAAAAAGTACCAGAAAAAAGCAGGAGTGGCTCTTTCACCTGCCACGCCTCCTTCTGTGCTGGAATACTTTTTGCCCTATCTTGATTTAGTGCTGGTTATGACTGTGGATCCAGGTTTTGTGGGTCAGCGGTTTATTCCCGAAGCAGTAACCAAGGTTGAAGTAGTCCGCAAAATGCTGGTTGAAAAAAATAGGCAGCTGGACATTGAAGTGGACGGAGGTATTGGCGAAAAAACGGTTCCCCTGCTTAAAAGAGCAGGTGCCAACGTTTTTGTTGCCGGTACTTCCAGCATTTTTTCTGGTAAAGAAGATGTAAAGGTTGCTGCTCTCCGCTTCAGGGAGTTTTGTGAGCGGTGTTAGCTCGGAATTGTGTTTATTATCGTTTTTATGATACGCCTTGGGGGACAGGCCTTACGGCGTACTATGGTGATGCTCTTTTGCGCGTGGTTCTTCCTGCCTGGTTGAAGGAAGAATATCTGCTTTCCTTTTTGAAGCAAGACCCCTTTTGTCAGGGCAAAAAACTTTTTTTGAATACTGGTCGGGGAGAAGCTGAGGAATTTTTAGAAGCCTATTTTGCGAATCCTCTGCCCGATTTTATGCCTGCTTTCAATTTTTATATTGAACGCTTTACTCCTTTTGTAAGGAGCGTTCTTTGGGAACTCCAAACTATCCCTTGGGGTGAGGTCATTACTTACCAGGAGCTGGCTCAGAGAGTTGGTAAGCCTCAGGCACAGAGGGCAGTGGGTTTAGCACTGAGCAAAAACCCTTTTCCTGTTCTCCTGCCCTGCCATCGAGTGGTGGGCAAAAGAGGTTTAGGAGGATTTTCCAGCTACGGTTTGCGCTGGAAAATCCTCCTGCTTTCTCTGGAAATTAGTAAGAAGGACCGTTTTCCTGAGCGCTAACAGCCACTTTTTTAGCTTTTGCGGGCTCTTCCAAAATGTGACTCACCTTCTTGTATAAGAGGAAAGTGAGTGCGCCGTTGATGGTTCCTTTTAGTAAGTTGAAAGGTATGATGGCAGGAAGAAGCATTCCAACCACAACATTCCTTTCTACACCAAGATATATGGGAGTTACCACCAAATTGGCAAGTACCATTACCCCGGTCATGAAAAGGGGGGCTACAATCAGCCCGAGCAGGGCGCCCTGTCTGGTTCGGTTTTTGGAATAGATGAGGCTTGCTACCAGCACATAGGTTCCTGTTGCCAGAAAGTGCATCAGGATACCCCAGGGTCCGCCCTCGCCGGTGATGAGTCCAAAGAGCACGGCAACAATAGCAGTAACCATTATTCCCAGTGGTGCTCCAAACTTAAAGCCGGCTATTAACACTGGGACGTCACCAGGGTCGTAGAGCAAAAAGGGAGCCTGGGGGATAATGGGAAAGTGAATTAAAAGACTGATAACCAGAGAGAGTCCGCTTAAAGCAGCGCCGTAAACCAGCTTTTTCAAGGTTTTTACCTCCCTTTTTGCTTCTTCAGGAGGCAAAAAAGCCCTGAAAGTTTTTTCAGGGCTTGTGGGCTTCGCTTCTTCTCCCATCCGGACTTTACCGTCGGCCCCGGATTTGCACCGGATCAACCCCTCTTTGGGGCTCGCGGGCTTGAGGCTTTCCACCTCTCACCGCCGGTCGGGAATCGGACTTCTGCCCTCACCCTGCCCTGAAGAAGCTTTTTTAGTATTTGTTTTTTTAGAAAAACCGAGATGATTGTAAAGGAAGTTTGGAGATTTGTCAAATTGAGCCGGGTAGGTGATTTTGGTTCTATAAAGGCGTAGATAAAGCTGAAAAACTAATGGTTTATGTTGTTTAGTGAAAATTGTTCTGTTACAATTGAAAAGTAAGCTATTCAACCTTTATGAGGGGGGTAACCAGCTATGCGAAAAAGTAGGGTTTTTGTGGTTGGGGTACTGGTTTTGGTTCTTTTTTCTTTTGTATTTCTGACTGGTGTTGCCAGTGCTGACTTTCCGGAGAAAGAAATACTCCTGATCATTCAGGCTGCACCGGGAGGCGTTTCTGACGCCGTAGGGAGAGCTATGGCTGCTGCGGCTCAGGAATTTTTAGGCGTGCCTATTACTGCCACTAACATTACCGGTGCTTCGGGGGCCATTGCTATGGGAAAGTTGAAAGAAAGTAAGCCTGACGGGTACACAATTGGGTATGTGCCTGTGGAGCTTTCCATGGTAAAGGCTCTGGGTTATGCTGACATTTCGCCTGATGATTTTGACCTTATAATGAGAACTAACATTGTTCCTGCAGCTTTAACGGTCCGTTCCGACGCACCTTATAAAACCTTCGAGGAATTTGTTGCCTACGCCAAGGAACATCCGGGCGAGATACTGGTTGGGACTTCCGGCACGGGTTCTATCTGGCATATTGCTGGTCTGGCTCTTGAGGAAGCGCTGGGTGTTAAATTCACCTTTGTTCCTTTTGATGGCGCGGCTCCCAGCGTTGCTGCTCTTCTGGGAGGGCATATCCATGCGGTAACCTGCAGTCCATCAGAAGTGCTCTCAGGAGTGCAATCAGGCGATTTGCGCATGCTCGCTGTTCTGGGAGACTCCCGTACCGAGCTTTTCCCCGATGTGCCTACGGCTAAAGAACTGGGTTACGATATCAACGTAATGGCCTGGGGTGGATTTGCTTTGCCAAAAGGTACTCCCAAAGAGGTGTACGATAAAATCGCAGATGCTTTTTACAAGGCTTTCAACTCAGAGACCTTCACCAGAGTTATGAAAGAGCGAGGTATTCAGCTTGCCTATCTCGACGGTCCCTCTTTTGCAGAGTTTGCCAAACAGCAGTACGAGATGTATATGGAGCTCATACCCCGGGCAATGGGTAAATCTGAAAAATAGCCGAGATTAAAACACTGACGTGGCTGATTTAATTTTTGGTCTCGCTACAGTTGCTTTGGGAATTTTCATCTTCTGGGGAGCCGCTTTGCTCCCCAGAGGCGTTTTGAGTTATGCTTTGGACCCGGCTCTTTTTCCTCGCATTGTGGCTTTTGGTCTGGTTATTCTGGGTAGTTTGCTGTTCTTTCAGGGTCTGAAAAAGAGAAAGCACGAAGAGAAATCTCCTGTGAATTTACCATCAGCGTTTCGGCTCTTGCTTTTGATTGCAGCTACTGTGGTTTACCTGCTTTTGTGGGGGCGAGGCTCCTTTTTGGTGAACACTTTACTCTATCTTTTCTTTATTCAATATGTTATGAAGCTGAAGCCGCTTTTTTCATTGCTGTCTTCAGGGTTAATTTCGGTTGGAGTTTACTTTCTCTTCACTCAAGCTTTCCGGGTTAGGTTTTTCTGACATCTCAATAATTGTGGGAGAGTAGCCATGAATGACATGCTAATGGCTTTGGTGCAAATATTACAACCTGATGTGTTTTTATACCTTGTGGTAGGGGTATTGCTTGGGCTGATTGTTGGGACCTTGCCAGGTCTCACAGCTACTATGGCTGTAGCTATTCTTACTCCGTTGACTTTCTGGTTACCGTATCAGAGCGGTCTTGCGGTACTAGTTGGAGTGTGGAATTCTGCCATTTTTTCAGGTGGTATATCAGCGATATTGATTAACATACCGGGTACCCCGGCTTCTATCGCTTCTACTTTTGATGGCTATCCTCTGGTGCAGCAGGGAAAAGCGGGCTTAGCGCTGGGAATTAACGTGCTCTACTCAGCGATCGGAGGGTTATTTGGTTCTCTGGTGTTTATTCTGGCAGCTTTCCCCCTGGCCCGCTTTGCGCTTTCTTTTGGACCTCCAGAATATTTTGCGCTCGGTCTTTTCGGTTTGAGTATGATGGTTGCTGTTTCTGGAACTTCTATTGTGAAGGGGTTAATTGCCGGTTTTATTGGTCTTGCTTTGGCTATGGTAGGGCTTGACCCCATGCTGGCCACTCCCCGCTTTAGCTTTGGCTCAACCGAACTCCTGGGTGGTATATCCTTTATCCCCTTGATGATTGGTATTTTCGGTCTGGGTGAAGTGTTTTATCAAGTGTTTACTGGTATTGAGAGTGGTAGCAACGCAGAAACCCAGATAGGGTATTTGGTTGGTAAAAAGCTGGGAAGAATGTTGGTTACCGCAGGCGAATTTATCCGGACTCTTCCCGCAACGTTGGTTGGGAGCCTTACAGGAGTTATTATTGGCGCTATCCCGGGTTCGGGGGCTGACATTGCTTCGCTTTTGGGTTGGGAGTTTTCACGGAGAGTGTCCCGTCGTAAGGAGGAATTTGGTAAGGGTTCAATCGAAGGTTTGGCAGCAACCTGTGCTGCAAACAATGCTTGCCTGGGTGGTGCCCTTACCACCATGATGTCTCTGGGCATACCTGGTGATGCAGTCACTGCAGTGTTGATTGGTTCTTTCATCATGTATGGTGTTCAACCCGGACCAGCAATGTTTCGGGATAGGGCTGATTTCGTCTTTACGGTAATTGGTCTAATGGTGCTTGTTAATCTCATATTCTTGGCAATTGGCTTTTTCTTTTCTCGTTTTGTGGGAGGGTTTATTTTGCTTCCCAAGCCCATCATGTGGTCGGTCATAGTTATTTTGTCCATAGTTGGTTCGTTTTCACTGAACAATCGGGTTTTTGACGTATGGGTGGCGCTTGGTGGAGGTATTCTGGGTTTTCTGTTTCGCCGTTACGAATTTCCTTTGGGTCCGATTATTCTGGCTTTAATTCTTGGTCCTATGGTGGAGCGCAATTTCCGTACTGCACTTATTATTTCCCACGGTAGTCCCTTCATTTTTCTGAATAGGCCCATAGCTTTGGTCCTTATTGTAGGAACCATTATAGCTCTTTTAGGTCCTGTCTTCATGCGTCGAAAAAGAAAGGAGAGAGTGGCATGAGGTTACTGGAAGGTGTTGTTATTGCCCACCTGACACCCTTTGATGCTCAGGGTCGGGTTGACCATGGCGCTCTGAGGGAATATATGAAATTTTTGATTGCCAAGGGAGTGCATGGAATTTTTGCCTGTGGTACTACTGCGGAAGCACAGATTTTATCTCTGGAAGAGCGGAAAAAGGTTCTTGAGACCATAGTTTCTGCGAATGAAGGGAAAATGACTATCGTTGCTCACTGTGGCACTGTCAACTTTGAAGATACTTGTGAGTTGATTGAACATGCTCGTTCTCTGGGTGCTGACGGAGCAGGTGTGGTAACTCCCTTTTACTATTCCTACACCCAGGAGGAACTGTACCATTATTACGCTTCGTTAGCCCGCAAGTTTGAAGATTTTCCGCTTTACCTTTATAACATTCCTTCTCTTACTGGGAACAATCTCTCCGCATCTACGGTTGCCCGCCTGGGGCAGGAATTCCCCAATATAGTGGGCATTAAGGATTCAAGCGGCAATTTTAACACCATATCTGAGTATATTCTTTCCTCTCCTGGTGAGTTTAGAGTTATAGTGGGCTGCGATCGGCTCTTTCTTTCGGTGTTGATTTTTGGTGCTCATGGTTCGGTAACCGGCCCGGGGGGAGTTTTTCCGGAACCTTTCCTGGATGTCTGGCAGGCTTTTCAAAAGCGTGAGTATACAAGAGCCCAGATTTTGCAACGTAAGTTGATTGCCATATCTAAAGCGTTGGGAGAGGGAGCCAGTTTGGCAACCCTAAAGGCTGCACTGGCAATGCGTGGTTTCGGCGGTGGCTTTATGCGCTTTCCCTTGCAAGCTCTTTCTTCTTCCGAAGTGGAGAAGCTACGAGAAAAGCTGAAAGCAGTCCTTGAGGAAACCGGGTATTCTATTTGAAGAACCAGACGTAGTTTTCTCTGTTTTTGGGTTATGCAGGAACCTGGCACCTGTTGACTTTTCGAATAAATAGTAATATATTTCAAAGAGGCGAAAACGGTAAAGAGTTGTTGGTGCGCCTGTAGCTCAACAGGATAGAGCAACGGACTTCTAATCCGTAGGTTGGGGGTTCGAGTCCCTCCAGGCGCGCCAGGAAGGCTGAAACCCGCTTTATAAGCCGCCTGATGGCGCAAACGTCCTCTTTCTTTTAGGGGTTGTTTTTCTGTTACAAAAACCCCGAGTCCGTGCTTCTTGAAAGGCTCACCCAAAAACACAGGAGGTGAGCCTTTTTGTCAAGTTTTAAAAGCAATTATTTAAGCGTATCAGTCCTTTGAGGAGATTACTTGCAGAAAATACTTGTGCACCCTGCTATCAGGTGTAAGTTCGGGATGAAACGCACAACCAATTATTTTGCCGTACTGAATCATTACTGGCTGTTCCTCAAAAAGGGAAAGTACCTCTACTTTACCCTCGAGTGTTTTTTCTATTTTGGGAGCTCGGATAAAAACACCCAGGAAGGGCTTTGCCTTATCAAAAGAAAGGTTAATTTGACTGGTAAAACTTTCTTTTTGTCTTCCATAGGCATTTCTTCGCACCCTGATTGGGAGTACTTTCAGTGAAGCGAAGCTCAATCCTTCAACTTCTTGAGCAAGTAGTATCAAGCCTGCGCAAGTGGCCAATACAGGCATGCCCTTTTCGACTGCTTCTTTTAGGGGTTTTAAAAGCCCAGAATTATGTAGAAAAATGCCCATTGTGGTGCTTTCTCCACCAGGAAGAACTACGGCATCTATTTTATCAAGATCCTGGATATAGCGTATCCGATGAGTTTCTACCCCAAGCTGTTTTAGCATTCTTTCGTGTTCTTCAATTCCTCCCTGGAA
>JARRBX010000052.1 GCA_029982245.1 Candidatus Atribacteria bacterium | reverse complement strand
TGGTTTACCCATATTCTACCTCCCTGGTGGAGGGCCTCCGATGAACATCCGAGGTCTCTCTCCACCTGCGCTCGGGCTAACCATTCCAGAAACTCCCAGTAAGACCTCATCTCCTTCCTGCAAGCCCTCGACTATCTCTACCTGGGATTCGTTCTGCAAGCCCACCTTAACCTTCCTGGGTTGAGGCTTCCCATCTTCGCCCATCACAAAAACCAGATATTCACCATCTCTTTCCTCCACCGCTTCAGTCGGCAAAAGCAGAGTGTCTTGGTGCGCCTCGATAATAATATCTGCCTCAACGGTCATCCCTGAAAAAAGCAGGCCCTCGGGATTGGGTATTTTAATCTTCACCGGATAAGTAACCACGTTTTCCTGAACCACCCCATTCAAACCAATTTCAGCAACCTCTCCCCAAAAGGTTTGGTCAGGAAAAGCATCAACTGAAATACGCACCTTTTGGCCAATTTTCACCTTGGGAATATCTACTTCGTTAATGTAGGTTACCGCCCGCATCAGGGAAACGTTACCCAAAACCATGAGCACCGTTTCATCAGTTGCTCTTTCTCCTTCTTCTATCTCAATGGAGAGAACTGTGCTCTCAATGGGCGCTACCACAGTAGCATCCTGAATATCTTTTTCGATAACCTCGATATCGGTTTGGATTTGTTCCAGCTGGGATTGCAATATGGCAATGTCTTCAGGAGAAGTGCCCTCCTTGGTATCCGCAAGCTCAGCCTTGGCTACTTCCAGGTTGGCTTCAGCAAGCCGCAGGTTACGCTCGCTCTCTTTCAAGGTCTCCAGAGAAATGGCACCAGTGTCAAACAACTTTTGATTCTTCTCGTAAGTATCTTTTGCTTCCTCGTAAGTGACCAGAGCCTGTTGGTAGGCGGCTTCTGCTTGCTTCAATTCTACTTCTTCGGGTTTTTTAAGTGCTTTTTCCAACTCGGCCTGCGCGGCTTTGTACTGAGCCTGCGCTTTCTTCAAAGAAATCTCCAAATCTGAAGTGTCAAAAACCAGCAGCGGGTCGCCTTTTTTAACCCTCTGCCCCACTTCAACCAGAATCTGGGCTACCTCACCACCTGTCTCAGGTGTCAGCTCTATTTCATCCCAGGGTTCCAGAGTACCCAATTCTGAAACCACTTCTTCAATGGAACCCCGTTCCACTTTCACGGTAGGCAATTCCTGGCTCACAACCTCCGGACTTTCCTTATCTTTCAAAAAGCGGAAGGTGATAAGGAGAATCGCCAGAATAATCACTGCAATGATAATAGGAACCTTAACTTTTTTTGACATCAAGAATGCCTCCCACCTTGTTCCCTCGTTCCCTGCAATTTTCGCTTTTCAAACAGGTTCTATTCTATCCACCAATTATGACGCAATTTTTAACAATTTGTAAACAAAATTTGAACTCCCAAAAAAGAAGGAGCTCTGTCAAAGCAGAGCTCCTGACCGAAAACCAACAGTCCAATAGCCAAACATAAAAAACTAAACCAGTTTACTTCTCCCCATCCAGTCAAGGTCCATCCTTTCACCAAAATGCTCCTTAAAAATTCGGTAATAGAAAAGCTCTTCTTTGCTTCGGAGAACCCAGCCATTGGGCAAGTTTCGCTCTCTTGCAAAATCCGAATCGGTTATTCTTTCTTCAGCATAATTGGCAATAAGCTCTTCTACACCTGCACCCTGCCAGAATTTGGCTTTTCTGCGTCTGAGTACTTTATCTGGTAGCTTGTCTTCCACAGCTTTTCTCAAAATCCACTTTTCCACCCCGTCATTGATTTTGTATTCAGGCGGGATAGAAAGCGCAAAAGAAACCACTCCTTTACCAACAAAGGGAACATGTACCAGCAGTCCGTAAGCCGCAGAACTGCGGTCTACCCTCTGCAAAGCAGTATTGTGAAGTCGGGCAGTAATGTCGATAAGCTCAGTAGTCAACTCTTCCTCAGGAATATTTTTAAGATAATCGTAGCCTGCAAAAAGTTCGTCTCCACCTTCTCCTGAGAAAACCACAGGAACATGTTCAGCCACTACCTTTGACACCGCATAGTTGGTTATGCTGGAACGCACCAAAAGCGCGTCAAAGGACTCGAGGTGATAAATCACCTCAGGCAGGATTCTAATCGCTTCCTCAAGAGTGATGATTACTTCCCGGTGTTGAGAACCAATGTGCTCAGCTACCACTTTGGCATATTCAAGGTCTTCGGCACCGGGAAAACCCGCCGCAAAAGTATAGAGCTTATCCACCCTATCTCTAAGCAGAGTAGCTACAGTGCTCGAATCAAGCCCTCCCGAAAGCCAGGAACCAACTTCTCTTGCACCACCAAGCCTTTTAGCAATTGAGTCCTCAAGAAGCGTGCGCAACTTCCCGGATATCTCTTTAGCGTCACCCCCAAAGAAAGGTTTTTCTTCAAGTTCAAAGTAACTTTTGATTTCTCCTTTCTCAAAACGGCTACCATAAGGCAGCTCTTTAACCTCATCGCTCAGCTGGCGCAGAGCTTTGAACTCGGACGCAAAGCAGAGGTTACCTCGGGCATCATAAGCATAATAAAGCGGAGCTACTCCCAGAAAGTCACGTTCAAGAAGTGGTGAACCATCTTCAAGCGCAGCATAGGCAAACTGATCTGGCCCTCTCCAATCAATTGCTTTATTTTCTTTTTCAAGAATCTCCCGCGCTTCATTCTGCACGGCATTGTAAACCACTCCCAAAGTGGCTCCTGGCAGCTCAATCACTTTCTTACCAGCCGGGCCACGATGCTTGATAAGATCCAGCATTTGTCCTACTTTTTCCCGTTGATTAGATGCAAAAATGCCTGCAACACCAGCCACTTTTCTACCTCCTTCTTATTATTAAAATTGGCCCGATTAAATTTAACATAATATAGCAGGAAAGACAAATCAGGGATTCTCTGAAAATACCTTGCGAGCAAAAATCATGTAGGTGGTGTGAGCGACCATTCTATCGTACGGCCTGAAAGCCATTGGATTGGGTTTGTACTTCCTGAAGAGGCTTTCCCAAACTTCCACTTGTATAAAGGGTAGTGTTTTCAATTTCTCAAGCACGGCTACTACTTGAGGAGTGGTCGGAGAAACAATACCAATTCTACCGCCTCCCCGAAGCGCTTTCCAACACACTTCCAGATAGTCCCAGGGTTGCGGAACATCCAGAAAGAGAGCATCAATATTTTCCTCTTCAAAACCATCTTTGATATCCTTATTTTTAATTTCCACCCGTTCCAGAACACCCCAGATGCTAAGATTCTCCACTGCAACCTTGATAAACTCCTGACGCCTTTCGTAAGCATAAACCTTACCCCTATCGCCCACCAGCCTGGCCAGTGCTCCACACATTGCACCACTTCCTAATCCTACATCGATTATTCGATCTCCCTCTTTCACATCGAGCATGAGCACGATGAAACCCAGGTCCTTAGGGTAAACAATCTGAGTCCGACGCTTCATGTGAAACAGGTTATCGACGATGCCAGGTTGAAGCAAAAAAGCTTTTCTGCCAGAAGTGGTGTGTACCAACTCTCCAAATCTTTTGCCAATAATTTCGTTGAAAGCTATCCCTCCCAGGTGAGTGCCAAAAACTTTGTCCTTCTCAACGCGTATCAGGTAATCTTTCCCATCTTCTAAAAGGAGGTACACTCTTTCGCCTTCTCGAATGCACACTTCGGATTCTCCCTCCAATCTCTTTAAAACATCGAAAATCTGTTCTTGTGTCCGGAACACAGCTTTTTGTTCCACGTGGAACATACAATCATGTCTTTTCTCTGACCACCAACCCCTGAAAAATATGAACAATCACTCAGTTCAAGCAAACCACCCAAAAGCAGGATTTTATTCTACCAGATGTTGCTTTAGGTGTCGGAAAATTATCCCTACCAGGCCTGAACCCTGCTTACCAAAATCAAGAACCTGCTTCTTCAATAAAAAGCATCATAAACCTGTTTTTTGTTTTTGTTCCAGAAAGACAAAAAGCGGTGAGATTGCGCAAACACTTAACGCAACCTCCTCGTAACTGTCAATTTCTCTAAATCCAATCCAGAATTTTGGTGCTGCGTTTTTCCTGTGGATAATTTGTGGAACAAATGAGGCTGTGCTCAGAGCATGAGAACAGCTTGTCGCTAAAACCAGAAATCAGCACCTCAAAAAACCTTATTTCATAAGGCTTGAAGAATACTCTTGCCACGGTACCTTCGTTATTGTAGAGTAATTGTTGTTCAAAAATATTCTGAATAAAAATTGTGGATAAGTTGTGCAAAAGGGTAGAAAAATTCTTGTTGAAGCATTGAAAATTTTAAAAGTACCCGCAGAGAAAGAAGCAATAGATAGGACCATGGAATTCGTAGAATACTTCCATCTGGTCAACCAAAACCTTAACCTTTCGGCGCATAAAAACAGAGAAGCTATACTGATCAATTTGGTTATTGATTCACTAACTCTTCTCGCTGTGGAATCCTTCGCAAAATCCCAGCTGGGCAAAGCCATAGATGTTGGAAGTGGTGGTGGTATTCCAGGTATTCCTCTGGCCATTTTTAGGTCTGAAACCCACTTTGTACTTCTTGAGAGTAAAAACAAAAAATGCCTGTTTCTGGAAGAAGTAATTGCTAAACTAAATCTGAGTAATGTCAGCGTGATATGTGCCCGAGCTGAAGATGTTGCCAGAGAAAAACCTCTGCGAGAAAATTTTGATACCGTGTTGAGTAAAGCTTTAGCCCCCTTAAATGTCGCACTGGAAATAACCATCCCTTTCCTGAAAACTGGCAAATCAGCCTTTTTTTACAAAGGGCCTCGCTACTTCCAGGAACTAAAAGATGCAGAAGGAGCTCTTAACATTCTGGGATGCAAGCTCAGAAGAACCTGGGAGATAGATGCGCCCTGGGCAGAGAGAAAAAGTTATTTAATCGAAATAGAAAAACACATGCCTACGCCTTCCCATTTGCCTCGTAAAGCTGGTCTTCCTCAGAAAAAACCACTTTCTTGAAACAAATTGTTCCACGTGGAACAGGTTATTTCCCAATACAGAAGTTCGAAAAAATCGCATCCAGAAGTTTCTGATCGACGTCTTCTCCGGTAAACCTGCGGAGAGTTTGCAACCCCTCTTCGAGGAGAATACCCACTACGTCTATCGATAAGCCCTGTTTCAGGGTCTCCCTGGCTTCCTGAACTATTCTCAAAGCTTCCTCAAGAATTTCACGCTGTCTCTGGGTAACCAATAGAGGAGTTTCTTCAAGGTCCACATTAAGTTGTGCAACGTTAACCAGCCTTTCAAACAATTTTTCTATTCCTTTGCGCTGCAAAACCGAAATTTCGAGGACTTCCTCTCCAGGACACAGTTTGTTCAAATCCTCTTTGCTAATTTGAGGTGACAAATCGCTTTTATTCAAGACCAGAATACGCCGTTTATGAACAAGTTTTTTAACGAGCGAGAAATCTTCCTCCCCAAAAGGTTGGCCCATATCGAAAACCAACACCACAAGGTCCGCCTTTTCAAGAAACTCTTCGGCTTTTTGTAAACCAATTCTTTCTATTACGTCTTGTGAATTTCTGAAACCTGCCGTATCCACAAAGCGAAAAGGCACTCCATCTATGGTCAGAGAAACTTCGAGAACATCACGAGTAGTTCCCGGAATGGGGGTTACAATGGCCCGTTCCTCACCGCATATCAGGTTGAAGAGGCTGGATTTTCCCACGTTTGGTTTACCTGCAATGACCACCAGAATTCCGTTTTGAAAGATGGCAAAACGCTCGCTTTTCTGCACTTCTTCAGCAAGTTCTTTCTCAAGGGTTTCAAGTTCTTTCCAAATCAGCTCTTCGATTGAATCTTCAACAGCGTCTGCAAAATCGCAAAAGGCTTGAATATACGCTTGACATAACAAAAGCCTGTCTTGCCAGCCCTTGACCTTCTGACTGAGTTGACCACTCAAGCTGCGATAAAAAGCAGAAAGAGCCTTTTCAGAGCGTGCTTGCACCATTTGGGCCACTGCTTCAGCTTGAGCAAGATCCATCCGGCCATTTAAAAACGCGCGCAGAGTAAACTCACCAGGACGAGCAAGTCGCGCCCCGTAACGAAGACAAAGCTCGAGTACCTTGCGCAGAATCAAAGGCCCTCCATGAACCTGAAACTCAACCACATCTTCGCGGGTGTAACTGCGAGGAGCACGCATGATAACTATAAAGGCTTCATCCAGAACTTCCCGACTCCCGGGGTCTACGATTCTGCCAAGATAAAAATGAAAGGCTTGCAACTCCTCAAGTCTTTTTCCACAGTGAGTCTTGAAAATAGAGGCAGCTATGGGAATTGCCCGGGGGCCACTCATCCTGACAATGCCAATGGCCCCCATACCAGAGGGTGTTGCTATGGCAGCAATAGTATCTTCACTAACACAGAAATTACTTTGCCTGTTCACGTTTTTTGTTGCGACGAGAAGACTTCTTGCGGCTATTTTTAGCCTTGGAGCGTTCCTTAAGGTCAATGACCACGCGTCTTTCCGGTTCTTGGCCTATGCTGTAGGTAGTAACCTGAGGATGGCCTTTGAGAGCCACGTGAATAATACGTCTTTCCCGGTTTAACATGGGTTCCAGTTTTATCCTTTTTCCCGTTTGAATTACCTTTTTCGCCAAACGGTTGGCCAGCTTGCGCAATGCTTCTTCTCTTCTTTTTTTATAATTAGCCACATCAACTTCAACAGGAACCTCTCTAAGACCCTTTCTGATGAGATACATTTTGGAAAGAAGCTCAAAAGCTTCCAGAGTTTCTCCTTTTTTACCGATTAAAAGCCCGGAGTCCTCCCCATCGATTGATACCAGCAACTTATCCTTGTTAGCCACTACTTCAGCAGAAACATTAACCTTCATCTTCTCAAAAAGCCCGGTCATGAATGTCTCAATCTCGGTCCTTGCCCTGTCAAGCAGCAAGTGGTCTACTTTAGATGGTTCAGAATGTTCAGGTTCCTCGGCGATTGCCTTTGGCTCTTGATTGTTTTTCTCCTCAGATTCGTCTACGGGCCGCTCTTCAGAAGAGCCAGTCTCGTTGTCTTCTTTAATCCACACCCGGACTTTTAAAGCCCTGGGAGCAAGAATGCTCAAAATACCTTTACCTTCAGAAATTACTTCGTATTCCAGTTTTTCTTTGGGAATCTCAAAATAGTTAGCAGCTCTTTCTAAAATTTCCTCAATGCTTTTTCCAGACACCTCAACGCTTCTTCTCACGCTTTTTTCCCCCTTTTTTGGAAACCCCAGAACGAGAGGAAGAATTTTCCTGGATAGATGGTAAGCTTCCCGAAGCGAGTGCACGGGTCTTACGAACCTGCAGTTCAACCATATATTGCTGGAAAATATAAAAAAGATTGGAAACAAACCAGTAAAGCAAAACGCCTGAAGGCAGGCTCCAGCTAATGAATACCAGGAAAAGAGGCATAAACACCATCATGAGCAGGTTCTGCTGAGAAGCTTCTCCACCCATAGCCGGCGTTGCAATCTTTTGTTGCCAGAAAGTCGTAGCACCCATAGCCAGTGGCAAAATGTAATAGGGGTCTCTTTGAGAAAGATTGGGAAGCCACAAAAATCCCTGTCCATAATCGTAGGTAACCAGAACCCGATAGAGAACGAACAGAAAAGGGAGTTGAATTAGTAAGGGTAAGCACCCACCAAGTGGGTTAACCCCTTTTTCCTTGTAAAGGCGCATGATTTCCTGGTTGAGCTTTTGGGGGTCTTTTTTGTACTTTTCCTGTAACTTCTTTACTTCAGGCTGGATCTCCTGCATCGCTTTAGTAGAAAGGTTCTGTTTATGAATAACTGGGTACAAAGCCAGCCTGATTACCACAGTTAGCAAAATGATAGAAACCCCATAATTACCGGTAAGATTGTAAAAGAAACGGAGTATAAACTCCATTCCTTGAGCCAAACCATCCCAGATCTGCGACCACATAGATAAAACCACCTTTTATTAAAATTAGCATTAAGGCACTGGATCATATCCTCCAGCCGAGTAAGGGTGGCAGCGGATAACCCTTTTAAAAGCCAACCACAATCCTTTTCCCAAACCGTATTTTTGAACCGCTTGACGAGCATATTCAGAACAGGTAGGTTCAAAACGGCAGCTGGGAGGAAAAAGAGGTGAAACAAATTGCTGATAAAAAACAATCAACCGATCAAAAACCAGCAGAAGTTTACGATCCATGCCCACGCTTACAGCAATTCTCCTTGTCCACAAAGGTTTTCGTCGAGCAACCTCGCCATCTTTTCTACTATGGTTTTAAAATCCTCACTAAGAAGCCGTTCATCACTAAAAAAAATTACATCCACTGGCTTTTCTCGAAAACGATCATAAAAGTACTGCCGGAAAGCTTCCCTAAGCCTTCTCCTAATGCGGTTTCGACGCACTGCTTTCTTGCTCCTACCCACAAAGCATACTCGCAAAGACCCACTCTCTTTTTGGAGAAACCACATCCGGATGGGTGGCAAATCCACCTTTCTGCCCTCACAGAAAACCCGGTCAAAGTCCTTTTTCTTCCTCAGTGTTTCCATTCGTTAAACAGTAAGGCGTTTACGACCCTTCTTTCTTCTCCTCCTGAGCACCTCCTGTCCCGCCTTTGTCTTCATGCGAGCCCTGAAGCCATGAGTTCTTTTTCTTGGCAAGTTGTGAGGTTGATAAGTTCTTTTCATGTTTTCTACTCCTTTCCTGCTTTGAATCAAGGGGAAACAATTGTGCGGGTTAATTATATCGACAACCTGCTCGTCAAGTCAATAATGATTACTCCCCACAACCAGAACAGGACAATTCTGATATCCCAAACAGGAGTTACAAAATACACTGAACATTGTAACACTTCTTTCCGAATATACCACCAAAACTTGCCCTAAAACCTTTCCAAGCATTCTTAAAGCCTTCTTTAAAAAAGAAATGAATCTGGTAGAATGAAATTCGAAGACAACCGATACCTAATAAAAATAAATGGAATGCAAAACTTGGATAAAACTTGCAGAATTGCAGTCTGTGTAAAACAGGTTCCCGAAATTGGAGAAGCTCGCATCAACCCTGAAACCGGAACGCTGGAACGCAGTGGTGTTCCTCTTACCATAAACCCACTGGACGTTGCAGCTTTACAGATAGCCCGGCTCATAAAAGAAGAGGTTGGAGGAGAAATGGTAGCTTTTTCAATGGGGCCAATTTCCAGCGAACGCGTTTTGAGAGACGCAATCGCCTGGGGTTGTCAGCGTGGTTACCTGATAAGCGATCCCCGACTTGCTGCCTCCGATACCTATGCTACTTCTTACATCCTATCCAAAACATTGCAAAAATTTGGTCCCTGGGACATCATTGTGTTCGGCGAAAGAGCAATTGACGGAGACACTGGACAGGTAGGACCTGAAGTGGCTGCTTTCCTGAACTTACCAGTGTTCAGCTACGTTACCGAGGTCGCGGTGGAAAAAGAAACCTTCAGCATTAAAAGAATGATTGAGCGTGGATGGCAAATCATAAAAGTTCGGCCTCCCTTTGTGCTAACCGTTTCCCGAGGCAAGAGCGTAGTACGGCTTCCCACTCTCAAAGACAAAATCAGAGCCCATGAAATGCCCATAGTGAAACTAGATGCTACTGCGCTGGGCATCGCCACTTCCCGAGTCGGTCTCGAAGGTTCTCCTACTTGGGTGCAAAAGGTGGAAAAAGTTCAGGTAACCAGAAAAGGCACGGTATTAAGAGACCAATCGCCAAAGACCATGGCTCTGGCCTTTAAAAAATTCCTCGAAGAGCGGGGCTTGCTTTAACGATGAGGTTGGAACGTAAAATCCTAGTTCTGGGAGAAACCTTTCAGGGGAAAATAGAAACCACTTCCTTTGAAATGCTACGAGTCGCTCAGGACCTAAACCAGAAAATTGGGGGAGAAGTACTGTTCCTTCTGGGAACAACCCAGGTGAATACCGAAGAGCTTGAACGAGCAATTCATTACGGAGCAGATCGAGTTTACTGTGTAGTAAACGACATATTTGGAATGCTGCTCCCTCATCTATCTGCAAAATTGTTTTTGCCCCCGATAAAAGAACTGAAACCAGAAATCATCCTTGGTGCTGCAACCAGCTGGGGAAGAACCATATTACCGTATCTTGCAGCCAAATTGCATACTGGATTGACCGCTGACTGCACTTCACTTGATATTGACCCTGAAGACGGAAGATTGGTCCAAATCCGCCCTGCCATAGGAGGAAACATCATGGCGACCATCAAAACCCGAACTCTTCCCCAAATGGCTTCAGTGAGACCTAACCTTTTTCCTCCCCGCCTTGATACCTCCCGTC
>JARRBX010000051.1 GCA_029982245.1 Candidatus Atribacteria bacterium | reverse complement strand
AGACTTGCCTTCAGGGATTAGTCCAGCTTTTATACCCCGTTCTGGAGAAATCTGGTTCTATCTGTATGCCTTCAGAAATCCTCTGCCAGAGGAAAACCAGAAAGTTCAACAAATACTGGAGAGCATAAAACAGCGTTTCAAAGACCGGCTTTTTTCGACTTACGCGGATACTCTGGAGGAAGCAGTGGGTCAGCTTTTGCGTGAGCACCGGCTCACCATAGCCACTGCAGAGTCCTGTACCGGGGGCTTGCTGGCTAATCGCATAACCAACGTGCCTGGTAGTTCCACCTATTTTAAGCGGGGGTACGTAGTGTACAGCAATCAATCCAAAGCAGACGACCTGAATGTTCCACTTGCGGTGATACACCGCCATGGTGCGGTGAGTGAAGAAGTGGCTTCTTTACTTGCTCAAAACGTTGCTCAAAGAGCTGGAAGCGATATTGGCGTGGGGATAACCGGTATTGCCGGACCCGGTGGGGGTTCTGAACTCAAACCCGTGGGTTTGGTATATATAGGAATTTCTTGGGGGAAACATCTGGAAGTTCACCGCTATCAGTTCCACGGAGCGAGGACAACCATAAAATTCCGGACCACCCAGGAAGCGCTCTCCCAGCTTTTTCTCCTTCTTTCCAAGAGGTGCTTAGACAATGGAGAATGAGGTAAACCTGAGATGCTTTATTGCCCTGGACCTTGAAGAGGAAGCGAAAGAAGCGATAGCAAGATTCATTGGGAATGCCAAGACTTCCTTCCCAGAAGCAAAATGGGTTAACCCACAGCAGGTGCACCTTACTTTACGTTTCTTTGGAGCTATGAATAGTAGTTGGCTTCCCCTTATATCCAGTATTACTGAACGGATAGCTGCTTCCTTCCCCAAAATACCAGCGTTTATCAGCAAAATCGGGGTTTTCCCAGAGCCGAGAAGAGCACGGGTCATCTGGATGGGTTTTGATGCCCTGGCAGAAGACAGAATTAAGCAACTGGCTGAGGAGTTGAATCATCAACTATGGGAAGTACTCAAAATTGAAGCAGAAGAAAAAGCCTTTGTCCCCCATTTAACCATAGCCCGACTCCGTAAGCCGAAAAGAGTAGAATTAGAAAACCTTCGCTTACCAGGGAAGATAACTACCAACCTTTATCGAATAACCTTATACAAGAGTACCCTAACCCCTCGTGGTCCTATTTATAGTGAATTAAGTTTCTATCCGCTAAAGAGGTGATAGGAAATTGAGCGAACGCGATGAAATGATTAAACAGGCTATAAGCAATCTGGAGAGAAAATATGGTAAAGGAGTGGTCATGCCTTTTGGCAAGGGTTTGGCAATCAGCGATGTAGAAGTAATTAAAACTGGGTCCATTTTGCTAAACATAGCTCTTGGAGTAGGTGGTTTGCCTCGGGGCAGGATAATTGAGATCTTTGGCCCTGAAGCTTCTGGAAAGACAACACTTGCCCTGCATGCCATAGCTGAGGCACAAAAAAAAGGAGGCCTTGCAGTTTTTGTGGATGCAGAACATGCTCTGGATCCTACTTATGCTCAGAAAATTGGTGTACAGACCGACAAACTTCTTCTGGCCCAACCCACTACCGCGGAAGAGGCCATTGATATCGTCGATGCGCTTACTCGAAGCGGAGGCATTGACATTATTGTTCTTGACTCAGTAGCTGCCCTGGTACCTAAGGCGGAACTTGATGGTGGCATTGATGAAGCGAGTATCGGGCTCCAAGCGCGCATGATGTCCCAGGCTTTGCGAATTATAACCGGCTATATCAGCAAGACCAAAACAGTGGTGGTTTTTGTTAACCAGTTGCGTGAAAAAATAAGGATGGGTTTTGGATACGGGCCTACCGAAACCACTCCTGGAGGCAGAGCCTTGAAATTTTACGCCAGTATAAGGATAGATGTTCGTAGAAAAGCTTACATTAATCAGGGCAATGAAACCATTGGTGCACAAACTGTGGTAAAAGTCGTTAAGAACAAATTAGCTCCACCTTTCAAATCGGCTGAAATAGACCTCTTTTATGGAGAGGGCATATCCAGAGAATCAGAGATATTTGCCTTAGGGGAACGAGCTAAGGTTATCAAAAAATCCGGAAGCTGGTACTCTTTTGAGGATTACCGCTTGGGGCAGGGTAGAGAGAATGCTCGCCAGTTTTTGAAGGAAAACCCGGAAGTGGCTGAGAAAATCCTGTATCAGTCTTTAAACGAACTCGGAATTGACCCTCGTATTGCTTTGAATGAAACCGAGGATAGTAAAGAAACCGATGAAGTCAAAAAAGAATCCTGATCCGCTCAAAAAAAGCTTACTGCTTTTGTCTCGAAAGATGTTCACCGAGAAACAATTGCGAGACAGATTGCAAAAGGAAAATCTGGACTGGCAGAAGATAGAAGAAGCGATTGAAAAGCTAAAAGTGTGGGGCTATCTTGATGACCGGAAATATCTGGAAGAGTATCTGAGGAGCAAAAGAGGTGCTACTTCCTGGGGATACTGGAAAATAAGGGAAAAATTAAAGGAAAAAGGATTACCGGAGGAACTCATTGAGCTATTGCGGGAGCTCTACCCCTTGGAAGAAGAAATTCAGGATGCGAAACGTCTGCTGGAAAACTGGGTGACCACTCCACGTGGAGCTGACCAGGCTCGATTACTAAGGAAACTGGCAGCTAAGGGATTTAGTCATGAGGCCATTCAAGAAGCCTGGCGACGCTATCAGGAAGATTTGTCACTTCCTTGACTTCAGTTGGCCAGGCCATTAGAATTATTTTCACAACACTTTCTGCGTACATTGAAAAGTGAATAAGGGGTGAACACAATCATGTTTTTGGCATATATATTGTTAGGAATTGCGGTAGGAACCATAGCGGGAATGTATATTAAAACCTTGCACGTCAAAATCCTCGAACAGAAGGCTTCCAGGTGCGCACAGGAAATTCTTGAGGCAGCGCACAAAGAGGCAGAAAACATCAAAAAAGAGACTTTACTCGCTGCTAAAGAGGAAATTTTAAGAGAAAAGCAATCGCTGGAAGAGGAAATACAGCGCAAGCGTCGGGAACTTCAGAACTTTGAGAGTCGCCTCTTGCGCAGAGAAGAAAATCTGGAACGCAAAATGGAACAATTGGAGAAGAAAGAAAACCAGCTAAACGAGCTTTTGATGGAAACTGAAAGAATCAAGCAGGAGACCGAAAAGCTCAAGGAGAAAGAGATGCAGGAACTACACCGCATTGCCAATCTTTCCTGGGAAGAAGCGCGTCAGGAGGTGCTAACCAGGGTTGAAAAGACTCTGGAACATGAAGTTGGTTTGAAAATAAAAGAAGCAGAAGAACAGGCTAAGAAGGAATCAGAAAGAATTGCGCGAGAGATTGTTACTCAAGCCATTCAACGCTATGCAGCCGATTTTACTGCTGAAAATACTGTTTCCGTGGTAACTCTTCCCAGCGATGAAATGAAAGGCAGGATTATTGGTAGGGAAGGACGGAACATTCGCACTTTTGAGATGATAACCGGTGTAGATTTGATCATTGATGATACACCTGAAGCAGTTATTATTTCCTGTTTTGATCCCATTCGCAGGGAAATTGCCCGGATAGCATTGGAAAAACTCATTCTGGACGGCAGAATCCACCCCGCCCGGATTGAAGAGCTGGTTGAGAAGGCGAGAATACAGGTTGAGGAAAAGATGCTTCAGGAAGGAGAGCAAGCACTGTTTGATACGGGCATTAAGAACGTACACCCAGAAATAGTGAAACTCCTTGGCAAGCTGTATTTTCGTACCAGTTATGGACAAAATGTACTGCAACACTCTAAGGAAGTGGCCCATCTCGCTGCTTTGATGGCAGCTGAACTGGGAGTGAGGGTAAATATTGCCAAAAGAGCAGGTCTTTTACACGATATTGGCAAAGCTCTGGACCACGAAGTTGACGGTCCCCATGCTTTTATAGGTGCGGATGTGGCTCGGCGCTATGGAGAAAAGGAAGAGATCATTAACGCTATAGAATCTCACCATGGTGAAGCAGAACCCGGAAGCATTGAAGCGGTGCTGGTGCAAGCTGCAGATGCCATTTCCGCATCCAGACCTGGTGCAAGACGTGAGAGTCTCGAGGTGTATATCAAGAGATTGGAACAACTGGAAAAGATAGCCAGTTCTTTTGAAGGAGTTGAGAAATCTTACGCCATACAGGCAGGAAGAGAAGTGCGCATTATTGTGAAACCAGAAAAGTTGAACGATGCGCAGGCAGCCAAATTAGCTTATGAAGTGGTGAAAAGGATAGAGAAAGAACTTGAATACCCAGGACAGATTAAGGTTACAGTAATCAGAGAAACTCGAGCTGTAGAATATGCCAAATAAAGAGGGATATCTATGCGTTTTTTAATAGTTGGTGATATAATTGGCAAACCTGGGAGGAACATATTACACAAAAGACTTCCTGAAATGAGAGAAGCACTGGCAATTGACGCTGTGATAGTCAATGGAGAAAACGCTGCTGGGGGTATGGGGATAACCCCTGAAGTTTGCGAAGAAATCCTCAGCTACGGAGTGGAGGTCATTACTTCTGGTAATCATATATGGGATAAAAAAGAAATTAGCGCTTACATCGATAACCAGGAAAGACTGCTCAGACCGCTTAACTACCCCCCGGGAGTTCCTGGAAGGGGTTCAATCGTTCTGGAAACTCGGGGCGTCAAGTGGGCAGTTATTAATTTGAGTGGCAGGGTCTTTATGTCGGCTCTGGATTGTCCTTTTCGCACTGTAAAGCGCGAAGTAGAGACCCTGCGCCAAATTACAAATATCATTTTGGTGGATTTTCATGCTGAGGCTTCTTCCGAGAAAATAGCTATGGGCTGGTTCCTTGACGGTTGGGTTTCCTGCGTGTTTGGTACCCACACCCATGTGGCTACTGCTGATGAGCGCATTTTGCCTAAGGGAACGGGGTATATTACTGATATTGGTATGACGGGTTCCAGAGAGTCGGTTATTGGGATAGAGATAGAGCAGGTATTAAGCAGGTTCTTAACTGCTTTGCCTACCAAATTCAAAGTTGCTAAAAATGATGTAGTGTTAAACGGTATCGTGGTTGAAGTAGATGATTCTACCGGAAAAACTACGGAAATTAGTCGTGTATCAGTAAAATGACCTACCAGCTTTTGATCAAATGGTTAGAAAAATAAAAACCATAACACAGGGGGGAATACAACATGGATGTTTTAAAAGTCTCTTCCAAGTCCAACCCAAACGCAGTAGCAGGTGCTCTGGCTGGGGCAATACGTGAAAAGGGAATTGCTGAACTCCAAGCCGTCGGTGCTGGTGCAGTAAATCAGGCAATCAAAGCGATTGCCATTGCGCGAGGCTATGTGGCGCCAAGTGGCATTGATTTGGTTTGTATTCCAGCATTTACTGATATTACCATTGATGGAGAGGAAAGAACAGCGATTAAGTTAATAGTCAAACCCCGCAGCAGTTGAATGTAAAACTGGATACTCAGAGTACGAGCCTGTGCCAGAGCGCACAGGCTCGTAAGGAATAAAAATCGAGATTGATAGTTATTGTAGCATTGGGTGATGTTTTTTTGAGTTCTCCTCGTTTGTGCTTTAAGATCATTACCTTTGGTTGCCAGATGAATCAAAGCAGGTCGGAACACATTGAATATCTCCTAAAAGAGGCAGGTTTTAGAGCCTGTCTTGAGGGAGAGGAGCCGGATATTGTTGTTTTCAACACCTGTGCGGTTAGAGAGCACGCCAAGAACCGGGCAGTGAGTATTATAGGGCAATTTGCAAGCCAAAAAAGGAAGGATGGATTTCCTATTATCCTGGTCTGCGGTTGCATGAGCCAGATTTACCAGGAAGAGCTGTTGCATCATGTTCCCAATATCGACGTGCTTCTGGGCACTCACAACCTGGAAGAAGTTCCTTTCTTGATTCAGGAAAGGCTTAAGGAGCAAAAAGACCCTCAACCGCGGCTTGCCTTCCGGTCAAAGCCTGAAGGACAATTTCTGGAAACGGGATATTCTCGAAAGCCGGGAATATCAGCCTTTCTACCCATTACCTATGGATGTAACAACTTTTGTAGCTATTGTGTGGTTCCTTATGCCACTGGACCTCAACGAAGTAAACCAATGGAACTCATCCTTGAGGAGCTTCAAAAAATACTGGAGGAAGGCTTCAAGGAAGTGACCTTGCTGGGTCAAAACGTTAACAGCTATGGCGAGGACCTGGGCTTAAAGTGGGGGTTCGAAAAGCTTCTGGAGAATATAGAAAAGCTGGTTGAGGAGAAACCTTCCCGAACCTGGATTCGTTTTATCACCTCTCACCCCAAAGATATGCGGGAAAGTATTGTTGATCTGGTCAAAGAAAGTAAAGTATTGTGTCCTTATTTTCATCTTCCTATACAAGCGGGATCGAATAAAATACTGGAGCTAATGAACAGGGGATATACTAAAGAACGATATCTGGAAATTGCTTCCTATATTAGAGATACCATACCTGACGCCAGCATTGGTACCGACATCATTGTTGGGTTTCCGGAAGAAACGGAGGCGGATTTTCGGCAAACTCTGGAAGTGGTTGAAAAAGTCCAGTTTGAGATTGCGTATACCTTTGCATATTCGCCAAGACCCAAAACTCGAGCTTCGTCAATGGCCGACAGTGTTCCACCCCAGGAGAAAAAGAGGAGACTTCTTGAGCTAAATCAACTGGTGCGCGAAGTGTACCAGAAAAGAGTGGAAAAGTTACGCGGTAAAACGGTTGCCTTATTAGTAGATAAGCAGGAAAAGACTTTCTCCGGTAGAACACCTTCCAACCTTAGAGTGTTTGTCAAAAGCGGCGTGAAAGACAGTCTAAAACCTGGAGATATGTTGCTGGTTAAAATCGCCGAGATACGTGATGGCAAAATCTTTGCTGAAAAAGCCTGAACAGATACCCTGGATTTGTATTGTGGGGCCCACTGCTTCAGGCAAAACGGAGCTTTCTCTTCGCATAGCTGAAAGGCTGGAAAAGATAGAGCTTATTTATGCTGACTCCATGGCGGTATATAAATACCTGGATGTTGGCACTGCCAAGCCGGAGCCAGAAGAGAGGGCCAAAGTTCCTCACCACCTGATAGACTTTCTGGAACCAGACAAAAAGTGGAGTGCTTTTGACTTTCAAAAAAGCGCTTCCGCCTTGCACAGAGAAATTCTTTCCCGGGGAAGGATCCCTGTTGTGGTTGGAGGAACTCCCTTCTATCTCAGCACACTCAAGAATGAGGCATCACTACCGCATGTTGCTCCTGATTCGAGAATACGTATTATCTTGGACCAAATGAGTGCACCCCAGCTTTTTGCTCTTTTACGAGAAGTCGACCCGCAGCGCGCCCAGAAAATAGGAAAAACCGATAAAAAGAGGTTAATGCGAGCGCTGGAGATATTTATCACTACAGGTAGGGTGCCTTCTTCATTTCTTAAAAGGAGAAAAAGGGGCAGCGGGAAGCAATTGATGATGGTTGGGATTAAACTTGATAAGAACATCGTCAAAAAGAGGATTCGGGAGAGAATTGAAAAGATGTTTTCAGAAGGTTTGGTGGAAGAAACTCATCGGGTGCTGAGCATGGGTTATCCACCAGAGGCGCCAGCTCTGAACAACTTCACTTACAGACCTGTTGTTGCGCTTCTTCAGGGTAAAATTAACACCAGAGAAGCCTTCCAAAAAATTGAAGAGGGCACTCTGTCGCTCTTAAAAAGACAACTAACCTGGTTTCGCAAAGAACCCATCTTATGGTTAGAAAAGGACGAAGCGCTTGCTTACCTTGTAGAATACCTCAAAAATATCTTACGGGAGGTGGAAAATCTTGAATCACGATGAGAGGACCAACCAGGAAAAACAGGTTCCTCAAGAACCTGGAAAAATAAAAGACCTCGTTTACTATTTCTTAAATCTTCTTTCAGCAAAGGCCTGGCAGTACTTAGGTTTGATAGCACATCCGGAAACCGGTCAAATCCTGGTGGACCTTGAAGAAGCGAGAAAAGCCATAGACCTTTATTCGGTTATTCTTGGAGAAATCAAGAAGGATCTTTCTCGTGAGGAAAATCGAGAACTCGAAGCTCATCTTGCGAATTTGCAGTTGAATTTTATCGAGAAAATGAAAGAAATTGCCGAGAGTTGAAGCAATAATTCTATTAAGCTGTTTTTTTCTTCCAAGAGTAATGTTGTTAAATATGTCTTAGCATTCTATGTTTAATAAAACACCTTTTTATTTAAAGATTTAACAATTCTTTGATTGCTTCCGCAAGTCTTTTCCACTCTATTATCTGACACATTGTCAGATAAAACTTATGGTCTGCCGAAAAATTCTTACCCCATCCTTTGGCTTGACATCGATGCTAAAGAATGTTAATATAATCTCGCATTATGTTCCTTTTTTAACTAAAAATTTAAAGGGAGGTGATAGGTAACTACGAGATAAAAAAGGAAATGTCCGACAAGTTTTGGAATTAGGCTAATTAAAGTAATAAAAGTACCTTGGTAGGGGTAGGAAAGGGAGAAATCTTTGTTGCTATTTTATGCACAAGTTGCGTAAATAATTTAAATATACATTTTTAGCAAGTGTCGCAAAAGTGTGAATTTATTAACTTTCGATGCTTGACGGTTCGGTAATACCACTTCAAGGAGGTAAAGAATATGAAAAAAAGATTAATTTTTGTTTCTTCAGCTATAGTTATTCTGCTTGTATTTGCTGCCTCATTCGCTTTTGCAGCAGGAATCGCCGAAAGGACCAAAAATATTAACCACATTGCTATTAACGTTAAAGATATGGAAAAATCGATTGAGTTCTACGGGAAAATCATAGGATTCGAACAAGGTAGAAGCGTCCGACTGGAAGACCTCAAGCTCGATATTACCTTCTTCAAACTGCCTGGAGGAAACACATTACTTGAGCTGATCCATTATGACGAAGCCAATGTTATTCCTCCCTACGATGTTACAGATAGAGGCATTCTCCGACACATTGCATTCACTGTAGACAACGTGGACGCCGTAGCGGAAGAACTGAAGAAAAATGGTTTTGAACCACATTTTGGACCGATAGACCTCGAACCCTTAGGAATTCGGGTGGTTTTAGTTAAAGACCCAAACGGAGTTGAAGTTGAGTTTTGTCAGCCAATTGAATAGATAGACAAACCAAACATATTATTGTATAGGGCTTCACGAAATCTTTTCGTGAAGCCCTTTCTATTTTGTAAGTTTAAAAGGCCTTCACGAAAATTTTACATAATATATATTATGGGAACTAAAATGCCGAGCTCACTAACGATGAAAGGTCAAACAGCTGCCTTTTTCTCAATATAATCCTTGCTCTCTCTGCGTACTACACAGTGCATCCTTATCTTTTCCCCGTTTTTCACGCTTTCCACCGATTCTACGTAGCCAAAGCGATAGATTTCACGCTGTAGTTCCTGTACCTGGGTAGGATAAATCTCAAGAATGAGTTTTACCATTTTTTTGGAGAGCAAAGCTGCAATTTCTCTACGCAGATTTTCGATACCGATTTTTTTCTTAGCAGAAACAAAAACGCAGGAAGAAGTCGTTTCCAAAAAATCTCGTTCCAGGTTAGGTATTTGCCCAGAGATTAAATCCACTTTGTTAAGAACCAGGATCTTGGGATGATTTCCAACACCGATTTCATTGAGCGTTTGATTGATAACCTGGAAATGCGTCCGGTACTGAGGATCAGTAATGTCCAAAACTTCAAGGATAAGGTCTGCTTCCTTGATTTCCAAAAGCGTGCTTTTGAAAGCATCTCGAATTGTGGAAGGCATTTCCCTGATAAAACCCACTGTATCACTAAAAATTACCTTACCGACACCCGGCAAAAAACTCTCCCGCGAAACAGTATCCAGTGTTACAAACATTTGGTCTTTAACGGCAACTGCAGCATCGGTGATGGTGTTAAGCAGCGTTGATTTTCCTGCGTTAGTGTAACCAACTATGGCAACAACTGGTACTTTGTTTTCATTGCGCAATTTTTTCTGAACTTTCCTCTGTTTCTCAAGTTGTTCCAGACGCTGGACAAGAAAAGCGATTTTTCTCTTAATAGCTCTCCGTTCAACCTCTATTTTTTGCTCTCCCGGTCCCCTGGTGCCGATACCTCCACCGGTTCGGGAAAGGACATGACCTTTGCCGGGTAGCCTGGAGAGCTCAAAGCGTAAGCGAGCTAATTCGACACGTATCTTACCTTCGTGGGTTTTAGCTCTCTCGGCAAATATTTCGTGAATAACCTCACTCTTAGTGAGAACTCTCCTTTGCCATTCGTTCTCGAGATTACGTTGCTGGGAAGGAGTGACTTCAGTGCTGAGGATGACAAATCCAACTTCTGGCAAACTTTCCAATCGTCGCTTGATTTCTTCGACCTTGCCCCGACTTAGATAATAACGATAAAAAGGAGTTCTAACCGTACACTCAAAAACCTCAGATACCCAAAAACCGGCGCTTTTGGCTATCTCCTTTATTTCTGCCACCAGCACTTCCTCAGAAAAAGCACGAGAGGAAGCATCGCGAACCACCACAATCGCGCTTTTGCGTGAGTTG
>JARRBX010000050.1 GCA_029982245.1 Candidatus Atribacteria bacterium | reverse complement strand
CGGTTCTTTAAGCACTTCATCAGTGATCACCGATTCTCTGGGCAAAGTCACCGTTTATTACACTGCTCCCCGGGTTTACGAAAGCACACCCTTTGAAATCACCGCCGAATTTAGAGGAGCCCCAGGGTTGAATCCCACCTCTGCCACAGTTTCAGGAATGATCGAAGTGTTTGTTCCTGAAACACCAACTGTTGGAATGTATTATGTAGATTTTTCGGGAAGGTCAACCCAACACAACGTGCTTGACCTCAATTTTTCCGGCAACATAGCCAGCAACTACACACTTAACGGCACCCAACTTCTGGAAATGGACTATCGAGATTATCTGGAGTTTTCTTTTCCAATAGAGTTCATACCACAAAAGGCCAAGCTTCTCTGCTGGCTACAAACTGACGAAGGAGCAAAAGTGCGGATATATCTCAACGGCAACTTAGTGAGCAGTGCCACCCAAAAAGGAATCATGGAACCCTCCGATTACAAAAGCTTCACACTCCAAGAACGCTGGTTTGAAAGTGGCCAAAACACGTTGCGGATTGAAGTAGAAGCACCGCGAGGTAGCTTTGCAAGAATACAGAGAATACTTATAATTTTGTAAAGGAATTAAAATGGGTGCGGAAAAGGGGTGGCTTCCCACCCCTTTTCCCGAACAAAAAGGTGTTCGTAGACAGAATCCATTTAGCAGAAATTCTTGAAAAAATAGAAGCTTTTTCTTTTGTAGTCGATGTTGATACCTTCCATATTCTTTACGCTAACCCCGCGCTCAAGCAAAAGTTGGGAGAAAACCTGGAGGGAGAACTCTGTTATCGTGCACTACGAAGAAGAGAAAAGCCCTGTCCTTCCTGTAAAAATCAATTGCTATTTTCACCAGATAACCCGTCCAGGACTTACTTCTGGCGCACCTATAATCCCTTACTCAAAGCCTATTTCCGACTTATCGATTTCGGATTTGAGTTCAACGGCCAGCGCCTGAAACTGGAAATTGCTTTCGACGTCACCCAGGAAGAAACACTGGAGCGCGCTCTCCACGACCTCACCCACCTTTTTCTCTCCCTGCACGGTGATTATTCAGAAAACGTGAACCAGGTACTTTCCTTTGCTCGCAAGCTCTGGAACGTCAAGGCAGTAGCTTTAAAAGACTCCCAGGAGCAAATTTTTCTAAGTGCCTGCCCAGAACACGAAAAAGAGCTTAAAGAACTCGAAAAAATCCTGAGAAACCCCCCGGAATTCTCACTACATCGCAGATTACTTAGAGGAGAGAAAGAAATCATCCTGCTTAAGTCGGGGAAAAATGGAATCCTGGCCATACTGGGCAAACGAGATAACCACTTTGCAAAACTAAGACGTACCATGTTCCTGATACTTCGCCTCTTGCGCCAGGAAGAAGAAAGAGAACGCACCAGAAAGCGTTTCCACACCCTGGTAGAACACAATCCGGATGCCATATTTATCGTGAACCAAAAAGGAGAAATACTTTTCACCAACCAGAAGGCCAGGAATTTGCTCGCCCAGGCAAGCAACCGTCAAAAAAATCCTACCATAATTTCGCTCCTTGACCCGGTAACCTGGGAAACCCTGCAAGCGCATGCCTCTGAAGACCAGATTTTTGGTTGCGAAGTAACCATAGCTCCTGCACCCGAAAAAATCCTCCCTTTTGAAGCCAATATATCCATTCTCGAAAACCTGGATGCCCCTTCTTATTTTCTATCTCTACGTGACATCCGAGAACGCAAAGAATATGAAAGGGCCCTCCTGGAACTTGCTTTCAGAGACCAACTAACCGGCGCCTACAATCGCCATTTCTTTGAAGAATACATGCAAAAAGAGTTGAGCCGCTGTAAGCGCGAGCAGTACCCCCTTTCCATAACCATGATTGATGTGGATCGCTTTAAGGAAATCAACGACCTCTACGGACATACCTTCGGTGACGAAGTGCTGCGTATGGTCGTCTACACCATAAGAGGAAACGTCAGAGCAAGTGATGTAGTCGTGCGTTATGGAGGCGACGAGTTTATCGTGGTTTTACCCCATGCCTCTCTGCAGGATGCACAGGCTGTGATGCAACGAATCAAAGAAAAACTCCAGGGCAGCCAGATTATGGGTGAACCATTCCCTCTCTCCATCTCCTATGGAGTCTGCGTTTTTGACGGCCAGAAGGATTTGCCTCAACTTCTGCAGGAAATCGACCGTGCCATGTACAACATGAAAAGGGAAGGAAAGAGATAATGCCTTTTGTGCGGGGGAGAGCTGTCCTACCCAAAGAATCTTTTTTCACCAGTGAAAATCCCCTTCGCTACCTGTCTCAATTGGAAAACAAGCTCGACGAGGAAAAAGCGCCCCTGGCTTTTGCAGAAGTCCAGGCCATACTCCCTCCTTCAAGCGATGTGGTAACCAGGGGGCTAACTAACGAAGACGGGGATTTCTTCTTGCGTGTACCCTCTGGGGAACTGCTGTTAATTGAGTTTCGCTGGAAAGGCAAACTCCTGCTTATTGACTACGTTCCACCCCTTTCTGAAGAAAGAATGGACCTGGGAACGGTAGACGATTTCAAGGCGGCTTGCGCACTGGTAAATCTTGAGAACCTCCTGTGGGGAAAAAGCCAGCAGTCCGCCAACCAGGAAACACTCTATGCTTTGAGTAAAAGAATAGAAAAAGCAATTTCCAGCGGAGAAACCCTTGAAGAATTGCCTGAAGTGCAGCGACTTTTTGGCTCCTTTCGGGAATTAGCCCGTTCTTTCGACCCCCTGGGAATCATCGAGGACTACCAGCTCCATTTTTTGCCTGAGGAAAAATCGCTGAAAATTTCATTTCACGCTCCACGAGCCCAGAAAGTCAACCTTTATTACCGCCCCTTTCGCTCCAGGTTCTACAGGGTCATACGTGCTGAAAAAAACAAGGGTAACTTTTTTCTCCGCAATCTCAGAGAGTTTGAAGGCTATCTCATATACCTGGAAGCGCTGACTCATCAGGGCATCCTGGCCCACACCCCACGCCGTTCCTTCAGGGTACCCCTTTATCCAACCAGAAGGTTTATCAGCCTGCAGGGACACCAGGAAGGACCCATAGTCTCTACCCGGATGGAAGTAAGTGGTAAAAGACTGGAAAAGGTGAGTGGCAAAACTCTGCTGCTTGAAACCATGAAAGCTTTACAGAAAAATGCAGAAATTGAAATGGATTTCAACTTCTATGGTTCAATGCTGCTTCCCCGATTTCTGGTCAGGGAAGGCTTTCAGGACTTAGAATTCAATCTCTATTTTCCCAATGAAGAAACCTTCCTCCTTGGACCTCTTAATGAAGTACCCGGTGTACTCCTCAAAAGCCCTTCCTGGGAGGAAATAAAATCCTGGTGGCAAAAATTCACCCCCCACTTCCCAGAAAGAGGAATGCTGGAAATAGGTTTTGGAACCCCCTTTGTAGAACTGATTGGCTACCGGGAAGGAGGATATTTTCGACTTTTCTCAAACACCGACTTACGAGAGAAGGTGCTGATGGTTTCCTGCTATCAGCTCAACTCCCTGGACCTACCCCTAACCACCTTCTACTGGGGCAAGCTCCGTCTTTTTGGAGAAGGGCTGTTCAAGAATTACCAAATTGATGTACTTTTAGAAGGAAAATTTGAAGAGAATGGAGAAGACAATCTGCCCGCTGACGCACAAACTATTAGAGGCCACATAACCCTGGAAGCAGAGTTAACCTTTCTCAAAAGAAATCAAGCTTCTCCCCTTTAAAACTTCAGCGATTTTTCTCGAAAAAATCACACCATCTGGTAACCGGGCATTGTTCACAGAGGGGTTTTCTGGCCTTGCATACTCTGCGGCCAAGAAACCCCAAAAGATGGGAGGCTCGTATCCAGCGCTCCTGGGGTATCTGAGCACAGAGTTCCATCTCAATTTTTTCAGCATCGTTGCTTTTTGCAAGCCCCAGTCGTTGAGCTACTCGGGCCACATGGGTATCCACCGGGAGAGCTGGAATTGAGAAGGCATTGGCAAGCACCACGTTCGCCGTTTTTCTGCCTACACCGGGAAGAGTTACCAGTTCTTCAAGGGAGGCAGGCACCTTTCCCTCAAATCGTTCCACCAGAACCTTTGACATTTCTTTAAGGAAACGCGCTTTTTGACGAAAGTAACTCACCGTTTTTATCGCTTCTTCTATGGCCTCAAGAGGCGCTTCCGCCATGGACAAAGCATCGGGAAAACGCTGAAAGAGGTGAGGAGTAATTTGGTTCACCCGCTCATCAGGAGCCTGAGCAGCAAGAACGGTGGCCACAAGAAGCTCAAAAGGATTTCGAAAGTCGAGCAGTAGCCGGGCATCGGGAAAAGCAGTTTCCAGAGTATCCAGAATGGAGTTCGCTTTACTTTCGGACACGGTTTCAACCCCCTCTCCTTCAAGAATGATATAATAAAAAACACGCTTGACAAAGGAGAGGTTTCAGGTGTTCAAATTACGCTACAAATTGACGGCTTTTTGGATTATTTGGGTGCTGTGTCTTGCCTTTTTGGGTGCGACAGCTTTTGCACAGGAGGAAACGGGACAAAAAAGGGAGGTTCTTCTGGAGCGAGCAGATAAAATTCAATATGATTCCCAAAAGGAGACCTTTCTGGCCCAGGGCAATGTGGTGGCAGTGGAAGGGCAAAACCGGATTACCTGTCAGGAACTGGTCTTTAACCTCCAGGAAAACACGGGAATCTTTAGCGGTCAGGTAGTGGTAACCAGAGAAAAAACCGTTATCCAGGCTTCCCGAATGGAAGGAGACTTTGACGAAGAAATCTATCTATTCAGTGGAGAAGTGCTGCTCAAAAAAGAAAGAAGTAATGAAGAAACTACCTACATCATATGGAAAGCGTCTCAACTCTCTTTCAATGGTGAAACTGAAGAAGCCTGGAGCGAAAACGGAGCAGAAATAACCTGGAAAGAAATCAGCCTTAAAGCCGACAAAGTCTTTTATTACCCTGAAGATGAAGCTACTCAGCAAGAAGAGCGCATCGTGCTTGAAGGAAATGTTCTGATAACCGAAAAAGAGCGCGAAATCCAGGTAGAAAAAGCTACTTATTACCTCGACTCAGAGGTGCTGGATGCAGAAGGGGTTATAAAAGCAACTTTTGTCATCGAGTAAGCAGGGGAAAAAATATGACCCTCAAGAAGCTTTGCTATCTGGCTCTATTTGTTGTTTTCTCCCTTCTGGGAATGGTTAGCATATCTTTCTCCCAGGAAGAGTCCGATCGCATAGAGCTAACTGGAGAACGGCTTATCTACCATCCCGAAAAAGAGGAAGCCATGGTGGAAAAAGGTACCATTCAGCATGGAGAATACACCATAGAAGCTGATTTCATCAAAATCCTCTTGAAAGATAAAAAGCTTTTTGCACAGGGACATGTTCGGGTGAGAACCGAAGACGAGGGTTATCACGCCCGGGAAATTGCTTACAACTGGGCAGAGGACCAGTGGATGCTCTATGGAGTACGCTCTGACCTGCGGGGAGAAGGAATTGAAGGAACTGTTTACTTCCGCGGCGAAGAAGTAGAGCGAACTCCTGAGGAAACAAAAATCGAAGGCGCTTTTTTTACAAGCTGCGACCTTGAAGAACCCCATTACCACTTTGAAGCTCAGAAAATAATCATTTATCCCGATAAAAAGGTAGAACTTTTTCGGTTTTCATACTGGGATTTTGGAAGAAAACTGTTCACCCTTCCTTACTATGTCATTTTTCTGGACCGTAAAGAGCAACTTCCTTTTCTACCTTTGCTCGGGCACTCCTCAAGCAGTGGCTACTACCTGAATTTATTCTACAACTACTTTGTTAGCGACGGCTCTTTCGGCACCGTGTACCTTGACTGGTGGGAAAAAAGTGGCTGGGGTTTGGGAGTCCGCCACTTTATAGAGCATGAAAAACCCAAAGAGACTCTGGAAGGCTACCTTTATTACCGCGACAAGCCAGAAGGGTCCAGAGATTACCTTAAAGGGAGCCTGGATTACTACAGAGAGCCAAGTTCCGACGCCTCATTGACCCTGGGTCTTGATTACCTCAACTATCAAGGCAGCGACCAGGATACTTTTTCAGGAACCTTTTCCTTCGCTCAGAAAAAAGAAGATTACTCCATGAAACTAAATCTTGACTACGACTGGAACCTGGCTTCTGAAGAGGACCAACTCAGAGCAGTCCTCAACACTTCCTACCAACTTGAGAAAAACCTCAATGCCAACCTCAAGCTGGATTACTCTCAGGACCACCAGTGGGGGGAGTTCACCGACCAGGAACTGGACTATGAGCTTGCCCTATCTCACTCCCAGGACCCGTACTCTTACAAACTGACCTATACTGGCTTTCTGGATCTGGATCAGGACCTCTACACCGGTGACTTTGGAAACCGGGTGCTCAAAGAACCTGAGCTTAGTATTTCTCGAAAAAAGGAACAAATCGGTCAGTCTGACTTTTATTACCAACCCTCGCTTACCATTGGAAGCTATTTCGAGCAAGCAACTGGTGTGAAAGAAGAACGGATTCGTTTTTCCCTAAAAACCACTGGAAAAAGCGAGCTGGGAGAAAATACCACTCTCGAGCCAGTCATTCTTTTCACTCAGGATTTTTATGGTAACGGCTTCGCCCGCTACATTTACGATGTGGAAACCAACCTCAAGCAGAGTTTTGGAGAACACACCACCTTGAGCCTGGGTTACGGCTTCGGCGGATATGATGGAGCAACTCCCTTTCGCTTTGACTACACTACCCGGAAAACCAGTTTTCTGGACCTGAGCCTGCATTTTGCAAAAGAGCCCTGGGAAGTGAGCTTCAGCAGTGGTTACGACTTTTTGGAAAAGCAATTTCTGGACGGCATCATCAACGTAAGCTATACTGAAGACTCCAACCATTCCGTGGAGCTCCGTGCAAATTACGACTTTGAAAACAGTGAATGGGAAGGCATGGTCTTTGAAATCAGCTGGCCACTGGGTAAAGAATGGGCGCTGGACTGTCAGGGAAATTATGATTTCAGCTCCCACAAAATAGAAAGCATTAGGGTGGGCTTAACCAGAGATCTCCACTGCCGGGAAGTTACTCTTTTTTACGACCAATCAAAAGACACTTTCTGGATTGAATACGCCATAAAAGCTTTCCCTGAACACAAATTCAGCCTGGGAGGCGAATAAAATGTCTCAAAAAACCTGGTTGTTATTGCTCGCTCTTCTGCTTGGTATAAGTCTGGGGATCATGGGATGTGCTCGAGGAGAACAACCCTCCTGGGAGGAAGAGGGGGGCGAACTCACCATATCAGCAATTTTTGCTTCTTCTCCGCCGCTTGATTACGTATACTATTTTGCCATTGACACCGATGAGAACGTTCTAACCGGGCCGTCCAGCAACCCCGATGAGTGGGCAAACTATTTTATCTTCCGCATGGAAAACGGCAATTTTTATCAGCGCGAACCGGGAGGATTGGACCAGTTCTTTACCGGAGGAACGGTGACTGACAACGCAGTGCAAATAACCGTTCCACTGGAAGAGCTTGGTGAACCAGAGATTGTTGATATCATGGTGGTGGTAACCGACTCTGCAGGTAACACGGTGGACAATCTGTCGCGCTACTTTTCCATGCGTCCGGGCTTACAGCGTTTCTATTCCTATTCCCGCACTGATGCGTCAGGTGGGGAAGTGGACCTTTTACGAGTAGAGGTTGAAGTGAAGTCTTAAAAGAAGGGATGCGAAATATCATGAAGAAAAGATTTCTATTTCTGGTAGTGGTTCTAAGTATAGTTTTTCTCATAAGCGGCTGCCTCAACGTGGGTATAATCCCCACTTCGGGGGGTTCAAAGAGCATCCAGTGGACAGTAATGGTTTTTTTAAACGGCGACAACGACCTTGAACAGGCAGCCTGGGCAGACCTTGCCTCTATGGAAAGCGTCGGCTCCAGCAACCGGGTAAAAGTGGTTGTTCAGTTTGACCAGGCTCGGGGAGGAACTGCCCGTTATCTCGTGAACCAGGGGGGCTCAACACTCCTTGAAAACTTGGGAGAAGCCAATATGGGTGACGGTAATACCTTGGTTGATTTTGTACGCTTCTGTGCGGAAAACTACCCTGCCGAGCACTATGCGCTCATCATCTGGAACCACGGCTACGGCTTTAAAGGGAACAGTAAAGACATCTCCTTTGATGAAACCTCTGGCGGCGATGCCCTGACCATACCCGAGCTGGCCAGCGCCCTGCGCCAAGCCAAAATCTATACAGGAGGGAAAATCGACCTTTTGGGAATGGACGCTTGCCTCATGGCTCTGGTTGAGGTAGCCTATGAATTGCGCGATGGTGCGCAACTTCTGGTCGCCTCCCAGGAATCAGAACCACTTGAGGGATGGAACTACCCCGTATTCCTGCAGGCTCTGAACAGTAATCCCTCAATGAGCGCTTCCAATCTTGCCCGCTCCATAGTGGACTCCTACATCAGTTCTTACTGGGTCCAGAGTATCACTCTCTCTGCGGTAGACCTTACCAAGGTAAGCGCTCTGGCTCAAGCAGTGGATGAACTTGCTTCAGCCATACTCAGCGATTCACTAACCCCACCTTTCATATACCTTGCTCTTGGCGATTCCGCCCAGTATTTTGATGACTACGACTATGTGGACCTTGCTCATCTTGCCCTGTTGCTTTCAGGAGACCCCCGCATTGGAAACAGCATCGTAAAAAGTGCTGCTTCCCAGGTATATAATCTGGTCCAGGACACAGTCCTCTATTCCCGAACTTCAGGGTCAGGCGTTTCCAATGCTTACGGGCTCAGCATTTATTTTCCCTATAAACAGTATCTCTCCAAGTACGAAAGCCTTGCCTTTGCGCGCAGTACCCAGTGGGACGAATGCTTGCGTTTCTTAATGAGTTACCGGTAAAGGAGGGAAACGGGTTGCGCTGGCTGGCCATTTTTGGGCATTCCTGCCTAATTCTGGGCTGTTATCTTATTGCCTGGGGTCTGGTCTTGCTTCCGGTAAGTCAACCACACCCGGTTGATATCCTTAAAAAACCTCTTTTCTGGGGTATGTTTTCGGTAATGGGAGGAATTTGTGCCAATTTGCACAGTTCCTGCCGCTGTTTGCAAAGCACACGCCACACGCAATACAACCGGGAGGTGGACTGAGCAACTTTCACCTTTTGCCTGGCGAGGATATAATACTCAAACAGGGTAGATATATTCCGGGAAAGGGGGTTAGAGCTGATGAAGTTTTTTATCGATACTGCCCGCGTGGAGGAAATCAAAAAAGCACTGGAGCTGGGTATCCTGGACGGAGTAACCACTAATCCCACCCTGGTTTCCCAAACTGGCAGAGGCTTTAAAGAAGTAATTACCGAAATTTGCAGCCTGGTCCCCGGACCAGTTTCTGCAGAAGTGGTAAGCCTGGATGCTCAGGGTATGATTCGCGAAGCCCGGGAGCTTGCCAGTTGGGCACCAAACATCGTGGTGAAAATTCCCATTACTGAAGAAGGCTTGAAAGCCATAAAAGTCCTCTCCCAGGAAGGCATAAAGGTAAATACCACCTTGATTTTTCAGCCTATTCAGGCTTTGATGGCCGCCAAAGCTGGAGCTCGCTATGTAAGCCCCTTCGTGGGAAGACTTGATGACCTATCCAGCAACGGCTTGCAGCTTGTGGCTGACATCGTTCAAATTTTCAAAAATTACGGATTCACCACCGAAGTAATCGTGGCTTCCATTCGAAACCCCATGCACGTTGTGGAAGCTGCCAAGATGGGAGCACACATTGCTACCATTCCCTATGCAGTCATCTCCAAACTGGTCAAACACCCTCTCACCGACTTGGGCATCAAGCGTTTCCTTGAAGACTGGGAGAAAGTTCCTGATAAACCGTTTTAAGGCATGAAAAAGAAAACACAATCTTTAAAAGTCAGGAGGCAGAAAGTTGAAGATACCAGAACTGATAGAAAACCTTCCACGCTCTGGAATCCGAGAGCTAATGGGCCTTGCTCTGCAGATTAAAGATGCCATTCACCTGGAAATTGGGGAACCGCATTTCCCCACTCCCCCTTCAATACTTGAAAAACTTGCCGATTTCTACTGGAAGGGAGAAATAAAATACACGCCCACCGCGGGTATTGCCTCGCTGCGCAGGAAAATCGCTGAGAAATTTTCTCGGGAGAAAAACTGGCCTATCTCAGAAGAGCAGGTAATCGTCCTGCCTGGCTCGCTTTTTGGAACCGTGGTTGCTTTCCGCGCTCTTCTTGACCACGGTGAGGAAGCGTTGCTACCTGACCCCGGCTTTACCAACCACTTTGCCCAAGCCATCCTGTGCGGGGCAACCCTCAAGCGCTACGCGCTTCTGCCTGAGAACAGTTTCCTTCCCGACCTCGCTTCCATTCGAAGAATGGCCAGTAGCCGAACCAGGATGATTCTGGTCAACTCGCCCTCCAACCCCATTGGTGTTACTTTCGATGAATCCACAGCTTCCGAGATAGCCAAGCTGGCCGAAGAGCTGGATTTAATAGTCATTGCCGACGAAGCATATGAGAAATTCATATATCAGGGAAACTATACTGGAATGCACCGCTTTGTAAACCCTGAGCGACTGATTAGCCTCTTTTCCTTCTCCAAAACCTATGCACTTTCTGGATGGCGCATA
>JARRBX010000049.1 GCA_029982245.1 Candidatus Atribacteria bacterium | reverse complement strand
GGATCCAGATAGCTGGTGGGATGCTCTGGTGTTTTGCTTGCATCGTCTCTGGGACAAGGGCATTGTTCCACGAAGTATTGCCGGAATTTGTGTTACTGGGCAAATGGAACTTTGTCTCCCTCTGGATTTGAATTATAAACCTCTTTACCCCGCAATCCTCTGTTCTGATATGCGAGCTCAGCAGGAAATGGATTTGGTGATTGAAAGTATTGGTTGGGAAAGCTTCTGGGCATACACGGGTAATTTTCCCCGTGCTTCAATGACTATTGCTAAAATTTTATGGCTTAAAAAGCACCTTCCCGATGTATATCGTGCAACCCGGATTGTGGTAAACAGTTCCAAAGATTATTTGCTCTTTTGTCTTGCAGGGGTACAAGTTACTGATCCTACCAGTGCTTCGACCACCGGTATACTAAATATTCGAAAACGAACCTGGGAGAGCGAAATACTCAAAGTAGCTGACATTTCAGCTTCCCTTTTACCGCCGGTTCTTGCTTCAACAGAGAAAGTAGGTTCCGTAACTCCTGAAGCCGCACGGGCTACCGGTTTGCCAACTGGTTGTCAAGTGTTTAACGGGGCTGGTGATGCTGGAGCCTCAAGCTTGGGAGCTGGCGTTTTCGATCCTTCAAGGGCCTATTGTTACTTGGGCACCACAGGTTGGGTGGCTACCGTAGATAATTCTTTACCCGTAAAACCCCAAAAAGGACTTTTCATACTCTGCGATCCGGATCCGCGATATTATATCCTGGTTGCTCCTCTTTTGAATGCGGGCCGGGCCTATCGCTGGGCGATTGAAGCTCTGGGTTATGAGAAAGAGGGAGGCTATGCTCAAGCAGAAGAGGAGCTGAAAATGGTTCCCCCGGGAAGCGGAGGAGTTATCTTTCTTCCCTATCTTCAGGGAGAGCGTAGTCCGTTTTTTGATCCGCATGCTCGTGGGGTCTTTTTTGGGCTTTCCGAGACAACCGGGAGAGCGGAAATGGTGCGTGCTGTTCTTGAGGGAGTATCCTTTGCTATTCGTCAGCTTATTGCTCTTCTGAAGAGTCGGGATAACGGAGAAAAACTAAGCTTTCTTACCCTTATTGGTGGAGGTAGTCGTAGTACAGTTTGGCCTCAAATTCTTGCTGATGTTTGCGGTGTGGATGTTGCGGTTTCTGAACGAGGAGCTGGTGCTACCTGCTTTGGTGCTTTTCTAATTGCTCTTTCTGGTTATCGTGGTTTTCTGGACCAATCACTGGTTGATGGAATCCTTGGTGAAAGCCGAGTGTATAAACCTTCCTGGGAAGCGCAATCAGTATATAACGCGCTTTTCCCGCTTTATGAAAAGCTGTATCCTCTTCTGAAAGATGCTTTTAAAGAGCGGGCCGAGCTTGGTTTTTGAAGTTTCAAAACAGTGGATATTAGACATCGCGTTGTTTTTGGGCCATTCCTGAAAAGTTGTTTCTTTTTCGATTGGCTTTCTTCTTTTTAGAACCTTTTCTATCTTTAGCCTACATTGTTAAGCATTTGACCCGAAATGTTTGCAGAGGGGCGTCCTGGTTACGAGCCACAATCAGAATATACGATGGTGGAATGCAAGTCGTTAATACCGTGCTCTTTGTTTGTAAATTTTGAAAATTATTTGAAAACAAAAAAATTTTCAGAAAATATTTATATTTATCAGAAAAAAGGGTAGAATTATTTCAGGTGATCACTTTGGTGCGGCCTACTTTGAAAGAGATAGCCCGTAGAAGCGGAGTTTCGATAGCCACTGTCTCGCGAGTGCTGAATAGTACCGATAGTGTGCGAGAACAGGTAAAAGAAAAAGTCTGGAAAGTGGCAAGAGAACTCGGGTATCGACCTGCCCGTTCATTTAGAAAGCGAGTAGGCAAAGGCAAAGTCATTGCCTTGATGATTACTGACATCGCTAATCCCTTCTTTCCCGAGATAGTGCATGGAGTAGAGGATGCTGTTTTTGAGCATGGCTTCAGTGTTAGCCTCTGGAATACTCGTGAGGATCCCCAACGAGAAGAGCATTATTTGAGGACTCTTAACAAAGAAAACGTTAAAGGCATTATTTTTGGCGCTTCCAGAATTAAAGAGGAGTATATTAAGAGTACTTTTGAAAAAGGTATTCCCTGTGTAACCATAAATCGGATAGTAGAGGGTGTTCCTCATGTTGTTGCGGATTATGAAGAGGGTGCCTATCTGGCCACCCGTTACCTCTTGTATTTGGGTCACGACCGTATTGCTTTGATTAATGGCCCGGCTAATGCTCAAACCAGCAAGTGGCGTGAAAAGGGTTTTCGAAAAGCATTTGCTGAGCAGAACAAGGAAATTGATGAGCGACTTTTGAGCTTTAACCCACCACTCATTGAGGGTGGATATGTTACTACCTTGCGTCTTTTAAAAAAGGAGATGCAGCCTTCGGCTATCTTGGCTTATAACGATTTAGTAGCACTTGGTGCTATGAAAGCTATAAAGGAGAGTGGCCTTTCTCTGCCTCGGGATATTTCTCTCATAGGTTATGATAACATTTTTCTCTGTGCTTTTCTTGACCCTCCACTCACCACGGTTGAACAACCCAAGTATTTGATGGGCAGATTGGCTGCTGATATGCTCTTCAGGATGATTGAACGTGGTAGTGTTGCGGAAAAGAGTGTGCGCCTTAAGCCCCAGCTGATTATTCGTGGTTCCTGTGGAGTGAGAGGCTAAGGAGGTGGTGACTGATAATTTGCAGTCAGAGTGAATCCCTTATCTTGTTAGTAAAACCTTAGAAAGGAGTGAATACCATGCGGAGGAAGGTTCTATTTATTGGGGTATTTGCAGTGGTTTTTCTGATGATGGTTCCGGCCTTTGCTCAGGAAGTGGTGAAATATTGGATGTGGCTTGATGACCCCACAGATCGCACTGTGTGGGAAATGGTGGAAGAGTTTAACGCTGCCAATCCAGAAATCAAAGTGGAGATCGAAAACATTCCCCTTAAGGATTATCACGATAAGCTGGTTACTGCTTTAAGCGCTGGAGCAGGACCTGATGTGGCACGATTTAAGGATTGGTGGTTGGGAGAATTCCACGAAGCAGGACTGCTGGAGCCTCTTTCTGAGTATATTGCGAATTGGCCGGGTAAAGACGATGTAATTCCCAACCTCTGGAATACGGGGAAAATACCTGGAGAAGAAGAGATCTACATGATGCCCCATCAGTTTATCACTTTCTACCTTTACTATCGTAAAGATTGGTTTCAGGAAGCAGGGTTGAAACCCCCAGTTACCTTTGATGACTTTTTAAAGGCAGCTCAGACCTTGACCGACCCCGAGGCTAATCGATATGGTTTTGGACTGCGTGGAGGTAGCGGAGGTCAGGACCAGTGGTTAGCTTTTATGGTTGCAGGAGGTGCACGGGTAGTTGATGAAGCGGGAAATATTGTCATTAATTCTGAAAAGGCCGTTGCAGTTAATCAGTGGTATATTGACCTCTACCGTAAGTACAAAGTGGCTCCACCCAGTGCTCCTACCGATGATTATGCCCGAATTACTGGGGCATTTAAGGCTGGTATTACGGCCATGATTGCTCACCATGTGGGTTCTTCGGTAATTATGACTGAGGCCTTGGGAGACAAAGTAGGAGTAACGCACATTCCGGTTGCGGATCCTGCTAACCCAGCTACTATGGCTACCATGAGTGGCAACGTTATTTTTGCCACTTCAAAAGTAAAAGATGCAGCATTTAAGTTTCTTTCCTGGATTACTGAGACTGAACAGATGGACCGCTGGAGTCGTTCCCGAAACGGGCAGTTACCGGTTTTAAAATCTGTAGCCGCGATGGACTATTATAACCAGAATGAATTTTTCAGGATTTCTCTCGAAGCAGCCGACTTTGCTATCACTTGGCCACCACTACCTGGAGTTGGTTATGTTGCAGCCAGTGTGTGGCAAGTGAATATGCAACGAGCATTACTTGGAGAAATTTCCAGTAAAGAAATGCTGGATGCCATTGCAGAGGCCCTGAAGGAGCGCTAAAAAATGCCTATGGTTATGGGGCGGAAGGAGCGGTGGCTTTTGCCGCTCCTTCTTCTTACTCCTGCTTTTGCTTTGATGATAGTGATTGTTGCTTATCCTCTCTTTCAAGCAGTGCGCCTTTCTTTTTTCAAGGTTTCTCTTTTGCGTCCAGATTTGGCGAAACTGGTCTGGTTTGATAATTACTTGAGGATGTTCAAGAATGAAGTTTTCTATCGAGCTTTTTTAAACTCACTAATCTGGATTGGTGGTTGTGTTTCTATTCAATTTGTAGTGGGCTTGTTCGGAGCGCTGCTTTTGCGTTGCAAGTTTCCTGGTAGGGCACTGGTTCGCGGTTTAACTCTTATTCCTTGGGCCACGTCCAGTGTGCTGGTGGCTCTCATGTGGACCTGGATGCTCGACGGAAACTATGGGGTGATCAATGACCTGCTGACCCGTTTTGGGATTCTAAGCGGCTATGTTCCCTGGCTTGCACAGCCTAACACTGCACTCTGGGGAGTTATTATAGCCAACGTTTGGCAGGGAGCCCCCTTCTTTGCAGTAATGTTACTGGCAGCCATGCAAAATGTTCCTGCAGAACTCTATGAAGCTGCTTATATCGATGGAGCAGGAAGAGTCAAGCAATTTTTTTATGTTACTTTACCGTTAATTATGCCCACCATTATTATTACCACTATGCTTCGCTTGATCTGGACTGCCAATTATATGGATCTTATTTTAATTATGACTGGAGGTGGTCCAGGTTATAGCAGTATGACTATGCCGCTCCTTGCTTACATTACTGCTTACAAAAGGTTGAGGGTGGGCGAGGCAGCGTCTATAGCAGTTTTTCAGGCCATTTTTCTAATCGTTGCTATTGGGGTGTACTTGCGTATTTTGCAGGGAAGAGAGAAGGAGGAGATGTTTATTGCTTAAAAACAAGTTTCAAAAAGCTTCTTCTACTTCCCGAAGACATCGAAAAGCTTCTTTTATGATTGTGCTGTTTGTAGTTTTATGGCTTACTTTTATTCTCTTTCCTTACCTGTGGATGTTTAATACTTCTCTTAAGCCCCAGGACGAGCTTTATAGTTCGCCAATACGCTATTTCCCATCCAAGCCTACTTTTTCTGCCTACCGGTTGCTAATCCAGACCACTCCCTTTTCCCGTTATTTCGTAAACAGTTTGCTGGTTGTTGGGGGCACCATACTTCTTTCTGGCAGTGCTGCAATTGCTGCAGCCTACGCTTTTTCACGTTTCGATTTTCTGGGTAGGCGCAAGCTCCTATCGTTTTTTCTGGTTAGTCAGATGTTTCCCGCTGTGTTGCTGGTGCTCTCGCTCTTCTTTATAGTGAAAAGCTTGGGTTTAATTAACACTCCGTTTGCGCTAATACTTTCTCACAGCACCTTTGCTCTTCCTTTTACCACCTGGTTGATGACCGGTTTTTTGAACTCTATACCCCGGGAGCTCGATGAGGCGGCAACCATCGATGGAGCAAACCGCTGGCAGGTTTTTCGTTATGTGCTTTTGCCTCTCTCAGCACCGGGCATTGTTGCCTCATTGACCTATGTGTTCATTTTTTCCTGGAATGAGTTTATTTATGCACTTACTTTCACTTCGGATACCGCTGCTCGCACTCTTCCAGTTGGTTTGCATTCTTTCATGGGAGAATACATTATTCGTTGGGATTTGCTGACTGCAGGGGGTGTGCTTACCTGTCTTCCTGTAGTGTTTTTCTTTACCCTGGTACAGAGGCACCTGGTACAGGGACTTACTGCGGGTGCCGTTAAGGGTTGAAATCACCTTTCTAATTGGTGGACTAAATTTTCTACCTTTTGGATGTATTGGTGTACCGGGAACTTTCTCTGCATGCCGTTTAAGCTCATGTATCGTACTTTTCCAAAAATGGGTCGTTCGGAAAAAGGCCGGTCGTGTTTACCAAAACACCAGGCTACTCCTGCAAAGCTGTTGGCATCTCGCCCGTCCAGTGCGTATTTATTGTTGAGATACAGGGCTATACGAAAAGCTTCCTGCGGTGTTTCGCTCCATTCCAGTATCTTTTTACCCCAGTACATTCTGACATATCCGTGTATCTTACCAGTTAATAGCAGTTCTTTTTGCGCGGCATTCCAGAGCTGGTCATGGGTTTTTGCGTGTTCAAGCTCTTCTATGGAATAAAGGTACTTCCTGAGGTCTTTGCTGTGTTTTGTAAGCGTTTTCCAAGACCAGCCAGGAAGAGCATTCCAGGAATCATAATTCGAATTGTAGAATACGAAATTTGCAGCAAGTTCTCTACGTACAATGAGTTCTTCTATGTAAGCTTCTTGAGAAGTGGGTTCACCGCAGTCAGCGTTTACAACCTGCAGAGCTATAAAAAGTGGGGAAATTTGCCCAAAGTGAAGATAGGGACTCATTTCAGAAAGTACATTTTTAGTGGGATCGTTGCGCCACTTTACATAGTAGGGCAATTTTTGTGTCACAAAAACTCTTAGCTTTCTCTTTGCTTCTTCGGTACCCCCTCTCAAATTCACGGGGGGAACTGTTTTGTCGATGGGTAGAGTTCTGATCAGATCTTCAATATTTGATAGCTCAGTTTCCCACTCGAATGGTCGTAGATCCAGAGAACTAAATTCGGGTTGTATTTCTTCAACTGGTCGCATGAAGCGCTTGAGTAATTTGCGTATTTTGGGTCGCAAGGTATATGCTCCGTATTCTTCATGGTCAGACGCTACCTCCACAGGAATCACAACTTCGCTTTCTGCCTGCCATAGGGGACAAGGTAGATTTTTCGCAGCTTGCTCGCGCCATGTTCTTTGAATGCGCAAGTAACCGCGGTCCACGATGGCGAGAACAGCCCTTTTCGCTGCTTCTACGACACCAGTATCTGGGGAGCCAATTTTGACAGCCATTTTAATTCCTCGTTTGATAAGTTTTGCTCTGGTTTCTTTTAGGCCTTCCAGCATGAATTGGTAGTGTCGTTGATTAGCCTCTGGAAAATCAGCGGTGAGTCCAAAGAAAACAAGGAGAGGCTTCCGGAGTATGTTAGCCTGCAAAATGGCATATTCAAGAGCATGGTTCCATTCTGCTCTTTGGGAGGCTTGCATCCAGTAAAGTAGGTAATCACCCCTATGGCGGATAGGCGAATGGTTCAAATACTGTATTCTTTCTTCTTCTACCAGGTTTTGTTTCATAGTTTGAGGTTAGAAAATTGGAAATCTTTGGTTGCTTAAGAGCACCTACTTTTTTTCAAACAGCTTTAGATATTCGCCGTATCCCTCTTTTTCAAGGTCTTCTTTAGGGATGAAACGCAGGGCAGCAGAATTAATACAGTAGCGCTTGCCTGTAGGTGGTGGTCCGTCGTTAAAGACATGGCCAAGATGCGAATCGGCGTATTTGCTGCGTACCTCAACACGGTTCATTCCTGCACTACAATCAGGAATTTCAATTATATTTTCAGGTTCCAGCGGTTTGGTGAAACTGGGCCATCCAGTTCCTGAATCGTATTTATCAAGAGAGCTAAAAAGGGGTTCTCCAGAAACTATATCCACATATATTCCCTCACGTTTTTCATTCCAGTATTCATTCTGGAAAGGGGGTTCAGTGGCATTTTCCTGAGTTACGGCATACTGGAGAGGAGTGAGCTTTTGGCGTAGTTCTTTTTCGGTAGGCTTGCGAAACTGGAGATATTTTTTCTCTGTAGAGTCTTCATTATTCCAGTACTTTTCCTTAAACTCTTTGCGTCCCGAACCAGCGCTGTATATTGCATAGTGGACTGGGCACTTTTTGTAATAGTCTTGGTGGTAGTCCTCTGCTGGATAAAAAATGGAAGTGGGACGAATTTCGGTCACGATGGGCTTGGAGAATTTCCCGGATTGCTCCAGTTCCTTTTTAGATTTTTCTGCAAGTTCTTTTTGTTCTTCGTTGTGGTAAAAGATTGCTGTTCGGTATTGGAGCCCTCGGTCCACAAACTGACCTCCAGAGTCAGTAGGGTCAATGTTTTTCCAGAATACTTCCAGAAGCTCTTCGTAGGATATTCGCTGAGGATCGTAGGTTACTCTTACCGCTTCAAAATGTCCAGTAGTACCTGAACATACTTCTTCGTAAGTTGGATTCTCTTTATGGCCTCCTGTGTACCCTGAGATAACTTCTATCACGCCAGGCAATTCTTCGAAAACGCTTTCCATACACCAGAAGCAACCTCCAGCGAAAGTGGCGCTCTCGTAACTTATGCGTGAACACCAACCCTGTGCCCAAGCGTGTTGAGTTAGAAAGAGGGCAACAAAGATAGTTGCTATTACTAAAAGCTTCAAGGCAATCACCCCATCATATTTATGAATTTGTAAGAATAATTTTCAGTTTTTTATTCCCCCGTTATAGCTAAGTGGAAGCTACCGACCTTAAGTGCCGAAATATTTTGCAAAACATCGAGCGGCTGGAAAAGACGAAGCGGGATGTGGTTTTTGGCGGATGTTTCCTTGTATCTCAAGCGATGGTTAAGGGGTTTCCCCCGCTCTTTTTGGATATTGGAGCGATAGAATACGGTCTATCCGAAAGGTACGCTCTTCGCCCCTTGTCTGGCAGAATGCTCGCAAGCCCAGAAACTCTTTTCCCTGAAAACACATGGTTCCAATTTCCAGGGGAGTAATAATCCGGCGGCTTTTTTCGTCATTTCTTTTCAAATAAACTATTTCCAGTGTTTTTCCTTTTTCTCGTGCTTCTTCAAGAAAGGCAACTTTCTTTTCAAGCGGCAAGTTTGCTTCTGCTATTTTGTATTGGTACTCAGTGAGAAAGCGAACCACTGCTTTGTCCATACGGATGTGACCTTTTCGGATGGGTTTTTGAAGGACAATACCTTCTAAGGTCCTACAGCGAGAGAGCGCCACATAAAGCTGTCCATGGGCGAATGTTCCTCTGCTGAGGTCAATAATTACCCGGTCAAAGGTGAGTCCTTGACTTTTATGAATGGTAATTGCCCAGGCAAGCCGCAGAGGGTACTGGGTGAAGGAGCCGATTTTTTGAGTGTTGATGCGGTGCTCGTGTTTATCGTAATAAAATTCAAACATCTCCCAGGTATATGGTTCTACTTCAACCGGTTCACCGTTTTTGAGAGCAAGGACTATCGCTTCTCCTGTTTTTTGCTTTTGAAAATCAACTATCTGACCGATGGTTCCGTTGACCCACCGCCCTGAAGAGTCGTTGTTGAGCAACATCACCTGGGCACCCTCTTTCAACCGCAGATTTGGGTCGGTTGGTAAGTCTGCGACTGAGCAGTCCCCGTTTATAGTGCCCGTGTACACTTTTTCTTTTCCTTTAAGCATCTCCAGCCTTTTTTGGTTGATTTTTCGTGCGTTTTCGTTAGTGGTTGTAAGATAAACTGCGAATTCCTCTTTTTCTGGAAGGTACCCAGGAATGACTCGCTTATTGAGGAGCTCCAAGTCTTCTTCGCTTGCCGTATTGTTTCGAATCCGATTCAATATACCAATGAACTGCTCATCACGCTGGCGGTAAATTTTTTCCAATTCTACAAAAGCAGGGTGAGCCTCCTGAAAGGATCGAGCGCTGAAAAAATAAGGGCTCTGGTAATGTTCTTGAAAGAGAACTTTTTCGCCTGGTTTTACCACTGGTGGAAGTTGATATAGGTCTCCGATGAATACCATCTGGATGCCACCAAAAACTTTGCCAGGTTTCTTGCCAAAGCGACGCAGGAAAGTATCAACACAGTCAAGGAGATCAGCTCGAACCATGGAAATTTCGTCGATTACAATAGTATCGAGATTTTTATACAGTTCCCGGTTAGCTGGGTTCAGCGATTCCACCACATCCAGCGTTACGTCAGGGCGAAACCGAAAGAAAGAATGAATAGTTTGCCCCTGAACGTTAATGGCTGCCACTCCGGTAGGTGCCAGTACAGCCAGGCTTTTCTTAGTGTTTCCTCTGAAATACTGCAAAAGAGTTGACTTTCCTGTTCCTGCCCGGCCGGTGATAAAGACCGACTGCTGGCTTTTTTCCATAATCTCCAGGGCCTTCATAAATTCTGAGTTGAATTCAAGATCCTTTGGAAAAGTCATGGTAGAATCACCAACACCCAGCTGAAAATAGTTGCCGGCTTTGCCTTTTAACTACTGTGTCTATCGAGAACTTTTGCATTCTATACTATTTTTATGGTATTTTGTGGGTTCTCCTGCATGTTCTTCCGGCTTTTTGGGTTTTAAAGGAGCATAGTTTCCTTTTCAAGATAAAATTTCCCCCTATACCATTTTAGCATGGGTTGTTGCCGATTTGTGTAAACGAATTAAGGTGGGGTAAGGTCGGTCAGAGCATTCGTGTTTCTGGAAAAATCTCATGTCTTCCTGGTTATGGGAGAGTCATTGATATTTCTACGCTTTAGCTTCCAAACCCCGTTCCAAGAAATATCCTGGGTTCCTGTGCTGCAAGGAAGAAAAATAACCGCGCTATGCCTTCTGGGTAAGTAAGGGCGAGAAGCATAAAAGGGAAGAGAAGATTTTAAAAAATGTACCTTCAATAAGTTGATGCTATTCAATGTAATTTGGAACATTGACAATGTTTCTTAAATAAGGTACTTTTTTAGTAGATAAAAACAGGTAAAGAGTTTTGTTGATTTTTTATTTGCTCTGGTTATGATAT
>JARRBX010000048.1 GCA_029982245.1 Candidatus Atribacteria bacterium | reverse complement strand
ATTTGAGGTCCAGTTTGCATTCCCAAATCGTCACCAAAACCAATAATATCCACATAGGGACCTACAGCGTCCAGATATTTCTCGAGATTGGTCAGGTGATACTCTACCAGCTTATCCAGAAAATGGTGTACACGAGGGGGGTTAAGCGCGATCTCGGTTAAAAAATTATCCATGCGAAAAGCAAATTGCGCTGTCTCCAGAAGGTTACCACCAAAAGTCGCATATATTGCCCGGTTTGTTGACTGGCGAACCTTTGCTGCATTTTCTTGATGAATGCGCAACCCTTCAGCGTCAAAACCGGCCGGTGCGGGAGGAGTCCCCAAACGAAACCACATAATTTGCTTCAGGTAATATTCAAGACGCCCAAATTCCTGGTCAGGATTGTCTAAAAGAGGAAAGTAACACTGCTCAAAGTACAGACAACCCGGACGCTGGATACATATAGGTTGTCCCTCGTCTCCACGAACAATCCAGCCTTCTTCGGTCTTTTCCACTTCAATAAAGGCAGGAATTTTGCAGGGAGTGCCATCAGGAAGTACCCAGTCTTTCCAGTACCAATCGTTCTTATAGTAAAGATACCCCACATCTACTACGTCAACACCAAAAAAATCCAGCACATCATCTTCAACGATAGCAAGTTGCTGGATAAAATCGTACACATAAAGGGGACTATCAGGAAAACCCAAGGCTTTGCGCAGGTCCCGATAGGCCAGGGCCATAATGCCTGAGGAACGATGACCACCAAAGTCAATGGGAACCCGATCGGGTTCCTGATGATTACAGGACGTAAGCACTCGTTCTCGTGAAGTCATTACTAACACCCCTTGTTTAAGAGCATAGCACCAAAAACCAGATTTTTCCACTACCACTTGCAGAGTTGCTCATATCAGGAAAGTAATCTTTAGGCCAGATTGTGTTACACTTCTTAAAGCAGAATAAAAACCCTTATTTTTTTAAAGGTGAACAGTCGTTTCCGATGGGCGCTATTTTAACTTTATTGCAAGTTGTTGCTCTCCTGCTCCCCGTCTCTTTGAGCAGAAAATGCTTTCTACTTCTGGGAGAAATCCTCTTCTTCTCTTTCCGTAAAAAACTGGACTATGCTCGTAAACAATGGCAACTGGTCTTTCCTGGTGTTTCATTTTCTCAAATAGAGAATAATCTTCGAAAGGTTTTTCGCCATCTTGCTCTGTCTTTACTGGAAGTTATACTCATAAAATACAAAAAAGAAAAAGCACTTTATTTCCTAATTGAAAAAGTAAGAGGAGAAGAATTTCTGCAAAGAGCCTTTCAAGAAGGAAAGGGAGTAATTCTTATAAGTGCTCACCTGGGCAACTGGGAGTTGCTTGCTGCTTGGCTGGGACATCACAATTATCCGGTAGAAGTGGTATACAGAGACCTAATTCCTCCTTTAGTGAACAACTTCATGAAAAGCTGCCGCAGCGTTTACCGAACAGGCTGGATCCAGTGGAACAAAATAAATGAAGTCCGCAAGGCTTTGCGTCAGGGTAAAGCGGTGGCTATTCTAGTCGACCAGAAAGGCGAAGGCAAGGGAATGAATTGCCCTTTTATGGGAATTACGACTCTCAGTCCTACCATCCACGCCAGACTGGCCAGGCTCTTTGGATGTCCTGTGATACCAGCCTTTATAACTCGGAAGGATGAAAAGTTGAAACACGAAATCGTCTTCTTACCTCCCTTTTTCACCCCGCTTTCGCAGGACAGGAAGTACGATATCTTTTCTGCCGTTGCTCTGTGCAACCAGATAATTGAGGTTTTTATTCGTCAGTTCCCAACCCAGTGGTTGTGGTTCACAAGGAGATGGAATATCAAAAACCCCTCCGAGAGTAAATTCGAGCAGAGATTTTCTTTTTAAAAAAAGTTTTTCGTGGTAACATATTTAACGTTTCGCAAACCACAAAAACCCAATTCTATAAAAAAGGAACGAACATGCCACTAACCGAAAAAGAAAATACGTTTCACTATGTGAAATACGCCGTATTGCTCAGTGTTTTTGGTAATTTGATTTTGTTCTTTCTCAAGGTGTATTTTGGTATTATCTCCCACAGCCTCGCCATGATAAGTGATGCCTTTCATACCCTATCAGACCTTTCTACTTCAGTCATCGTGCTTTTCGCCGCTCGCGAAGCCAGGCGCTCTCCTGACTCAGAACATCCTTTTGGCCATGGTCGAGCAGAAGACATTGCCATCGTCTCCATGTCAACCTTGCTTATTGTGGTCGCCTTTGAATTCTTGCGCAGAGGTTACACAAGGTTTTACACTGGAAACACTGTAAGAACCTCCCTCCCCCTGCTTGCAGTAATAATCTTGAGCATAATCACCAAAGAACTGATGGCCCGGGGAACTTTTCTTTTAGGGAAAAAGGCGAATTCCAGCCTTATCAAGGCCGATGCCTGGCACCACCGAAGCGACGCCCTCTCTTCGTTACCCGTAGCCCTGGTGTGTATTTTTCCCAATTACCCACTTGTTGATGCTGCAGTCACCATCTTTATCGCCTCACTGATAGGAATAGTTGGAATTCAACTACTCAAAGAAACTGTTTCCAGATTAATGGGGCGTGCTATCTCTAAAGAGGAAGAAGAAAAGATCAAAGAAGTGATAACCAGAAGCTTTCCCGAAATAAAAGACATTCACTCCATAACCCTCCACGATTACGGCGGAAAAGGGGTAATCACTCTTCACGTTACGGTTAAAAGCAACCTTTCCGTTCTGGAGAGTCACCAGCTTGCTGATAGCATAGAAAAGGCAATACACCAAGCTACTGGCTACCAGGGCCTGGTACACATTGAGCCCGACCAGGATTGATGAATTACTCTACAGTAACACTTTTGGCCAGATTCCTTGGCTGGTCAATATCGCAACCCTTCTCAAGAGCCACATAGTAAGCAAAAAGCTGCATGGGAACAATGGCCAGAAAAGGTAACAGGCATTCCGTAACCCGAGGGATATAAATCACCTCGTCGGCTTGCTCAGCTACTTCCTGGTCTCCAAAACAACACAAAGCGATGATTTTCCCCTGGCGTGCTTTGATCTCTTCCATGTTACCAATTATTTTAGAGCGAACCACATCCTGCCCTACCAGAACAAAAGTGGCCAGATCGGGCTCCACCAGAGCAATGGGGCCATGCTTCATCTCCCCGGCACTCAAGCCCTCAGCATGGATATAGGAAATCTCTTTAAGTTTGAGAGCCCCTTCGAGTGCCAAGGGGAAAAGTACTCCCCTTCCTAGGTAAAGGAAATTCCTGAAAAGGTAAAACTTCTTGGCCAGTTTGCAAATATCTTCTTCCCGTTCAAGAATGTCTCGAATCAGGCGCGGCAAGGTTACCAGTTCTTCAAGTAACCTGCGTGTTTCTTCCTTACCTAAACAACCCCTGTGTTGTCCCAGATAAATGGCAAAAAGTAAAAGCACCGCCATCTGACATAAAAAGGCTTTAGTCGAAGCCACGCTTATTTCCACACCAGCCCGCGTGTAAAGCACCCAATCTGAAATGCGGGTCAAACTACTTCCCAAAACATTGCACACTGAAACCACTCGACAGCCCTTCTCCCGAGCCAGCGAAACCGCTGCCAGAGTATCTGCAGTCTCTCCAGACTGGGAAATGCTCAACACCAGAGTTTTCGAATCGACCAGAGGATCGCGATAGCGGAATTCAGAAGCATAATCTACCTCGGTAGGTATGCGAGCAAACTTCTCAAGAAAAATCCTCCCCAGCATACCAGCATGGCAAGCAGTACCACAGGCAACAATGACCACACGTTCAAAATCGATGGGAAACTCCTGTAATTCTTCAAAGTACACCCGGCCTTCGAGCAAATTTACCCGGCCTGCAAGGGTATCCTCAAAAACCTGGGGTTGCTCGTGGATTTCCTTAAGCATGAAATGCTTGTATCCACCCTTTTCAGCGCTTACCGGGTCCCAAGGAATAGTAACTACCGATGAACCGGATTTTTTTCGACCCTCAAAATCGAATATTTCCCAACCACTTCTAGTAACTCTCACTATTTCTCCATCTTCAATAAAAACTACTCGATTGGTATTTTGCAAAAAGGCCGGCACATCAGAAGCCAGAAAATTTTCTCCATTGCCAACTCCTAAAATCAGCGGACTGGACATTCGCACACCGTAAATTGCTCCCGGATCTTCCTTGAAAAGAATGCACAGTGCGAATGAGCCTTTCAGCTTTCCCACTGCTTTAACCAAGCGCTCCAGAGGAGTACCTTCTCCTTCCAAAAGATGAACAATGACCTCGCTATCAGTTTCCGACCGGAAAACATGCCCATCCTCACTCAAGGAAAGTCGTAAGGAACGATAATTTTCGATAATGCCATTGTGAACCAGCGCAACGCCACCAGCACAGTCAAGATGTGGATGAGCATTCTCACGAGAGGGAACACCATGAGTTGCCCAGCGGGTGTGGCCTATACCGCAAAAAGAGGGGAAGTTAAGATCGGCAAGATCCAACTCAAAATCCCTGATCCTACCCTTGTTTTTAACTACACAGATTTCTTCTTCTCCAAGGAGAGCAATACCCACCGAATCGTAACCCCGGTATTCAAGCCTTTTAAGGCCTGAAAGAATAAGCGGTAAGGCGGGGCGTTCACCAACATAACCTATAATGCCACACAAAACCTATACCTCCTTGCTCTTTCCTTCTCGTTTTTTCAAAAGTTTCATCTTGAAAAAGTCTTCCCTGTCCTGCTCTTCCAGTATATCACGTATAAGTTTAATCTTTTCCACATGATCAGGAATGACTACATTTTCCAAAGCATTCACCCTCTTCTGGGTCTTTTTGATTTCCACAGCCAAGCGGTACACAGCGTTTTCAACCACCGCCAAACGAATGATTAAAAAAACCACTTTGCGAAAGGCAAGGTAGGCTTTATCCAGTGCTGCGCTGGTGCGATAGACACCATAAGCAGGACGGCTCTCTTCCTTTCTATCCCAGCTTATCTCCGGGATTTCCACTCCCATAATGCTTTTCAGGCGGACATCGAGGTCCTGAATTTCAGGAACCGCAAAACCGATTTCCTCCACCCGCTCGATGCCTATATCCAGATTAGCCCGCTGCAGAGCAAGGTAGGCAGCCTGAAAAACACGATCCATTTCCTCCTGAAGGGTTTTTGCCTCGTCAAGATAACGCATCATCTCCCTTACCAGCACATTCCTTTTGCGATCCAGCAAAGAATGTCCCTCTCTAGCCAATTCCAGAGAGCGCTGCAGTTCTATAAGATTACCCCTGGTAGGAGAAACGTTGCTGAAAATCGGCATCGCTTTCAACCCTTCCAGTATTTTTCAAGATACTTTTCTTTTACCTGATGCAGCTCTCCGCGAGGCAGCAAGGAAAGCATCTTCCATCCCAGGTCCAGAGTTTCTTCTATACTTCGCTCTTCCTCAAAACCCTGCTTGACAAACTCTTCTTCGAAACGCCTGGCAAAATCAAGATACTTACGATCCACTTCGGTAAGCTCTTCTGTCCCAATGATGGTAGCCAGAGAACGCACGCTTTGTGCATGGCTATAGCTTGCAAAAAGCTGAGCAGCAAGCTCGGGATGGTCCTCACGGGTATATCCTTCACCCACCCCATCCTTCATTAAGCGGGAAAGTGAAGGCAAAACAGCAATGGGAGGATAAATACCCTGCCGGTGCAGGTCTCTGCTTAAAACTATCTGACCCTCGGTAATGTAACCGGTAAGGTCAGGTATGGGATGGGTGATATCATCGTTGGGCATAGCAAGAACCGGAAGCTGAGTAAGAGAACCGCGTCGACCCTGGATGATGCCTGCCCGCTCGTAGATACTGGCTAGGTCGCTGTACATGTAGCCTGGATACCCTTTTCTTCCAGGAACTTCTCCACGGAAGTTGGATATTTCCCGTAGAGCTTCACAGTAATTGGTCATATCCACCAGGATGGCCAAAACGTGCATTTCCTCATCAAAAGCCAGATACTCAGCAATGGTTAGAGCAACTCGCGGAGTGGCAATACGTTCTACAGTTGGGTCGTCAGCAAGATTGAGAACCATAACAGCATTTTTAATAGCACCAGTTTCTTCAAGGCCTCTCCGTACAAACTCTGCTTCGTCGTGGCGCAATCCTATCGCAGCAAAAACTACTACAAATTCCTCATTTTCACCTCGCACTTTAGCCTGACGAGCGATCTGTACAGCAAGCCGGACATGAGGGAGCCCACTCCCGCTGAAAATAGGCAGCTTCTGGCCCCGAATCAAGGTCATCATACCATCAATAGCTGAGACACCAGTTTGAATAAAGCTACGAGGATAAACTCTGGACACAGGATTAATTGGCAACCCCCCTATATCGCGCTTCAAGGAAGCCATCACTTTACCTTGGCCATCGCGAGGCCTGCCCAGACCATCCAGCACTCTACCAACCAGGTTTCGGGAAAGAGGAACCCTCAAGGGCTCACCCAGAAAACGCACCCGCGTTTCTTCACGAATCAAGCCCTTGGTACCCTCAAAAACCTGGACTACAGCCTTGTCTTCCTCAAGGAGCACCACCTGACCCGCTCTGCGTTCTCCTCGGTAAACAATTTCCACCAGATCTTCATAGCCAACACCGCTTACCCCCTGGACCACTACCAGAGGACCAACGATGCGAGAAAGGCCTACATACTCTTTAACTGGCACTTTTAGCACCTTCTTTGTACCTGGCTCGCAAATTATCAAAAAATTTCTCTATTTCCTCTCTCAGTGTATCAAACCGTTCGAGCTGATCGTTGGGAATTTCCTCTTTCATTCTCAAAAGCTTGAGATAAACATCCGAGCGTTTAATCTCACTGATTGCCATTCCCGAAGCAATCAATTCCCTGGCCCTCTCATAAAAAAGCAGAATGAGTTCCATCATCCTGAATTGCTTCTCAAGAGTGCAGAAAGAATCAACATTGCTAAAAGAATTCTGCTGTAAGAATCCTATCTTAATCAATCTCCCTGTTTCCACTATTAACTTATGCTCATCGGGAAGGACGTCCTCACCCACCAGCTTAATTACCTGCTGCAAGCGGTCATCTTCTCCAAGCAATGCCATGGCCCGCTCCCGCATACCATCCCAGTCTTCACCAACATGTTCTCTGAACCATTCCTTTAAATCCTCACCGAAATCGCTGTAACTGGTCAACCAGTTTATGGCCGGATAATGCCGAGAATAAGCAAGGTTTCTGTCCAGAGCCCAGAAACAGCGCACAAACTCTTTGGTATGACGGGTAACCGGCTCAGAAAAATCTCCACCTGGAGGAGAAACGGCTCCAATGATGGTAACCGAACCTTCTTCACCAGAAAGGGTTTTAACCCGACCAGCTCGTTCGTAAAATTCAGAAAGCCGACTGGAAAGATAAGCTGGATATCCTTCTTCCGCTGGCATTTCTTCCATTCTACCCGAAAGTTCTCGCAGAGCTTCAGCCCAGCGCGAAGTAGAATCAGCCATCAAGGCAACGTTATACCCCATATCTCTGAAGTATTCAGCTATGGTTATGCCCGTATAGATGGAAGCCTCGCGAGCCGAAACAGGCATATTGGAAGTGTTGGCAATGAGAATGGTACGCTCCATAAGTGGTCGACCAGTACGCGGGTCGACCAGACGAGGAAATTCTTCCAGAACATCCGACATCTCGTTGCCTCGCTCCCCACAACCTATATAAACCACCACATCTGCATCTGACCATTTAGCCAGCTGATGTTGAGTAACCGTCTTTCCAGTTCCAAAACCACCTGGAATGGCCGCCGCACCACCTTTGGCCAGCGGGAAAAAGAAATCAATCACTCTTTGCCCAGTAATCAAAGGGATGGTTGGTAACAATCTTTCTCTAACAGGACGGGGAATTCTTATTGGCCATTCCTGATACAGGGTCAAATGATGAACATTCCCTTTCTGGTCCGAAATCAGGAGCAAAACATCGTGAATCTTATAATCACCACTGGGCTTGGCTTCGACAACTTTACCCGATACATGAGGTGGAACCAGTAAGCGGTGTTCAAAAAGAGGTGTTTCCTGAACCAGAGCAAAAATTTCGCCGGGTCGGACAGTATCTCCAACTTCTTTTTTCATTTCCACCCGCCATCTCTTGTTCTCATCCAAAGGAAATATCTCAACCCCTCGAACCACAAAATCCCCGTGAAGCAAAGCTATCCGATCCAGGGGGCGTTCTATACCATCAAAAATCTTTCCAATGAGACCCGGACCAAGATAAGCGGAAATAAGCTTTCCCGTGCCTCGCACCGGTTCTCCAACTTGTAAACCAGTGGTGCTCTCGTAAACCTGAACTGTGAAACTTTCTTCTCCTATGTCCACTACTTCACCAATAAGACCTTCCTTTCCCACTTTAACCATCTCATTCATCATAAAGCCCTGTGACCCAGTTGCTCGCACCACTGGACCGTTGATCAAATAAATGCGTCCTTCTCCCATCAACTCCACCTCACTTCTTGCCGCAACAACTCCTGAAGGTGCTGTTCTTGCTCGGTAATCCTGGTAGTCAGGGTATTTTCCACCCGCTCCTTTCCATCCACACTCTCCAGCATTACCCCAAAATCAAGGTCAGGTTCTTCTTCAACCCTCTCAATGAAACTCGAAAACTCATGCATTTTAAGCTCGTTAGCCCAGGGTAAACACAGAGCATTACAGCGCAGTATCACTTTCTGCCTTCCCATAACCCTGAGGGCTTCTTCAAACCAGCGAAAGAAATAAAGCCGTTTCTCCTGCTCACCCAACTCTTCAAAAGCTCTCTTTACATCCTCGATAAAAGCAAAAAATAGCTTTTGTAAAAAGGCATCCTTTTCACGACGTTCCTGCATTAAAATAATTGCATTCTGAGCATTAATCCACTTCTGGGTTTTAAGGCGCAGTTCACGCAGGAACTCCTCTTTTTCCCAGGCAAGCTGTTCTTCAAGCTTTCTTTCCTCTTCTTGAATCTCTTCCTGAGCCTTAATAAGCGCATCTTCCAGCATATCTTCGGCTTCTTTAATGATCGCTTTGCGCATCAGCTCTATCTTATCAACTAATCTCATTTCACTTTCACTCCAATAGCACTTTCAACATAGTTAAGGATGAAATCCTTGTTGCGACGGGTTCCATGACGGTCTGGAATGATGGTCAAAAGGGGCAAATCTCTGGAAAGTTTGAGACGCTGCACCTGGTCAGGCACAACCTCAGCAATTTTTTCAGTCATTAAGATGACGCCAACCGTGGGATCCTTTTCGACTTCCTCAAGCACGGGAAGAATCTCCTCACGGGTGTGTACCACAACCCCTTTAATCCCAGCCAGACGCAATCCTATCTGGGTATCAATGTTATCGCTGATTAAGAAAAAACGCACTCTATCACCTTCTCCTACATTCTTCCCAAAATCAGAACGGAGATGATCATTCCGTAAATGGCTATACCTTCAGCAAGACCCACGTAGGTAAGGGTGCGTCCAAAAAGCTCTGGCTTTTCGCTGATGGCCCCAATTGCCGAAGAGCCGGTTATCGCCACGGCGATACCTGCTCCAATTGCAGCAAGACCAGTGGCCAGACCAGCTCCAAGCAAACCAAGGCCAGAAGATACAGGTTGCGTAGCCACTGGGGCATTTTCAGTTTGGGCCAGTGCATTGGGTAGAGCAAATCCAAAAACAGCCAGTGAACACACGCCCAAAAAAAGGAGACTGCTCCAGAAAAGTCTCAGGAAAGTCTTTCTGGAAAGACGCCATTTACCTTTCGCGGCCATCACCCCAATTAAAACTAAAAGTCCCAGAAAAATTCCGTAAGTAAGAATCATCGCTGTTGCCATTTCACTTACCTCCTCTCAGTAGATATTTCCCTAAAAGTTACCGGCTGGAAAGGCCTACCTCGTCCAGCAAAAAACCTGGAAAAGAGCTCGTAAAACTCCAAACGCAAAGCCTGAATAAAAACTACCAGACCCTCAAGGCCCAGGATAAGGAGATTGCCAAAGATAATCACCAAAACCCTGGAAACCCCAGAAAAAGCTCCTCCTCCCTGCACCATCTGAGCAATGCTCAAAAAGGCCAGAAAAATTCCTGCGTGATTGATGGCAAAAGCAGCAAGTCGAATAAAAGAAAGAGTGTTGCTTAAAAAGCGAATAATCTCATCAAAAAGCACAAATGTGGATTCAACAGCTTTCTCCCTTCTCGCCGAAGGCGAAGCTTCAAAAACCTCGTGCAAATAGATAACCACAAGCAGGACCACCAGAAGGCTTAACCACAGGTTAGCCGGACGAGGTAACTCTCCATAACGAAAATACGAAAAAACCAACCAAACTCCCAACCAGTAAAAAGCAAAAGCCGCCAGCCCGGAACTTCCCAGCAAAAACTTCTTCCAATGTCCTGCACGAATTAAGTTAAACATGCCCAGGCCCATCCCCAGAGCAAGCAAAATAACACCTATCGCTACCGATATACCCATGAGGTACGAAATTTCCTCAATTGGGCGCACCCACAAAGCAGGTAACAAACTTTCAAAACCCAGGAAACTACCATACAAAAATCCAAAAAGAACCGAAGAAAGCCCAGCCCAGCCAAATACCCAACCCAGATCCGAGCGTTTCTTTAGATAATAGACAAAACCCGCCAGTGCCAAAATGGCACCATGACCTACGTCACCAAACATAAAGCCAAACATGAAGAGAAAAGTCAGGGCAACCACCGGTGTAGGATCGACTTCCCAGTAAGAAGGTAAACCATACATTTTAACCAGGCTCTCAAAGGGGCGGAAAAAGGAATGATTAGAAAGTCTCACCGGTACCTTTTCCTCCAGCACTTCCCGAGTATCTGGCTGTTCTTCAATTACCAGCGTTTCTT
>JARRBX010000047.1 GCA_029982245.1 Candidatus Atribacteria bacterium | reverse complement strand
CCAGTAACACAAATTCCGGCAATACTTCGTGGAACAATGCCCTTGTCCCAGAGACGATGCAAGCAAAACACCAGAGCATCCCACCAGCTATCTGGATCCTGCTCAACTTCACCTGGAGCAGAGAAGCGAGTGGGGTAATCCTTACTCACCGATATTATTTCTCTCCCTTCAAAATCAAAAACCACTACTTTGAGACTACTCGTTCCAGCATCAACAGCCAGAATATGTTCTTTCATCGGACATCCTGCTTCCTTTCCAAAAGGCCCAGAAATTTTTCACAAAGCGATTTTACCCAGGCTCTGAAATACAACTGCCATAATAACGATAGCACCAGTAACGATGTCCTGAAGATAAAAAGGAACATTAAGAATGGTTAAGCCGTTAGCAATAATGCCAATCATCAGGCTTCCCAAAAATGTGCCCCAGGCATTCGGAAAACCACCACGAACCGTGGTCATTCCAAGGAAAACCGCCGCATAAGAAGGCAAAAACAAACTTCCACCTGCAGTGGGATGAGCCGAGCCCAGGCGAGAAGCAAGAATTACACCGGCTGAAGCAGCAAGGAGCGCCGTGTAGCCAAAAGCAAAAGTTTTATCCCGCGCTACCCGAACTCCGGAAAGCTCTGCCGCTACTGGGTTACCACCGATAGCATACAGCCGGCGCCCAAACTCGGTATAACTCAACAAGAACCAAAAAAGCGCCACCACTAAAAACATAAGCAAGGTAGGAACAGGTAGAGGGCCTAACATTCCCTGACCCAACCACAGAAAGGGCTCCGGAATACCACCAAAAATGGTGGCTCCACCCGTGTACCAGAAGGTGAGGCCACTCAGCATAGTTCCACTGGAAAGGGTGGTAATAAAGGAAAAAACTCCAAAACGGGTTACCAGATACCCATTGCCCAGGCCGAAAAGAAAAGCAAAAAACAACGTCAATAAAACGGCCAGAGGAATAGCCATTCCGCTTACCACCAGGCCAGTTGCTAAAACCCCACCAAAGCTGGCCATAGCACCAATGGAAAGGTCGAATTCACCCACCGTCATAATGATGGTAGCCCCGGTAGCGATAATGGCAAGCAGCGAAATCTGGCGGGTAATGTTTAGTAGATTGCGCAGGGTGGGAAAAACGCTTGGGCTCAAAAGAGAAAAAGCAACAAATACAATAAAAAGTGCGATAATCGTTCCGTAAGAAGACAGAAACATGGATTTACTGCGCACCACTCTCACCCTTTCCGTTCTCTGTACCATAACAAAGAGAAAGAATATCTCGAGACGACGCTTTCTGGCAAGACAATACTTTGATTAAACGTCCTCCAACCATGACCCCCACTCGATGGCTAATTGTGAGCACCTCTTCAAGGTCTGAAGAAACGAGTAAAATCCCTGCTCCTTCTTGAATTAGCTGATAGAGAAGTTCGTATATTTCCCGTCGAGCACCAACATCAACACCCTGTGTTGGCTCATCGCACAGAAACACCTGTGCTCCACGAGCAATCCATTTAGCGAGAACCACTTTTTGTTGATTACCGCCACTTAAAGTGGCTACCATTTGTTCCGTTCCTGCTGCCTTAATTTGCAAACGACGAATCATCCGACTCACGAAATCTTTCTCTTTTCTCCGTTCAGGAACAGGAAGCCAAGGCAAAAAACGAAAGCGCTCAATAACGGGCAAGGTCACATTTTCCCGTACCGAAAGAGAAGGTATAACCCCCCTGCGAATACGGTCCTCAGGAACCAGAGCAAAACCGGCACGCATAGCCTCATAAGGACTACGAACAGCCAATCTATTTCCCTGAAAGTACACCTCGCCCCGGGCAAGTTTTCTCAATCCATACAAGGCCTCAAGAAGTTCGGTTCTCCCTGCACCAACCAGTCCAAACAGTCCAAAAATCTCTCCCCGATAAAGCTCCAGAGTAACCTCCTTAACTCTCCTGTCCTCGGTGGAAAGCTGACGAAGAGATAAGAGAACTTCTTGTTTCTGTGGAACTGGAGGAGGAGGGAAAACACCTGTAGCTTCTTCTCCAGCCATCATAGCCACCAGCTCGGACTTACTGGTCTGAGAAGTCTCCAGAGTTTTCACCAAACGGCCATTACGTAAAACAGTGACTCGATCACAGAGAGCAAAAACTTCTTCCAGGCGGTGCGAAACATACAGAAAAGATGTACCCCGCTCTCTTAATTGCCTGATAATCTCAAAGAGCTTGCGTACTTCGTTTTCCGAAAGTGCAGCAGTTGGTTCATCGAGAATAATCAACGCTGCGCGCACCAGCAACGCACGCAATATTTCGACCATCGTTCTTTCTGCTGGAGTGAGCATTGAAGCCGGAAGAGAAAGATCGATTTCCACTCCCAATTGCTTCTTGAGCTTTTCCGCAGTACTTTTAACTTCCCTCCAGCTCACTATACCTCTTCTCTGGGGATAAGTACGACCTACAAACAGATTTTCATAGCCAGAAAAAAAGGGCACCAGCTGGCGCTGCTGATGGATGGCAAAAATGCCTTGCTTTTGGGCCTGAGAGGGATGAGAAAAAATTACTTTCTCGCCTCTCCAGCGGAGGAAACCCTTATCTGGAGGATGTACACCACTTACAATCTTTACCAGAGTACTTTTCCCGGCACCGTTTTCCCCTACCAGCGCATGTATTTCCCCTGCTCTTACTTCCAGGCTAACTGCATCAAGTGCCACGACACCCGGAAAAACCTTGGTAACCTCGTGTAACTCCAGCAACGCACTCATATCCGCACAAAGGAGGGCCCTCGCTCAAGGGCCCTCAAGAGGGGAACTATTCCAGAGATTCTCTGGTAATGAGCTCTGACGGTGCGTAAATCTCAATCGAAGTTGGTGCTTGCCCAGCAAAAATCCGCTCCAGCTGCTCTACCAAGATTTTCGCCATGGCAACGAAATCCTGTGAGACAGTAGCAATAAGTGGTGAACCTTTCTTAATGAGTTCTATGGCCTGGCTGGTCCCATCAATACCAGCCACCACTATTTCTTTTTCCCGTCCGGCAGCAATAATAGCCTGGGTAGCACCAATAGCAGGCTCATCCCAGGCTGCCCACACCGCTTTAATTGAACCTGGTTGGGGATTAGCAATGAGAATGCTTTCCATGGCCTTACGAGCATCCTCAATAGGTCCTGGAACCTGTACGTGATGCTCAGTAATCACCTTTATATTGGGGTTCTCTTCGAGAATGGCTTCCAGAATTCTGGTTCTCTTGCGTACGCCGTGGTGAGGGCGATGAGTAAAAACGACGATATTCCCCTCAAGACCGATGGCGTTAAAAAGATAGGTGGTCATCATTGCTGACATAACATAATTGTTGGAAGTGACATTACAGGCTACTCCTGGAATCCAGCCTGCATCACCACCCAAAACCGGAATATTGGCTTCGTTGGCCTTTTTAATTTGATCTTTCAGCTGGACCGGGTCTGCCATACCCAGAACAATCGCATCCACCTTGCGAGCAATCATGTCTTCCATGCGGCTTGCCAGAGCAGCAAAGTCGCCCTTGGTGTCGATGGTTATAACATTCCACCCTTTCTTCTTGGCTTCTTCCTCAAAAGCTTTTATCATCTGATTGGTAGTCACTGAAGCAAGATAAGGAGTGAGCATAGCGATGGTCTTCTCCTGTGCCCAGGCCGCAGAAATTAGAGTTCCCACCAGCACACAAAGGAAAACTAACCAAAGAACCTTTCCCATGTTTTTTACCATTTCATTTTCCTCCCTTACCGAACTCAACCAGATTATATAGGAGAATTATACTATATAGACACTCGACCAAAGGACTCATCGGGAAATTCCCAAACCAAAAGACGATAAACCTATTCTCCTATTTCATTGTTCCGATGTTTCCTGTATGAAGGCGGGGTCTTTTTTAGCCAGTTCTACAAAAAGCTCTACAATTTTAGGGTCAAATTGTACTCCCGCGCAGCGCTTGAGTTCTAAAAGTGCCTCTTCAACTGAAAGGGACTTTTTGTAAGGACGTCCATTAATCATCACATCAAAAGCATCGCAAACAGCCACAATCCGCGCAAGGAGCGGTATTTCTTCACCCCTGAGTCCACGGGGATAACCCTCTCCGTTCCACCATTCGTGATGAGCAAGGATTAAAGTGGCAATGGGAGCAAGTTCGGGAATAGCCTGAGTAATACGAAAGCCTGTTTCAGGATGCTTGGTAACTACCGCCCACTCCGCGGGAGTAAGCGGCCCTGCTTTTTGCAATATGTGGCGAGGTATGGCAATTTTACCTATATCATGAAAGCGAGCAAGCAAGGAAAGAATGTCGAGCTCGTGCTCAGAGAGACCAAGCTTTTTGCCCAGTGCCAGAGCCCATCTGGCAAGACGTCGGGAATGCTCCTCAGTCTCTAAGGTGGTTTCGCGAAGAGTAGCTTCCAGAATTTGCAAAGCACGACTGCGAAAACTCGAACTCTCTGTGAGTTTTCGCTGATACATCCAGTTCTCGGCAATGCGCAGACATTCCTCGATAGGCTGAGAAGGGCTATTTTTGGTAGCAAAACCCAGCGAAATACTCAGGGGTAGCTCGTTTTTTCGGCTTTCTTCCTCAAAGACTCTTTGGATATTCTCAAGAATGGTCCTTGCCTGCTCCCGATTACAGCGAGGCAAAAGAACCACAAACTCGTCACCCCCAAAACGAGCCACTACACTTGCTTGTGGGCATGTTTCTTTGAGCAAGCGAGCGCTCAAAATGAGAAGTTTGTCTCCTTGTTCGTGCCCAAAGGCATCGTTGGCAAGCTTTAGCCCGTTAAGGTCTCCCATGATAAAGCTCAGGGGTAGATTCTCCGGAACATCCACACGGCGCATTTCCTGCTCAAAGAAAGCTCGGTTGTAAAGACCAGTAAGTGGATCGTGGAAGCTTAAAAAGCGAATTTTCTCCTCGCTTCTTTTGCGTTCCGTAATATCAAGGAGGCTGCACAGGAGAGCCTCCTCGCCGAGAAAAGGAAAAGGATTTACCCTGACCAGGAACCACTTGGTCTCACCCTGAGGAGTATGAAAAGCAAATTCAAAGTTCGGCGACCCAGAACCAGGCTCTATTTTTTCAAACTTTTCCACAAAATCGCGACCGAACAAACTTTCAACGGGCATACCTTCTAATTCTTCCCTCTCACGCCCCATGAGCTCAGTAAGTCGAGAATTAAAATAAACTACTTTTCCTCTCAATATAACCAGAACAGAAAAGGGCAAGGCCTCAGCTAAATTTCGAAAGCGTCGCTCGCTTTCCTCGAGCGCCTTGCGTATTACTCTTTCTTCTTCAAGAAGCTCAAAATTACGCACTGCAAAGCCTAAATCCACAGCAATTTCTTGCAAAAGCGCTCTTTCTTCCTGAGAAACTTTTACTTCACCGGACACAACAACGAGTAATCCATAAGTCTTCTCTTCAAAAGCAACCGGAAACCAAAGGCAATCCCCGCTCACCGCATTCACCAGGGTTTCAATAGAGTGCGATTGAGAAAATTTATTTCTAACCTCTCCGTAAAATAAAGACTTCTTTACACTCTCTTCATCAACACAACCCCAGGAAGAAAAGAAAGGTTCTTTCTCATCGACCAGAAATATCCATCCACCCCCATAGGGGCTTATTTCTCCAAAAAGAGTACTCACAAAGGTAAGGATTTCCTTTCTCTCACCCCCACGAGCAAAACGCTGGTTGATTTCCTGCAACAAGCGCAGCAAAGTATTAAGTCGCAACAGTTGCTCTTCTCTCTCCTTGATTTCAGTGATATCCACCAATGCAACTAAACCGGATGGACGCTTCTGGTATTCAAAAGTCAGGCTGGAAACAAGCACCCAGCGCTTCACTCCATCTTTCCGAACTATTTTTATTTCGTACCACTCGTGCTCTCCTCTACCTTGCTCCCGCTCCTTTATCCTCTCGAGTACTTTCTTTTTAAACTGCGGATGCACAAGGCGGTCAGCCCTCATACCTAAAAGCTCTTCCTTAGCATAACCGGTTATCAAGGCAGCTTGAGAGTTAGCATAGACATAGCGTCCTCGCTGATAAATGAGGACACCCACCGGAACCACTTCCGCCAGGTTTTTAAATTGCTGCTCGCTTTCCCGCAAACTGGCTTCCAGATTAACTCTTTCGGTAACCTCTCGCACATATTCTATGACACCCACCATTTCACCTTGAGCATTCCACCAGGGGTAAGTGGTAACCTCAAACCAGCGTTTTTGACCCTTTAGCTCATGCGAATGCAAAACCCTGTGCGGTTTTCCATCCTGAAGAGTCTGAAGTGCCGGGCAATCATCACAGGGGCTGTCCTTTCCCTGATACACCCTGAAGCAATTCTCTCCTTTCTCTCCTTCCAAAGCCTCCTCAAAAACAAACAGTTTTTTCATAAAAGCATTGGCCTTTAAAATTCGTAAATCTCTATCCAGGACTGATAAACCATCCTGTACCCCCTCAAAAATACTTTCCAGAAAGCGCTCTTTCTCTCTCAGCTCCACTTCTCTCTGTTTGAGGCTGGTTATATCCCGGGAAATCCCCGCCACCCCAATAATTCTTCCCTGCCAGCCCTTGAGTGGTATTTTAGTGGTGGAAACCCAGGTGGTCCTTCCGTCAGGCCAGAATTCCTGCTCCTCTATGTTATAAAGACCTTCTCCAGTTTCGACGATGCGTTGCTCATCATAAAATGTCTTCCGGGAATGGGGCGGAGCAAAAAAATCAGCGTCCGTTTTGCCCACCACGTCTTTCATGTCTTTTACTCCGAAATATTCGAGTAACGCCTTATTGCCCCATAGAAAACGGCCTGCACAATCCTTGATGTAAAGACGGTCAGGTGTGTTGTCAATCAAAAAGCTGAGCAGGAAATTTCTCTCCAGCAAAGACAAACCTTCCTTTTTGGAAAAGCAGTGCAGGAGAAAGGCAAAGGTTACTCCCAGTACCCCACCCATAATCAGAAAAAATATGGCAAGGACAGCAGGATTCGACCTATCAAGCAGGAAAAACGCAATCCACAGGAGAACTACCAGAAGAGGCGAAAGAACAAAAAACACTCGCCTGTAAAAAGGTGTAATCGCTGTTCTTCTTCTCAACAAATGCACAGCACCCCAGGGTCAGAAAATATTTTTCTCGTAATTATAACACTTTTTCGCCAGCCACCTCCTTCCCGGGAGGACCTACCTCAAAAAGCACTTCCTCTATCATCCCTTTCTGAGAACAAAGCGACACTCGATGTTCGCCCTTTCCAAGCTCTACAAAGAGGCTCTCCCTGGGTCGCGCTCTGCCCACAAAGTCTCCATCCACAAACCAGAAAACATCTTCTTCTCCCTCGAAAGAAAGAGGAATCTGAACCACTCCCTGCGGGTTGGATAATAAATACTTTTTGCCCCCTACAGGAGAAACGATGCTGACTGCTTGCGGATGCCACACACCTTGCAGAGAAAAGTCAAAATCGGTAGTATCTGCAGTAAGTCCTGAATGTACATCGCACTTCTCAAGTGGTGATACATCCTTGATGAAAGGCGCAAGCACTGAACCCGGACATTGCTCAGTGCTTAACTTGCCAGAAACCGGGCATACTTCCCTGAAGACAATCCCGGGAGGAGGAGCGTAAAATTCCCCGCTCCCCTTCAAAAGATAGGCCATAATCCTGCAAGCAATTGGAAAAGTAGCACGAACACCCACCAGTTCCGCATGGCTGCGCCCCCGTGGGTCCCCCATCCAGACCACCAGTGTGTATCGAGGGTTATAACAGATGGTCCAGGCATCACGTAAGCCCGAAGAAGTACCAGTCTTAAAAGCAAAAAGAGGAGTGGCATCTCCCCGACTACACCTTTCCTCGCGCATCCTTTCAGCGAGAATATCAGCAACCAGGAAAGAAGCTTCTTCTGTGGCCAAATTCTTCCAGAGAGGAACACTTCTGGTTCCTTTTAAAATCTGAAGAGGTCGCCACTTACCCAGAGTGGCCAAAACCAGATACCCCTGAGCCATCTCCAGAGGGCTAACCTCACATCCCCCAAGAAGCAAAGCATCTCCATAAAATCGGGGGTCACCCTTCAAATGAGAAAAGCCCGTTTCCCGAAGATAAAAAAGGAGAGAATCATAACCCAGCTTTCTTCCCAACCGCACCGCCGGAACGTTCAGAGAAGCAGCAAGCGCTTCTCGAGCGGTTACCGGACCACGAAATTTGTCGTCAAAATTACGCGGAGTATTACCAGAAAAACCCCAAGGAACATCCGAAAGAACTGAAGAAGGGACAAGCAACCCGCGCTCAAAAGCAAGAAGATAGGCAAAAGGCTTCAGAGCCGAACCAGGAGAACGTAAAGCTTGGGCACAATCCACCCACCCCCCTGGTGTTTTTTCTCTCCAACGAGCATTACCCAAGTAAGCCAGTATTTCGGCATTAAGGTTGTCCACAAGCACACAGGCCAGAGTAATCTGGCTATCAAAAGAGAGCAAATAACTCGAAATTACACGCTCTATCCACGCCTGCAACCGACCATCGATAGTGCTCTGAATAATCTGCCCCCCCACAAGCTCTCTCAACCACAAACTGGCATGATACGCAAATTGAGGAAAAGGATGCGCCTCACCAGATAATTTCTCAGAAAGAGCACCACGATACGCTTCTTCTGTAATAACTCCTCTTTTATAAAGAGTCCATAATACTCGATTGCGTTTTCCAAGTGCTTCACTCAGGTGCACATCAGGACGCAATTTTTCAGGTTTGGGAAAAAGCCCTGCCAGAACACAGGCTTCAGAAAGAGAAAGTTCTCGGGCCGCCTTACCAAAATAGTAGCGGCTTCCCGCTTCCACACCACGCAGGTTGCCACCCACCGGAACCCAGTTGAGATACGCTTCCAGAATTTCTTCTTTACTCATCACGCTTTCCAGCTTTAAAGCGAGTACAAATTCCACAAACTTGCTCCAGATATTGCGAGACCGGGGTTCAACCAAGCGAATTAGCTGGGAAGTTATGGTGGAAGCACCTGATGTGTTCCTGCCGTGAACCAGAAAATTCAGAAATTCCCGGAGCAGCGCTGGAAAGTCAACACCTCGATGCATGAAAAAACGGCGGTCTTCAAGTTCCAGAGCCACGCGGGGGAGCCATTTCCCCATTGCTTCCAGAGACACAGGGAAAACGTACTCTTCCCGTGGAGATAGGAAAACGCACAGCCATTCCCCTCTCCGGTCCAAGACTACAGCTGAGCTTTCCAGGCTCTTGATTTTCTCAAGAGGCAGGGGGAGCACCATCCACAAAAAGACGGCACTCCCCAAAACAAATATACAGAAACACAATCCGGCCAGAAAGAGCGCTTCCCAAAAATGTACACCGCAACCTTTTTTTCTATTCGGAAACAACAACCACCCTTTGCCCCCCTCCTGAAGTGGCAAAAATTGAGGGGTTATACATACACTCTGCATGCACAGGAGGAATAACGAAATCACCGGCAGTTACCACCCGAGCGGTATATGTATAGTCCAGCTTTCCAGAAAGGTGTTCCACGAAAAGAATTACCCGGTCATCCCGACGCTCCACCCTCACCTGAGGTTCTTCCTCCTGCCAGGTCGAAGATACAAAGAGGCGTGGATTTTCAACCTCGAAACAACCCGGCAAAAGATCCAAAAGCACAACGTTTTCCATTGTCCCCGCGCTTTCAAGTCGCAGGCGCACCTTTACAAGGTCTCCTTTCCTGAAGGAATAATTTGCAGGCAGTGGATTACCTTGCTCATCCAAAAATTCCCGGGCAACACTCAAACCCTGACTTTCTTCCTGAGGCATAGTGCGAGGAACACCACTTACAGTCATTGCAAAATAGAAAGGACCTTCACCCTCGTTTGCAACACTCCAGGGCGGAGGAGGTAGTTCTTTAAAGCTCCAGGAAGCTTTTTTCTCCCTCTGCAGCAAAAAGAGCTCATCATTCTGAGCATCAAAAACCCTTGCCGTAAAGGCTTCTGGAGTAACCTTTCCCTTTAAGTAACTGCTCAAAGCCAGCAAAGAGAAAGCTGCTTCCTGCGTGGACCAGTATTCGCGTTTCCGCAAGGTGTCAAAAAGTTGAGTCGCGAGCTGTTCCACACTCAGCGATTCAGGGTCAATGCTCAATTCGACAAGTAAGCGAAGAGCCAAGTCACGCAAATAAGAACTGTAAGCACCTCCCGACTCAGGCGCGCCATAAAGAGAGGGAGCAAAACCACCAGACAACTCTCTGGCCATCCTGGAATTTCCAGTCAAAGCATAGGCCCAGGAAAGAAAGAGCAGGGCTGTACCGCTCAACTCACCCCTCTTACTACGTAACTCCTCCATGCGGGCAAGCGGTGGTTCTCCCCACATAGTTAAAACCAAAGTTGCGTAGGCAGAAGCTGTGTTGTGATAGGACAGGGCTTCCGGTGTAGCACTCCAGGGTAGAGAGTCCAAAAACTCCCGAAGGTAATTAAGGGCACCACGCAAGACATCTTCAGGTATTGAAAAACCTTTTTTCTTTGCCTCCAGTAGGAAATGAGTAGCATATGCAGAATCAAAAGGAACGCTCACATACTCTCCAGCGAAACGAGCAAAGCCGCCATCCGGAGTTTGCATAGAAATAACACGCCGGATAGCCTTCTCCAGAGAGCGGTTTACTTCCTGAGGGTTAGCAAGTAAAGGATCGACTTCAGCCATAATTTCTGGAAGATAAAGCAGGGGCCAGGAAGACGAAACCACCTGTTCCACACAACCATAGGGATAACCGTGCAGGAAATTCGCAAGATAGTTAAGGTCCAGGTTGTTTGAAGCTTGCAACCATAGCCTTCCCTCAAGAGTTTGCAAGTACCATTCACCAGGTATAGAAAGAGTCTTTCTCTCTCCAGGAAGAACTCTGCCCATAACCACCCGACTTACTCTGGGATACGGAGGTCTTACTGGGAAACGATATTCTTCTCTGCGTAATTCTTCAGCATCGCTAAGCATAACCTGCAACAGGGCTTCACCGGTACTTTCGTAAGCCTGCATATTTATGTTTCTCACTGTACGGGATTGAGGAGGTAGCTCCAGACTCAGAGTATGTTCACCAGTGATGGTTGCCGGCCCACTTTCAGAAATGGTAACCTCTACTTTTCGCTTTT
>JARRBX010000046.1 GCA_029982245.1 Candidatus Atribacteria bacterium | reverse complement strand
TAACATTCATAAACGGACCCATTACACCAGCATATATTTGCGCTCTTACCCCTGCCTCTCTGAGAGCCTGGTTTGCCTCTTCAAAGCGCTCCATTTCACCTTCTTCCCGAGCAAAAGCCTTGACCACCCTGAGGCCAGAAATATTCTCTTCAACTATCCCATTAAGGTTGCCCAATATAGTCTGTTGCGCAAGAAAACTCCTGTGGGTATACCGGGTCACCAAACGAGTAACCAGAAGAGTAAGTGGTATACCTGCTATGCTAACCGCAGTCAACTCAGGGCTCATCCACAGCATCAGTACTACCGCTCCCAGAATGGTGATTATTCCGGAGAACATCTGGGTAATGGTGTTGCTCAAAGAGTTGCTAATGTTGTCGACATCGTTGGTTAACCGACTCATAAGGTCACCGTGAGACCTGGTGTCGAAAAAACGGAGCGGCAAGGTTTGCAAAGTATCAAAAAGGTCTTTCCGTAGCCGAGCAACACCCCGCTGAACCACGTTAACCATTAGATAGCCCTGAAGCCAGTAAAAGAGAGAGCTCAAAAGATACACAAAACCCATAAATACCAGAAGACGTACCAGACCTCTGAAATCTTTGGGAACGATGTATTCGTCAATGGCTTTTCCAATGAAATAAGGGCCTGCCAACATAAAAAGCGAAGAAAAGCCCACCAGGATAAAAACGACGATCAACTGCCACCGGTAACCCCGAAAATATTGCCAGAGCCTTTTCAAGGCGTTCAGGGAGTCTTCCGCTTTGCTGGTTACTACAGCAAAATGCCTCCCCGGACCCAGCCCAGGCACAGCCCTGGTTTCAGAAGAAGTGGAATCCGGCTTTCTATGGTCAAACGCCAACACCCTTCGCCTCTCTTTCCTGTAGTTCATACATCTCCCTGTAAATAGAGCAGGTATTCAGAAGTTCCTGGTGGGTACCCTGAGCCACCAATTCACCCCTATCAAGAACCAGAATTCTATCAGCATTCATCACGGTATAAATTCTTTGAGTGATAAGAAAGGTAGTGCACTTCTTGCTTCGTCTTTTCAGGCCTTCCAGAATAAGCTGTTCAGTAACCAGATCGACAGCGCTGGTGCTATCATCGAGTATTAAAATGGCTGGGTTTTTCACAATTGCCCGGGCTATGGCAATGCGTTGCTTTTGACCCCCTGAGAGGTTAACGCCCCGCTGGCCAAGGGGTGTGTCATAACCCTCAGGAAAACTCATGATGAAATCGTGGGCCTGGGCAATTTTGGCTGCCTCCATTATCTCCTCGAAAGAGGCATCCGGCCTTCCCCAACAGATGTTCTCCCGGATAGTACCTGAGAAAAGCACCGGCTCCTGAAGAGCTATACCGATAGCTGCTCTCAGAGTTTTGAGATCTTTCTTGCGGACATCTTCCCCATCGACAAGGACTCTTCCTCCCGTTACATCGTAAAAGCGGGGAATAAGATGCACCAGAGTGGATTTTCCTGAACCAGTAGTGCCCACGATGGCTACCATTTCTCCAGGCCTTACAGAAAAAGAGATATTTCGGAGCACTAGTTCCCCTTCTCGCTCAGCGTAACCGAAAGAAACATTCTCAAATACTACCTCACCCTCCCTAATGGGTTTTGTGTCTGGATGGGGAGGATTGACTATATCCACGGGTTCTTGCAACACCTCTTGAACTCGGTTTGCAGAAGCGCCAGCCCTGCTTACGAAAATGAAAATGTGTCCGATCATCATTAGCGAAAAGAGAATCTGAGTTACATAGTTGGTCAAGGCCATTACTTCCCCAACCTGAATCGCGCCCCTCTGCACCAGAAGTCCCCCAAACCAGAGAACAGCAACAATGCTGAGATTCATAACCAGCATTATGAGGGGCATCAAAGTAATGATGGGAAGGAAAGCCTGCACGGTGGCTTTCATAAGCTCCTGATTAGCGGAATCAAAACGCGACTTTTCCCAGGAAGAGCGGACAAAAATTTTGACTAACCGGATACCGGCCAGATTTTCTCGAATGATGGTATTTATTCGATCTATTTTCTGCTGCACCAGAGCAAAAAGGGGTAAGCCTTGCTTGAGTAAATAAAAGAAAACCGCAAGCTCAATAGCTACAGCAACCAGGAGTACCGGGGCAATCCGGTAGTTTATGGCAATGGCCATCACAATGCCTCCCACAAAAAGAAGTGGGCCTCTCACCATAACACGCAAGGCCATGAGAACCAGGTTCTGAAGCTGGGTAATATCGTTGGTTATGCGAGTTATCAGAGTAGGAGGAGCAAAGCGGTCCAGACTGGAAAAAGATAAAGACTGAACTTTGCGAAACACTGCAGACCGCAAGTCAGTTCCAAAACCCTGACTGGCACGGCTTGCAAAAACAGTACAACCCACTCCGCCCAGCATACCTAGAAGAGCAATTCCCACCATGAGTATACCGGTTCGGAAAATTAAGTGAGTATCGCCCTTCACAATTCCCACGTCGACCATTCGGGCCAAAAGACGGGGTTGCATCAAATCACAAATTACCTCCACCACCATAAGGAGCGGAGCTAAAAGAGCCTCCTTCCAGTAAGGCCGTAAATATGGTAAAAACTCATGAAAAACTGTTTTCCCCGAGCTATTTTCACTGCAAAGCGTTTTTGGTTTCATCGTTTAACCTCTTCAAATTGTCCCGTATTTTCATCAAAAACTTTTTAAGTAGCGTTTTGTCTTCAGGAGTGAAACCTGAAAAGCACTCTTCATTTAGTTGTTTTTCGATTAGTTCCACTCTTTCACGGAGGTGTTGCCCTTTTTCAGTCAGATAAACCCTGGAAAACCTCATGTCCTGTTGGTCGGTTTTACGCTGCAGGAGCCCCGCTTTTTCCATTCTCCGGAGCATAATGGTTACCGTGGAAGGTCGCAGGCCCAGGACCTCGACTATTTCCTTCTGGGTCAGACCATCTTTTTCCCAGAGCAAAGCCAGGATGAGGGGTTGACCTTTATGTAGTCCAACCTTTCTGAATAAAAAGTGGGACCTGATAAAGTGTTGCCTTATTACCTGACGTAACAAACCGTGCAAGGAGTCTTCGTTTTCGCCAAACACAAACTCACCACCAATTATTTAGACGTCTAAATAAGATTGTAAAGAGAAAGACTTCTTTGTCAAGAAGACGAAAATAATACCAAAATTGAAAAAACTTCACCTATACAAGAGACCAAGCCAGAAAAGCATTGAAATTTTTGTGAAGCCAGTAAAGATAAAAAACCAGGGTTAGAGAAAAACCTCTTTTCTCTAACCCTGGTTCAGCTAAGCTTTTCTTTCAACACTCCAAATTTCTTTAAGATCGAGTCCTTCGAGGATCTTCAGGCCTTCTCGAGCAGTTTCTTGAGAAGCAGGAAGTAGCGGAAGTCGGGGTAATCCTCCTGGTAATCCCAGCAAATTCATAACCGCTTTTATACGCAAAATATAATCAGCATCGTGATTGCCTTTGACAAAAAAGTCAACGAGTGGTGCAATACAATCCACGATTTCTTTGGCTTTAAAAAAGTCACCACTTGACTCTGCCTGGTATATGGCAAGGCAAGTTTGAGGAATAACACAAGCTATTCCTGAGACAAAGCCGCGAGCGCCCATAAGTCCAGCATAAGGCTCATGGGGCTCACCAGCCCCGTTAATGATGGCAATTCTTCCACCAAGCTTTCGAGCCATTTCGGCAAACTTGGCAATAAAAGGCGTATTTTCCTTGAGAGCCACCACACTGGGAACTTCTTCCACCAGCTTTTCCACGGTCTCCACAGGAATGTCCCACTGGGAAGCAAACCAATTATTATAGACCATGATTCCCAAACCACTTTCCTGGGCAACTGCCTTAAAGTGATTCAAAAGAATCTGTTCATGAGGTTTCCAATAATAGGGAGGACTAATCATTACGCCATCGAGGCCAACTTCTTCCGCATAATGCACCATCTTTATTACTTCTCTGGTATCACAATGGTTGCAGCCTCCCAACACTGGAACCTCATTTCCCGCTTCCTCCTTCACAATAGCAAAGATCTCTTTTCTTTCCTCAGCACTCAACATAGGACATTCCCCGGTGCTTCCAGTAGGCACCAGAACACCCTGTCCCTCTCTTATGCCACTTTCCACAAGAAAGCGAGTTAGTTTTCTCAAACCTTTCTCATCAATTTCGGAATTCTCTAAAAAGGGCGTAACCATAACTACTACTACTCCCTTTATGCGCTCTTTTAGTTTCTGATAGCTATTCATGCCAATTCCCCCTTTGCTTTGTTTTTTTGCTCATCCTATCGAATCGATATCCCCTACCTTCCAGTCGTGTCCAGGAAGCACCAGAACATCCTGCTCTCTCAAGTAACGTATACCTCTCATGCATTCTTCCAAACTCCAGAAGAGCCCTATTGGCCATTCCCGCTGCAAGTTTTCAAACGACATAATCAGATCGCCAGCTATCACCACTTTACCTTCAGCAGTATCTACTTCCACCACCTGAGAACCAGGAGTATGACCTCCCACTTTAATCAGATTTATACCCTCAAAAAGCTTCATATTTCCATCAACGGCAAGAATGCGTTCCGAAGCTTCCCACAGAGGCTCTAAAAAGACTCTTAAATAACCCATTTCCCAATGTGGTGGAGAAAAAGCCCACCCTATTTCAGAGCGCTGACAAACAATCCGGGCTTTTTTAAAAAGCTCCAGATTCCCAACGTGATCCCAGTGAAGATGGGTGCAAATAACCAGGTCAACTTTTTCAGGATCAATCGATTCCTGTTGAAGGAGATCAGCCAAATCTTCCCCTTTGCATTCCAGCCCAACCAACTGAGCTGTTTCTTGAGAAGGATTCAAACCGGTATCCACCACAATATGTTTTTCGCCAGACTCAAGATAGAACAAATAAGAAGGCACCGTTTCTGCTTTAAAAGGGTCACCACCCCTAAACTTTATGTCTTCCCTGACCGGACCAAACTCACCAACTAAAATTGGTTTTACTCTAAAAAAATTTTTCCTCTTCATCGTGGAATCGTCCCGATTACCAGGTAGGAATAAAATCTCGTTTAGCTACTGCTTCACTCTCTTGAAACCTAAACTTCTCGATGATTTCGTCGGTCAATCTAACTCCCAAACCACAAATCTTCTCGGGCAAGTAAATATAACCTTCTGAAAAACGAGGTTGCTCTTCAACAAGTTCATCCCTCAGCGGGTTGGAAGTACGATCGTACTCCATTACGAAAGCATTGGGAGTTGATGCTATAAAATGCATGTTAGCCATAAAACCCACACCTGAACCAAAAATATGGGGCGCACAACGCATATGAAAAGCGGAAGCAAGAGCAGCTATTTTTTTGCACTCCGATATACCTCCGGACCTGGTTACATCAGGTTGCAGGATATCGACAGCCTCACTAATTATAAGATCTCTAAAACCGAACCTGGTAAATTCGTTTTCTCCTGCTGCTATGGGAACGTCAACCAGTGAAGCAAGACGCCGGTATCCCTGAACATCATCCGGATGAAGTGGCTCTTCCAACCAGAAAACCTTGCATTTCTCCATTTCGCGAGCTACTCTCAAAGCCACATTAAAGTCCCAGGGGAAATCAACATAACATTGACCAGCGTCTACCATGATATCTACCCGATCACCAAGAGCTTCACGAAGTCCCCGGACCAGTTCTACATCTTCCCGAGGATCCTCATGACCAATACGTATCTTCAGCGCAAGATATCCCTCATCCACATACTGCTTTGCTTCTTCGATAAGCTCATTCAGGGGTTTAGACATACCAGCACTGGCATAAACCCGAATTTTCTTACGATAGGCCCCACCCAAAAGTTCGTAAACCGGTTTCTTGAGCCACTTGCCAAGTATATCCCAGAGAGCAATATCTATACCGCTTATTATGGGAATTACCACTCCCTTGCGGCCCCAGTGAGCAGACCTTACATACATTTTCTGCCACAATTTTTCTATATTGACAGGATCCTCTCCCAAAAGCAAAGGCTTAAATCTCTCTTCGACTATTTCTTTTACCGAACGAGGCAAAAAAGCAGATTCTCCTATTTCTCCTACGCCCTGAATGCCAACATTGGTTTCTATTCTTACCAGCACCGCATTTCTCTGTAGAGTCACTCCACCAGACCATTTCCAAAGCTCATCTTCTCGATAACGATAAGAAAGGAGAATAGTTTCGAGATTGGTAATTTTTAGCTCACTCACTCCTATTACACCTCACTTTAGCGAATTACATTTTCAACATTTTGGGCACAACCACTTGACAAAGATTCTTGAATTGCCTGCAGAATTTTCAAAGTCCATTCTGCCTCGACAAGAGAAGAGGGTGGTGAAGACCCTTCTAACACACAACGATTGACAAAATAATTCACTTCCCAATTGAACATCTCTTGATAAAGAGGGTATTCCCAGGGTAGTTTGCCATTACTCGTTTTGCTGACCACGTCTCTTCTTGAAAAGTGAATTCCTCCATCGGTTCCCAAAAGCTTGAGCTTGAAAGTCCAGGGATCACTAGTTTCATCCTCTAAAGCCCAGGAGATGCAAAGATGCGCCAGAGCACCACTTGCGTATTCTGCGTTCACCATCACCTGCTCGTCTCCTGTGGGTATTTCCCTTCTGCGTAAGCAAGCCTTAAAGGCATGCACCCTGTGAGGCACGCCGAGGAAAGCCAGCATCAGGTATATATGATGCCATAAAACTTCACCCAGAGGCCCGAGATACTTTCTGGCAAGCTCTGGGGGCATGAAATAGATCTCGCTAAAATAAAACAGTAAAGGCATGCCTATCTCTCCTTCCTGCACGATTCTCTTCGCTCTCTGCAGTTCCGGCAAATAAAGGTAGCTATGTCCCGGCATGCACACTTTGCCAGTCATTCGAGCTAAATCCCTCATTCTTGTGATTTCATCAAGTTCAAAACTCACTGGTTTTTCCACCAGAACATGTTTTCCATGAAGCAAAGCTCGTTCAACGTAAGCGAAATGAGTATGAGGAGGGGTAAGAATGAAAAGTGCGTCTAAATCCTTCCTCTCACATATTTCTTCACAGGACATTTCATCAACTTTCCACTTTCGAGCCTTTGAGCGTGCTATTTCTCGATTGAGATCACTCACTGCTACCAGCTGGGCGTTTTCACACAAAAGGAGGGCTTGATAATGATTGTCAGACACCCGGCCACAGCCCACAAAACCAACTCGTATTTTACCCCCCATACTTTACCTCCTCGAGCTTTCCGCTCTCGAGTGACTTCATGACCGCCCAGGTAATCTCACAAGCTCTCGCTCCATCTTCAACACCCGGCTGTGGCTGCAATCCCTTTTCTATGCACTTTATAAAATATTCCTGAAGTCTTCTAACTCCGCCTGCAATGTGGGAGTGCCACATAAAATCTTTATGGGTCAATCCTTTTACCAACATTCCCGGATTGGCGTCTACTCCTATTTCGCTACTGATAGTCATGTAGTTTCTGAACTCGTCGATGTATATAAAACCTTTGCTACCAATCACTTCAAAGCGCTTATCAGTCGCCGAATTAGGAGGAAAAGAACTACTCATATCAATGCAGGCTATACTTCTCCCATCGAGATAAGCAACAGCCGCAAAGTTATCTTCAAGCACAGAATCCCTTACGGGATGCTCATGAGCCACGGCTAAAACCCTGGTTACCTCTTTTCCGGTTATCCATCTGACAAAATCCCAGAGATGCACGCTGGCTTCAAGTATAAGACCACCACCCTGCTTTCTATCGAAAACCCATTCGCCGTGCATTTCGTGATGCTGCTTCATGGTGAAACGGAAATTACCCCTAACGTAAAGAACTTCTCCTATAGCCCCGCTTTCGATTATTTCCTTAGCTTCTTGGGAAGATATTGCAAAACGCGCTGGGAAACAGATAATAAACTTTCGGTCACTCGAACCTACTACCTCCCGAAGAGCATTGACCTCCTCCTGGGTAAGAGCCAGAGGTTTTTCACAGAGAACATGTTTGCTTGCTTCAATAGCATCCACCACGATTTGATAATGAAACTTCTGAGGTACCACCACATAAACTGCCTCAACTTCTGGATCCTCGAGAAGCTTCCGATAGTCAGAATACCCCTTGACTCCGTACTCCTTTTGCGCCCGGTTAACTTTTTCTGGATCAAGATCACAAACGGCCACCAGCTTGCAATCCTCGATTTCCTTTGCAAGCTTGCAGTGAATGTTTCCCATCCAACCTAAACCTATAACGCCAATTTTTACCACTCTCCAGACCTCCTTCCAGTATCAAGCCCTACCCCTTCACTGCTCCCATTGTAAAGCCCTGAACTATGTACTTTTCCATCCACAGAAAACAAATCAGCGGAGGCATACAAGCTATGACCGAACCAGCCATAATTTGACCCCAATTGATACTTCCATGTTCTCCCTGCATCATGGCAACGCCAACGGTTACTGTTCTCATTTCTTCAGTACGCATAAAAGTCAAAGCAAAAAGATACTCCTGCCAAGCGAGCACCAGTGCAAACATGGCTACGGTCACCAGACCCGGACCGATGGCAGGAACCAGAACCTTCACTATAGCCTGCCAGCGTGAACAGCCATCAATCATTGCTGCTTCTTCCAAATCCTTAGGAACAGTATCGATATAACTTTTTAGCATCCAGGTACAAAAGGGCAAAGCAAAAGTCCCGTAAGCAATTATCAAAGAGGGGTACTTGTTGAGGAGCCCCAGCTTATTCATGATTACAAACATAGGGATGAGCAGTATCATGGAAGGAAACATCTGAACCGCGATCAATCCAGATGAAAAAGCTAATCTCCCTCTAAACTTGAATCTGGAGATACTGTAACCGGCGGGAAGGGCCACCACCATAGTAATTAATACAGTTAACAAGCTTACCACAAGAGTATTTTTCAAGTAATTTGGAAAAAGAGTATCTCGCCACATGGTCAGATAATTACTAAGGGTCGCTTTGTGGGGCAAAAAACTGGGTTCGGGAGAAAATATTTCATCAGCCGGCTTAAAAGAAGTGGAAACCATCCAAAAAAAGGGGAGGAGGAGAAGACCAACGGTTAAAATGATTAAAAGATAAACGATGAAGACTTTCAGGCTCTCAGCGTTCTTCTTTTTCTGCAAAATTCTACCCACTCAGGTTTCCTCCCCTCACTCACTATAGAGAAGTCTCTTAATATAGAAATAGGCCAGAAAGCTCATTACCAAAAGCATTATCGTAGCCACGCTTGAAGCATAGCTGATCTGGAAAGCCTGAGAAAACAATTTGTAAGTGAAGATAGGGAGCGTCGAAGTGGCATTTCCAGGACCACCTCGAGTAATGACCTGGATAATTTCGAACTGATTAAAATTCCATATTGAAGTAAGCAAAGCGGCTATAAGTGCAACCCCTTTTAACTGAGGAATAGTTATCCAGCGTAAAAGTTGCCAGGAACTGGCACCATCTACTCTCGCAGCTTCATAAAGATAGGGAGGGATAGCTTGAAGACCAGCTAAAAGGGTTATGGCAATAAAGGGTATTCCTTTCCAGATAGCCACTGCAGTAACTGCCCAGAAAGCCGTGTCCGGCTTAGCCAGCCAGGGTTGATACACTTCAATAATGCCCAGCTTCTTGAGAATAAAATTAAGCAAACCGTATTGTTCAGCATAAATCCACTTCCAGGTTACTCCACCTATAGCAGCCGGGATCACCCAGGGAATCAATACCAACCCCCGGAAAATCCGTTTCCCCCGGATGTTTTGATTCAGTAAAAGAGCTATACCAAATCCAGCGACCATGGTAACAACCACAATGCTTGCTGTCCAGATACAGGATTTTCCCAACGATGACCAAAACAGGGCATCTCGAAAAAGTCTCACAAAATTGGTAATACCCACAAATCTTGGTGGAACATTGATCAACAAATTTATGTTCATGAAACTGTTCACAATGCCAGCAAAGAGAGGGTAAAAAATGATCACCGCAAGCATTATCAGACAGGGAAGAATAAACAGATAAGGTTCTATGTGACTTTTCCTCAAAATTTTGACCTCCCTTCCAACATAAGTTCCCTTTCCGGGATATCCCGGAAAGGGAACAAAGGCTTCATTCATTGTCCAGCGTGAAGGATGTAAAACTTCTCTTCCAAGTCTTTTAAGGTCTCCTCCACTCCCTGCTGTCCGAGCAACATAGCTTGCACTGCCGGATCTCCAAACATATCACATAAGGTTTGCCATTGAGGAGCCATGGGAGGAATTCGGGAAGTAGCCGTGGATTCGATGAAAGGCTGCAAAAGTGGTTCATAGGTCTCACGAGCGTATTCCATATAGTGGTCAGTCCAGATGAGAGCACCAGCTGCTTCAGCTATTCTCTCAATGTAGGAAAGTCGTTCATCCGGACCCACCCGATAGAGGAATTCCAGAAAGTTCCAGGCTTCTTGTTTAACCTTAGAAGCTTTAAGAATGTTAAAGGTATTGGGGTATCCACGATTTACCCTTCCAGCGGGTCCTGCATAAAGAGGAGCAGTCGCCCATTTCCCTTCTATTTCCGGTCCTTTGTTGTGTACAGAAAGCACTACCCATGCTCCATTGTACATGATGGCGAATTTACCAAAGACAAACCCGTTGGTTACATCCTCCCAGTTCATATCAACCAATCCTTCGGGAGAAATTCGATGCTTTCGAACCAGGTCCACCATAAACTGGGTTCCTTCTATTGCTTCTTTTTCGGTGAGCTTGGACACCCATTTCCCGTTTTCATAGGCCACTATCTCCGAACCAGCCTGCCACAAGAAGTTTTCCCAATAGTCAGTAGCATTTTCGGCCTGTACCGGCCACCCATAACCCCACTGGTCAATGTTACCGTCACCATCAACATCCTTAGTCAAGGCTTCCCCAAACTCAACAAGCTCTTCCCAGTTGGCAGGAGGATGGTTGGGGTCCAGACCTGCCTCCTCAAACAAATCCTTGCGATAGAAAAGAGCCCAGGTGCAACCTTCCTCTGCGATTCCGTCAATTCGGCCTTCCTGGTTGGTCATTATGTCCATCGCCGTTTTTAGAAAACTCTCCTTCAGATCCTGAGGTATATAATCTGTGATATCAGCTAGGGCACCAGCTCCTCTCAATTGAGCCAGCATTGGTGGATTGGCAACCACGATATCAGGTGGGGTACCCCCCATTATGGAGGTCATAAGCTGTGAAGGCGCATCCGTCCAGCTTACCCTGGTTTCCACGATATCAATGTTGGGGTTCTCTTGCTCATACCTTCCTATTGCTTCCTCGAGCAAATCCAGCATGGCTGGAACCCAGAA
>JARRBX010000045.1 GCA_029982245.1 Candidatus Atribacteria bacterium | reverse complement strand
CTCAAATAGAAAATCTCTCTGGGTCTGTGGGGTTTTCTCCGCAAGGTAAACCACACCCTCTGGATTGACATCGCAAATTGTATCGGCAGCAATATCAACTTCTAAAACCTTCCCGGCATAGTCAGGGTGTGAGAAAAATACGTAACGTTTTCCAGTAGGCACTCTATCAATTAAGAAACTCCCGTCTGCCAGGGTGAGGGTAGATCGATTGGCAACTTCTACCAGTACACCGTCCAGAGGCGCTCCGGCTACACTCAAAACCCGCCCTCTGAGAGAACCATACTGCAAAAAACCACCATTGAGACACCCCGCTAGAAACACAATCCAGAGGATGCCAGCTATAAGTATTCCATATACACCAATTTTGCTTTTACCCCTCATCTTTTTCTTCCTCCAGCCTCGCCAGCTCCTTTTTCGCTCCCTGATGCAAAGGAGAACTCTCAGGTAGATTCTCAACAATCCATGAGAAAGCTGATTTTGCCTGTTCAATGTTCCCAGCCTTAAGGTCCAAAAGCGCCAGATAATACCTAGCATAAGCATTAGAGGGCTGCGTTGCAACAACCCTTTCAAAAGCCTCTTTCGCTTTCTCCATATCTCCTATTTTATAACAAACATAACCAAGATGCAGCAAGTAAAGAGAGTTGTTCTCAGAACGTTTCAAAGCTTCTTCAAGCGCTTCCCGGGCTTTTTTCCACTCGTTAACCGAGGGCGCCTCGCTACGCAGTTCGTATATGTATGCCAAACGAAACCAGCTCCGATGGTCATCAGGGTGCGCTTCAAGGTGTGTCCTGAAAGCACGTATCGCTTTTTTGGAAATGCGAAAAGCGCTGAGATATTCTCCTTCTCGGTAATAGATAAGCCCCATTTCAAAATAGGCATCATGAGGCCTTATTCCCTGCTCTGCACACTCTTCAAAAAGCTTCAATGCCTCCTCTGTATCACCGCTCCAGAGAGCCTTTTGGGCTTCCTCAAAACAGTTCTGAGCTTCTTCCCCAGCAAAAGCAGCACTCAGAACCAGCATTACCAGCACTATGAAGAGACTCACCAGAAACCTTCTCATCGTCGATCCACACTCCAGAAAAGAATTATGCCCATCAAGCCAAAGATTACATCCGGCATCCAGGCAGCAAGCAACGGTTCCATGACACCCCCACGGCCTAAAGAGCGAAAGATAGAAAGCAACATGTAATAAGCAAAAGCCAGAATTACTGTCACAATAACTCCCAGGCCTTTAGTGTCTCTGGTGCGCTGAATGCCAAGTGGCATGCCCGCCATAACGAAAACCACAGCCGAAAAGGGAATGGAAAATTTCAAAAAGTACGCAACTTCCATTTTTTCGGTTCTTGCGCCGGCTTTTTTGAGAATTTCAATCTGTTTTTTTAGCTGGCGAGAAGACATTTCTTCAGGTGTGCGTTGCTTTTCAAAAAACTCCTTGAGTTCCTGTCGCATATCGATTTCCATCTCAGAAAATTCAATTTCCCTGACCAGCTTTCCCTCCTCGTCAAACTGGTGCACTACTCCATCTTTAATCAACCATTTATCTTCCAGCCAGAAGGCTGTCCTGGCAATGATCACCTCAGGATACTGGTTGTCGTTTTCCAGGAAGTAAATAATTACCTTCTTCATTTCCCAGGTACGAGTGTCCACCTCATTCACGTAAAAGTAGCGATTTTCTTCATCCCGGAAAAACACGTTCTGCTCTATTTGGGGAGGACTTTCTTTATAAACGTAGTAGCGCACCAGGCTCTGGGCGCGATGGTTGGTTTCGGGAACCACCAGGTCATTCAAGAGAAAAGAGCCAAAAGCCACAAGAAGTGCCAGAAAAAGGTAAGGAAACAGAAAGCGCCTCAAGCTCACCCCACTGGCCTCAACAGCAATAAGCTCGCTGTCTCTGCAAAAACGGCTCAGGCTGAGCTCCGCAGCCAGAAGATTAGAAATGGGAAAAGCCATAACCATGTGGGCAGGAAGATATAGAAGAAGAATTTCGAGAACAATCAGGAAAGGCACTTTTTTATTCACAAAAAAATCGGCCAGTTCAAAAAGAGTTTGCACCAGCATTATAATGGTAACCGCACCCACCCAGGTAAACATCAAAATAGTGCTCTCGCGCATAACATAGCGATCCAGAATTTTGGGAAACATGCTTTCTTCCCTTCTTTTTTTGGTTAAGTTATTTTACCATTAAAGCACCCTATCGACAGAAAAAGCGCTTAGCTGCTAAAATGGTAGCAGAAAGCAACCAAAAGGAGGGAGAGGCCGATGCCTAAAATCAACTTGCAAGATGCTTTTCAAACCCCTTTTCAGCTCATTGGTAAGGTTCCTTCAATTCTGGTTCCTTCTCTCATAGCCAGTTTGATAGGACTGGCACTATCGATGGGACTTCGCAATGCCTTTTTGATGGGAATGCGCTGGCAGGTCTTTGCAGTAACTATAATCAGCTATATAGTGGTTCTCTTCAGCATGGCCTGGATTACTCTTCTGCTTGAAAAAAACCTGCAGGAAGAAAAAGCCTCTTTGCAGGATTCCTGGGTAAGACTTTCTGAACGCTTAGGAAACGTGGGGGTTGCAGCGCTGGTAGTGGCTATTCTGGTTGCCCTGGGTACTTATCTCTACCTGATACCAGGAATCCTCCTGGCATCCATTTTTCTGCCCGCTATACCTCACGCAGCCAAAGAAAATGCCAGCTTTGACAAGGCAGTAAGTTTTTCTTTTCGTTTTATTTTCTCTCAAGGTAATTTTGGAGCGGTTTTTCTTATGGTCTTAATCGAATTCCTGCTGAGCTTGTTGCCGGTAATCGGCCTCTTCTTGGCCAATCTTTTTATAACCATATGGCTTCCTTATGCAGTTTTAAAATATGGGAGCGCCGAAACGGAAGCCTCTGCATAAAAATGCTATTCCGCCAGGGTGGTTTGATGCCTTAATCCAATCCTGGCGGAATAGGCTCTGCACACAAACCAAAACTCGCTCAACTCAGGAAAACTTTTCTTTCAATAGCTGGAAAACGTCTTTTTCCACCTCTTCCAGGTAGCGCAGGCGTTCAGCATATTTGCCACCATCAAAAGGAGTACTTAAAAAAATATCCACAAACTGCAGCGCTTCTTCAAGGGGAGTAACCCGGGAGCCCATAACCAGAATGTTGGCATCGTTATGCGCCCGGGCCATCTTCGCGGTGAACTCGTTAAAGCAAAGTACCGCTCTTACTCCGGGATAACGATTCGCGCAAACCGACATGCCACCACCGGTGCCACAGATCAGGATACCACGGTCACATTCCCCCAGAACCACTGCGCGGGCTACCTTCTGAGCGAAAGGAGCTGTCCCCACCGGCTGCTCATCACTGGTTCCAAAATCCATTACCTCATGACCTACTTCCTGAAGCTTTTTTTTAATAGCTTCCTTGTACCTGTATCCGGCATGATCTGCACCCAAAGCAATCTTCATATGAAGTACCTCCTGGTTACGTCTTTTCTCAAGAACTCAAAGTGGATCCCTTTAGGCTCTTTCTTCTCAAGAAAAAGCACAACATTTAAAAATCATGCCACTTCGAGCAACTTCAAAGCCGTCAGCTCATCAGTAATCAGAATTTTAATAAACCGCCCACGAATCGCCCCAAGGATAGCCTCAACCTTGCGCACACCGCCTGCAAGACCTATAACATTCGGCATGTTACGCAACTCCAGTGGAGAAACAGCAATAGTGCGTCTGTGAATCTCGAGGTCCAGCATATTTCCCTTGATATCATAAAATTGCCCAAATATATCTCCCACTCCACCCATTCTTCTAATAATCTCCATATCTTGCGTATCTATAAAACCAGTCTTTATATAGGTAGAAAACTGTGGATGCACTACACCAATACCAAGAAAAGACAAACGAGCGTTCTTCGCCATTTCAAAAGTTTTACGATTCACCCTTTCTGCAAGGTAAAACTCCCGAAGCTCTGGAGATTCAACAACGTTGGGAGCATGTATATAATAACACTCTCCATGATAAACGCTGGCCAAACGCTCTCCAATATTGTAAGGGTTCATAAAAGAACCAACCGTGAGCCCGCCAGCCAAACTAACAAAGCGAACATCATGAACTTCCTCTTTGGGAATGAGGTTATCAGCCATATAACGTAAGGTGCTTCCCCAACCAACACCAACCAGATCACCTTTGCGAAGAACTCTGTAGAGATAGATGGCGCCACCCTTTCCCACGTTTTCATATGCTACATCCTTTTCCTCAGAAGAGGGCACAACTAAGGCATCTTCAAGCAAAAAAACTTTTTTGAGCTCCTCTTCCAAAGACAAAAGATGGGCATTAGGAGCTTCTATCAAAAAGCGCACTATCTTGCTACGCCTGGCTTTATCAAGTAGCCTGGTAACCTTGGGTCGAGAAAGCCCAAAACGCTCGGCTATCTCACTAAGAGTAATACCTTCTTGATAATGCAACCAGGCAATACGAACCATCAAATCTTCTTCGATTTTGGTCATGAATAACTATTCCCTCCCGACAAAATAAATTATAGGAGTCTAAGAATTGCTTTTCAAAAACATTTACCAAACATTTTAAATGATAACAAATTAGTGGGGCTTGTTGTTAAGTATTGATGTATGATATCATATAAGTATGAATGACAAAAACAAAGTTTTCCGCCCAGTAGGTAATTTATCCCTGCTGAGATTAACGTTGGAGCGCATTGAAGAATCGCTTTTGTCCCGCCAGCTAAAGCCTGGTGATTGGCTTCCTCCCCAAGGTGAACTCTGCAATATGCTGGGTGTTAGTAGAAGTACAGTTCGAGAAGCGTTGAGAATGTTGGAAGCAATTGGTATTGTTAAAACAGTGCGTGGCAAAGGAACCTACATACCTGAAAAACCCTCTGGAGAAAATTTGAATCCCTTGATTTTCTCTTTTCTTTTGGCAAGCAGCTCCAGCGAAGATATCTTTGAATTTAGAGCAGTGATAGAACCAGTTCTCACCACCTTAGCAGCTCAAAAGGCCACCGAAGAGGACTTTAAACGCCTGCAAGAACTACTTGAGGACCTCAAAGAGGCATTAGAGAAAAATTACTCCGCCGAAGAGTTAGCTAAAAAAGATGTGGCTTTTCACAAAGCCATTTTCGCTTGTTGCAGAAACCCATACCTTGAAAAAATAGGCATTGTAGCCCTTAAACTTTTTAGAAATTCCATTGCTCGCTCAATTGTAAGAGATCCCTCAAGCGCTATAACTGACCATGAAAACATTCTAAAAGCAATGGAAAGTAAAGATGCATTAAAGATACACAGCGTGGTGCTTTCTATCCTTGAAGGATGGAAAAAGAGAGCCTTCGAAACATAACCAATTTTTCCAAAATTTTTAAAAGGAGGTTATCCCTTTGGCCAAAATAGCTGCCGTCTATACCGCTTTAGCTCTTGTAGAACCTTTAAAAATGATTTTTAAAGAAGTTTTTCCGGAAGCGCAACTTGTCAATATTGTTGACGACGGTCTTATAGGTGAAGTAATAAGCAATGATGGACCAACTAAAAGCGTTAAAAGAAGACTTCTCATGTGTTACGAGATGGGTTTTGAAAGTGGTGCTGATGTGGTGCTTAACACCTGCTCTTCGGTAGGAGAAGTAGTAGATCTCCTTCAACCACTTTTCGACAAGCCTATTTTTAAAATTGATCAACCCATGGCCCAAGAAGCAGTGAGAGTAGCTGATACAATAGGTGTTTTAGCTACTCTACCAACCACCCTGGGACCTACAAAGCGCCTTGTTCTCTCTGAAGCCTCTAAACTGAATAAAAAGGTAGAAATTAAAGATGCGCTGGCAAAAGGGGCTTTTGAAGCCCTAATGAAGGGTAACTTAGCAGAACATGACCAGCTCATTAAGCAAGCCGCCCTTGAGCTATCCAGCGAGGTAGATGCTTTTGTGCTTGCCCAAGGCTCCATGGCCAGAATGGAAAAAGAGTTAGCATCCCTTACCGGGAAAAGAGTCTTTTCGAGCCCAGAAATGGGTGTAAGGGCTCTTAAACAATACTTTATGGGAGGTGGTAGATAGGCAAAATAGAGTTTTTGGGGCTTTGAAAAAGCTTAAGATATAACTTTTCAGAAAGCAAGGTGGTGAAAAGGGTGAGAAAAAAAATCTTTCTTCTTATAGGTGTAGTGATGATGCTTCTGGTTTGCAGCGTTTCCGCCTTTGCAGCCAGCAAAATAACCTTAAAATACGCTCACATGAATTCTCCAATGAGCGTAGCTGGAAGACAAGCCGAATACTTTGCGAAGCTGGTCGAAGAAAAAACTGGAGGAGTAGTTAGGGTAGAAGTGTATCCCTCTTCGCAGCTTGGCAATCTCCAAGAACAAGCTGAAATGGTAAGTATGGGCACAGTTGCGCTTCACCATAACACCATGGCAGGTATCGGTTCTCTCTACCAACCATTTGAAGCTTTCGATACCCCCTATCTGTACGAGAGCGTGGATCATCTCCTGAAAGTTACCGACCCACAAACCTCGCCAATTATGCAGTCATTATCTCAACAGCTTGTCAATGCCCGCAATGTGCGAGTCTTATATACTTTTTATTTTGGAACCAGACATCTGACATGTGATAGGCCCATTTACAAGCCAGAAGACCTCAAGGGAGTCAAAATCAGGGCTATACCATTCCCCATTTACATGACTGCTGTAGAAGGTCTGGGAGCAATTGCGGTACCAATAGACTGGGCTGAAGTTCCAACAGCCCTTGCCACAGGCGCAGTAAATGGCCAGGAAAATCCCGTGAATGTGGTGCTTGCCAACAAGCTCTATGAAACTCAAAAATACCTTATGCTAACAGGACACATAATGGGTGCCGAAGTGGTTGTCATGAATGAAAAAACATGGCAAAAACTCTCTCCAGAAATCCAGCAGGCTATTCAAGAAGCAGCCGCTGAAGCCAGTAAAACAGCTACTCAATGGACCATCGAATCCGAACAAAATGACATTCAAGCCCTTAAAGAAAAGGGTATGACCGTAATTGGACCCGACGAAGGACTTGACATCGAGGCATTCAGAACAAGCGTCTGGAAACTCATACAGGAGAGATTTGGAGAAAAGTACGGTGAATTTTACGAAAAAGTGAAGGCCATGAAGTGACCTTGTAATGTAGGGTTCCCCTCTCCAAAGAGGAGATAGTTCTTTGGAGAGGGGAACCCCTCTTTTTGGGAACAAGAGGTGCAAATGGGCGATGAAAGGAAATTCGTTTTTAGAAAAAGTAAGTCGTTGCTGTGAGCTTATTGCTAAGATATCACTTGTTGCTCTGATGCTTTTCGTTTTTACTCAAATCATCCTGCGCAATATTTTTATGCTTGGCTTCCCCCAACTGGATGAAAGCTCGAGGTTAGCCCATCTGGTTTTGCTTTTTATGATGATTCCTGTCCTTTTTGCAGAAGAAGCCCACATTAAGGTTGAAGTTTTGAAAAGATTTCTGAGTCCCAAAGCTGACCGACTGGTTAATCTGATATCGCAATCCTTAAGTTTAGGATTTGTGGTAATTTTTATGTTCAGTAGCGTTATGCTGCTTGAGAGCATCTGGGATGTCCCCACCGCAGCCCTTAGAATTCCCAGCATCATACTCTATGCAGCACCAATCGCAGGGATTATTTTTTCCGGTTTTTTTATAACGAACAAGATAACTCAGGCTTTTATGGAAAGATGAGAGGGGAGAAAAAGTGAGCGGAATACTACTGCTTCTCTGCTTTGGTATACTATTGCTCCTCAAAGTACCACTTGGGGTCAGCTTTGTAATATCAAGCGCCCTCTATCTTTTGCTAAACGGCCTTCCTATTACCTGCGTTGCACAACGCATGGTGAACTCCATTAGTTACTCTTTTCCGCTGTTGGCGGTACCTCTGTTCATTTTTCTGGGTTCACTCATGAATACTACCCAGCTTACCAGGAGGATTTTTGACGCGGCAAAGCTTTTTGTTGGATCAGTAAGAGGTGGTCTGGCTTACGTGAATGTTTTAGCAAGTTTGATTTTCTCGGGAATCTCGGGAGCTGCCCTTGCTGACGTAGGAGGCCTGGGAAATATTGAAATGAAAGCAATGCGCGATGAAGGCTACAGTGATGAAGCTTCAGTAGGTATAACTCTTGCCTCCGGCACCATAGGACCTATTTTTCCGCCCAGTATTCCCTTAATCATTTATGCTGCTGTGGCCGAAGTATCCGGGGTAAGACTTTTAATAGCTGGTGTTATACCCGGTATTCTTATTGCTGCTTTCCTCTGCATTCTTATTGCTTTTTTTGCTAAAAGGAAAAATTATCCGATCCATGCCTCAACATTGAGCTCCCGAGAAAAATGGAAAACTATCAAAGAAACCCTGCCTATTTTGATACTACCTCCGTTTTTGGTAGGTAGTCTTCTTATGGGGTGGTTTGGACCCACGGAAATAGGAGCTGTAGCTTGTGTATACACCATTTTGATAAGCCGTTTCGTTTACAAAGAGCTTTCACTCCAAAAGTTCTGGCTGGCAGTCAAAGAAGCCATTCGATCTACAGCATTGATAATGTTCACTGTTGCCTCGGCTTCTATTTTTGCCTGGTGTCTCACTGTTGCCCAAGTTCCCCAGAATCTAACCTCTGCAATGCTTTCCGTCTCTCAAAACCCCATAGTGCTTTTGCTTTTCACCAATTTACTTCTCTTGGCTATCGGAACCTTTATGGAGTCTATATCAGCCATACTGGTAATAACTCCCCTGGTAACCCCGATGTTGATACGAGCGGGTGTCGATCCAGTTCACATTGGCATTGTCATTGTGCTCAATCTTATGATTGGACTTTTGACACCACCAGTTGGCATGAGTCTTTATATGGGCAGCATTGTCACCGGTATACCCTTCGAACGCATAACCAAATACATTGTGCCCTGGCTCTTGCCGCTTTTGCTTTCCCTGCTGGTGGTAACCTTTATACCTCAACTCTCTTTGTGGTTGCCAAACTTAATTTTCGGCAAATAAAGGAGGAAAGGAAATGGAAAAAATGTGGCCGGTTTCCATTGGAACAGTTATATACCGCGGATATGACCTGAAAACAACTTTTCAAAGCCTTTCCAAGCTGGGAATAAAATATGTGGACCTGGACTGGATCAGGCCTCCTTCAACCGGCTTTAGGGGAGAAGGATACGGAGTTCACATAAACGAAGAAAATTACACTAAAGCTCGCGAAATACGTCGCATGATGGAAGATTATGGACTGGAATCTATAAGTTTCAGTGGTCACATGTTTTTGATAACCGAAAAGGATTTGGACCTCTTTTACAAAAAAATGGAATTTGCCAAAAACATAGGCGCTCAATATATTGCCACAGTTGAAGGACCAAAGTCAGAAGAACGGCGTTTCTTGAACAATCTGGAACGAATCGAAAAAAGAGCGGAAGAGTTAGGTATAGTGGTATGTCTTGAAACCGGCATGCCTGGAGATATAATTCAAAATGCCAATGATGCCCAGAGAATTCTGAAAAAAGTAAATTCTCCCTACTTAGGTCTGTCTTATGATTTTGGTAATGCCTATTATGCAAACCGTGGCAAAATTAATTTCCTGGATGAATTAAGTAAAGCTCTACCGTTCACTAAATTACTCCACTTTAAAGACGTAAAGGTAGAAAAAGGCGATGGCGAGTTGATAATAAGTAATTGTGTCCCCGGTCAGGGCGTCATTGACTTTGAAGCCATCTGTCAGTTCCTAACCCAGCGAAACGAAATCCTGCCAATCACCATAGAAGTAACCTACTTCTGCGAAAGCAAAAACTGGGGACCTTTTGAAATAAAAGACTATACGAAGCCACTCGAAGAAGTAGAAACCATGATAAAGGAAGCAGTTGGCTTCCTCGAGCGAAACCTAAACCCGGATAAAATCTAAAATAATTAATCGCCAGCGTCTATTCAACGATAACCATCTGGTGTCCTTCAATTTTAGGAACCGTAAAGCTTATATACTTTCCGTCTTGCTGAAAAGGTAAGATCTGATCCTCCGGGATACATTTCACTCTTTCAACATTAAAATCAACCCTTAAAGAAATCCTTACATCTTGCAAGGGTATAAGGTATTCTACCACCTGCAACTCCCCTTTGCCGGCGATGGGAAAATACAGTAGATGCAGCAAAAGGGAACTCTCTTTACGGAGTACTGTTATTTCTCCCGAAACTGGAAAATTGGAAACCCTGACCAGAGGAAATGGCAAAAGCCTATCGATACAACCTCCAACAACCTTTCTGTACACCGGATAAGCCCATTTTCTGTACATAGCGAAAATAGGATGGGTGATGTAAATTACCCCTCCAATCTGAACAATAGCTGGTTCCTTGGTAAGCTCTGCAGGCGGAGTCTGTCCGTGCGAACAAAAGGCTTTCCAGCTCCGGTTAAAGTAAGGACGGACCAACCTTCCCAGGATTTTTCCCTTCTCAGAAAGCAGCGAAACTCTACTTCCTCGTTCATAAAGAATATAGTCATACTTTTGATCCAGCGACGGTAAAACTTCGCTTATCCGCAGATATTCTTGCTCGAAAGGCGAGGGGCCAAGATAGCGAAGCCCCAGCTCAGGCAAGGCAAAATCTTTCTTATTTATATCCAATCCGGACTCATGGCTCAAAATCAGCTTTCCACCTTTTTCCAGAAAACACCTTATTTTTTGAACCAACCGAGCATCAAACAGTACTTCGTCGGGGGCAATAATCAAAAAATAGCGGCCAAAATCACTTTCTTTATCAATGAGATGAAACTGGTGATGGAGTTCAGTAAGTAAAAGAGTAGCTCCCTCATCTGATGCCTTTCCATAAATTTCTCCAAAACCCAGGGCAGGTCCCTCGGATCTTGAACAAACCAAAACCCCAATATCGGCTTGAAGCTCCGCTCCCTCACACCACTTTTCTTTTTTTTCTACTTCTTCATACACCGAACCTATTAATTTGTAGGTTACCTCATCCAATTTACCCCGGGGATGAAGCTGATCCCCAACTGAGCACTTAGCACCGAGTGCCAGACACCGAAAGCATTCGTAAAGTAAGGCCGTCTTGCTTTTGAGGCCACCAAAATCCCCCCACATGAGGTGGAAGCGTCCAGTCATGCCTACAACCTCTTTACCCAAGGGTAGGCAATACCTTGCCATCATTGGAAAGTGTAGATAACCCCATCCTCCTGTAGGAAGAGACTCGATTTCCAGGTGCGTCATATAATCAATTTCAGAACGAAGACCCTTATGGGGTTCCTGCTGAAGACGCATCCTGGCATTAAAAACCACCAGGGCTTTAGGAAGTTTGCTCTTTACAAGCTGTGAGAGGCGCTGCATGGCTTTCCTTTCTACAAGCAGGTTGTGTTGTAAGCGGTCTTCTTTCACATCGACTCGTAA
>JARRBX010000044.1 GCA_029982245.1 Candidatus Atribacteria bacterium | reverse complement strand
AATTCTCCACCACAGCAATATCCTGCCTCAAATACTCCTCGGTATTGGCCCCCAAGACCACACAGCTTACCGGAAGAGAAAGCGTGTAGCGTAGAGCCTGTTCAAAGTTGCGCCACAGAAAACCATCCGCAAAGGGTTTCATGGCCAGAATGCCCACTCCTTTGTTTTGGGCAAGGGGGATAACTTCCTTTTCCCAGCCTGGAAAATTGAAGCGGTCAAAGTAATTGAGGGGAATCATCAACGCATCAAATGGATAGCTTTGCAGCGCCTTCACGGCAACTTCTGGCGTCACATGGTTTGAAAAAGCAATATAACGGATTTTCCCGTCTTTTCTGGCTTTCTCAACCCCTTCCAGCGCGCCGCCTGGAGCAAGGATTTCCTCAAGAGTCTCGAAACGGTTGAGCTCATGGATAAAGAAAAGATCCAAATAGTCAGTGTTCAACCTTTTCAGGCTTCCTTCAATAGAAAGGAGTATTTCCTCCTTTTTTCTACTCCTTGACTTGGTTGCCACCACACATTCTTTCCTTCGAGTTTTCAAAACTTCGCCAACTTTCTTTTCCGAATCCCCATACCCATAAAGCTCAGCAGTCTCGAGATAGTTACCTCCCAGATCCAGATAAAGGTTGATAAGACGCACTGCGTCCTCAAAAAGAAGCTCCACCAGGTGAAAACCACCCAGACCCAGAAGAGAGAGTTCAAGCTCGGTATTGCCCAGTTTCCTTTTCTCCATATTCAGTCCCCCTTTGGGGCATTATCCCTCAAAAAGGAAGTACTGGCAAGGAAATTATTCACAAAAGCATAAAAAAAACCAAAAGTAACTTGGTAATCGGATTCTATTTCTCAAACTCCCTAAAATTACTCTCGCTTTTGAAAGTTGCTATAACAAGCTCGAAGTTAACTGACAGGCATCGGGAAGACCTCGCCCATTTATGATGAACTTGGTGAAAGTCTTCCCGAACAAAGCAGAAAACAACTCAAATTGCCACCACTTTGATACCAGTCATTTCACAAAAATCCACTACAGCTGGATAAAGGTCTTCCCCATAGCCAAGGCAGGCATACTCGTTAGTCCAGGCCTGGAATAGTCTCTCGATATCTCCGTGGACTTTCACAAAACCATGGGGCCAGAAAGGAATACCACACTCTTCTAACCTTTTTTGGAGAACGTCTTCAGAGGGTTCAAAAATGGAAACCCGAGCTACCACCATCACGAACTCTCCACTCACTCGGCCCAAACGGGCAATAACTCCCTCTCCTACTTTACATACTGCCCTCACTGCCAGACCACCGGCTTGGCCTTCGGTAGGTATACCATGTTGAGCAAAACCAGCAGGGCCTACCTTGCCAGCCAGAGAGGGAGGTATGGCTCCGTCACCAATTATCTTGATCTCCTGGTTTTCCTTATCAATATGCTGCAGGTCTCCATAATACACGCGCTCTTTGCTCAATTTCATCAAGAGAAAGGTGGTGAGCACGGTATTGAAGTCACCCAGAGTAGAAGTAGGCACACCATCTTCAAGCATCATGGATTGAGCAAAGCAAGTGGTGCAGTAGTCATCACCCAAACCAGGAAAAGATTGAATGGTGTAGAAATCCCATTTTTCTCGTTCAACAATTTTCTTGATGGCCAGATACAGGCGCATGGAGCGCTCATTGACTGGACTCTCCTCAGGAAGGGAACCAAATAGTTCCTTAATTCTTGGTTTGAGAGCTTCGAACTCTTCCTTGGTAACAGTCTCTGCTGTTCTGATGAGTTCTGTGGTGTCCCGAGTATCAATATCCACCCCAAAAACTCTCATCCACTGAGAAGGATCAGCAACACCAACGGTTTGACCCATACCCCTTCCCCCAAAAGCCCCGCAAGTGGACATGTTCAAGAGGTTCTTGAGATGGGCTGCTCGGCAATAACTTACTATCTTATTCACTTCCGAGGCGTTAGAAGCTGCACCATAGACAAACTTGTGAGAAATACCAACCTCCATCATAGCTCCGTGCATTACCAGTCCTCCAACCGTTCGCCAACCTTGAGAACCTGGATGAGTCCACAACAAAATACCTTTACCAGTTAGTGCATAATCACGCACTGCAGCTATGAGGTGAGCAGCCCAAACCCAGGTTCCAGAGAAAAGAATCACTCCATCAATATCGTCCCGGTGCTTCATTTCCCGCAGGGCTTTTTTAGCTTCCTCTTTCGTAGCAATCACTATGGGGTATTCCACCAGATCAATACCACTTTTCTTGAGTGCTTCCTTAGAGCTGGCAATAATACTCTCGTCGATGAACAAATTGCCCATGGGGTCTCTCAACCCATCCTTGTGCACTCCAAAAACGATAAATCCAAATCTCGGCGTAATCAAGGCATATCCTCCCCTTTATAAATGAATTGCCTGACCAGAAAGGTAAGAATCAACCGCAGCGAAGCAAATTTTAAGCGTTTCTACCGCATCTTCGGTTTCTTTTGACAAATCCAAATCCTCAACGATAGCCTTGTAAAGATACTCCTGTTCCCGCTTGCAAAGCTCCTCATGATCTGGTTCATCTTTAATTTCGATATATTCGTCTTCCCGGAGTCTGTTGCCCTTTTCATCGGTATCGCTCCAATGAACCACCAGTGTGTTCACCGCGGTATGCTGTGATACATCCGAGGGATCGACATTACTCACTTCCTTCCCAATACTTACAGAACCTTTAGGTCCAATGACATCCTTTACAAAAAAAGCAGTCCTACTAATCATGGGTCCCCAACCAACCTCATACCATCCTACAGAACCGTCTTCGAATACAATCTGCAAAGCCCCATAGTTATGAGTCCCAGGAGGTATTTCGTCACTCAAGCGAGCCGCAATACCATGAACCCTCTTTGGCTTAGCTTCAGTCATCTGGCACATGATATCCACGTAATGAATACCACAATCAACCAAAGGCGGCATGCGACGGATAAACTCTTTATGCACCATCCATTCATGGCCATAACTTTGTTGATTCAGGTTCATACGCATGACAAGAGGCTTACCCATACGCCGAGCGTAGTCTATGAACATCCGCCAGGCAGGGTGATGTCGTAAAATGTAACCCACCACAAGCTTTCGACCTGTTTCTTTAGCCACCTGGGCTACCCTTTCAGCCTCTGAAACGTTCTGAGCAATGGGTTTCTCCAGAAAAACATGACACCCTTGCTGCATGGCATATATGGCATACTCAGCGTGAGTATCAACATAGGTATTAATTGAAACCACGTCAGGCTTCGTAACCTTCATAGCTTCATAATAGTCAGTAAACACAGGCACCGAGATATTCAACTCTTGAGTCAGTTTCCGAGCCCTGTCTACGTTTTTAGCAACTACAAAACCCACTATATTGAAGCCGGGCAAATCCTTATAAGCTCTAGCATGTGAGGCTCCCATTCCCCCTACACCAACCACAAGCGTACGTAACACCACCATCCATATCCCCCTTTCGAACTCACCGTTCTCTAACTTAAAAGCTGCCTGGAAATATCAAGAGGCAAATCATTTATGAAAACCCCATTAGGATTGTAGAATCTTTGATTCTCAATAGTTAATCCTGCCCAAGCGCCCTCTTTAACTGCCGCATGTAAATTACGAGGTTTTACTGCATCACCAACATTAACCACGGGAACAAAGTTTTTTCGTAAACTCTCAAAAAGCTCTACATTGGGTTTGGTAAAACAGGTAACAATATGATCATAAGGTAAAGTTATAAATTCTTCGTCACGCAACAAAGTCAAGAAATCTTCTCCAATTTCGAGCACTATACTACGCGAATACACTTTAACCGGGTAACGAAAAGGTTTTGAATGAAGGGCTTCAGCATCCTGTTGTTGAAAACGCTTGCGTAAAACGTACATATGAATTACTTCTATGGAAGAACCAAATTCTCTATATGGAGTGACAATCGTAACCTCTTTTCCAATAGAAGCCAGATACGCTGCAGTATCCGCTGCAGGATAGTGATCTCCCCAAACTATGACTTTTGTTCCTTTCAGCACTTCGGGCCTTCTCGTCTCCTGTGGGTGAAACTCGCAGGACTTTTTGGAACAGACCAGAATCTTTTCAAAAGGGATAACTCTTTCAACCAAGCCAGAAACCCGAGGCACATAAGAGCTAGCTCCAGTAGCATTAATGACCACATCATAGGAAGCAAGCTCTTCAAGCCGAGGTGATTGCTTCAATTTAATTTCAACATCTAATTTAGTCATCTGATACCGAATCCAATCAGCGTACCATTTCATTTTTTCTTTCCCCGGCACCAAACAACAATTCAGAATTGCGCCCCCCAGCTCAGCACTCTTCTCATATAGAGTAACCTGATGTCCCCGCTCCACAGCGTGACGTGCTGCTTCCATACCAGCAGGTCCTCCTCCAACCACTGCAATTCGGAGTGGAGTAGAAGTTTTTTTACGAATCTCAAACTCTGGATTCCCACAAGCTGGATTGATAGCACAAGCTATTTCTTTCTTAGCCATCAACGACTCTTGCCAGCAACCAGTAAGGCAGGAAATGCAGCGCCTGATTTCCTTAATACGACCATACTTTGCTTTAATGGGCCAATAAGGGTCTGCCAAAAGTTGACGCGAAAGGCCCACCATGTCAAGTTTACCTTCAGCAAGGACTTTTTCACAGTACTCAGGATTACGAAGAGAGTGGCTATTAATAACCGGAATTTGCACCTCTTTCTTAATGGCCTCAGAAGCATACATCGTCCATCCCTCTTCATAATACATGGGGTCAAAACCAGCACCAGGGCTCTCCTGAATACATTGGCTTAAATCCAAAGCCGCTACGCCAGCCTCTTCAAAAACTTTAGCCACTCGAATAGACTCGGAAAGCTCTCGACCACCTGGAACCCACTCATCAACAGAATAACGCACCAGAATAGGGAAATCTTTACCGCATTTTTTTTGGATGGCTTCAATAATCGCTAACGGAAAACGCATACGGTTATCGAAGTTGCCCCCAAAACGATCGGTGCGGCGGTTTAGATAAGGACTCATGAATTCAGAAATGAGGTAGCCATGGGCTGCATGAAGCTCTACTGCATCAAAACCAGCCTGTTTAACTCGCCACGCTGCCTCAGCAAAAAGGTCAACCAGGGCAATAACTTCATCAGTAGTTAAAACATGGATGGACTTGCGCAATATATTCTCCTCTTCACCTGCATAGAGGATAGGACGGCTTTGAGACCAAGGCAGATTAACTACCATATCAGTAGAAGCAAACTTTCCTGAACGTGGCAATGCTGCCTGACGTCCAGGATGTTGCAGCTGTACAGCACATTTCGCTCCGTAACGATGCATAGCCTCTGCCAGCCTTGCCAATCCAGGAATATACTGATCTCCATCAGCCACGAGACAGGTTACTGTAGATCTTCCCGTAGAACTCTGGGGAGACGTGGCACCTACAATTATGAATCCAGTACCTCCCTTGGCAAGGGTGGCATGATGATGGATATCGCGGGCACTAACCGAACCATCTGCATGAGCAGAGCTTATGTCTGTAGGAACATGACAAATTCGATTGGGAACAAGGAATTTCCCAATCATAATAGGTTCAAAAAGGCGCTTAAATTCCACCATTTAGTGGCAACTCCCTTCTTTACGGGTTTTGAAAAACCAGCTCGCCTTCCAGAAAGGTATATTTAACTTCAAGTCGCTCATCAACAACTGCCAGGTCGGCACGCTTTCCAACAGCTATACTACCCACCTCCCGATCAATGCCCAAGACTTTTGCCGGGTTTATGGTAACCCAATCAATGGCTTCCTCAAGAGGTATGCCAGCATACTTCATCAAACGTTGTAGAGCCAAATTCATGGTAACTGCACTCCCCGTCAAATTTCCGTCGATTGCTGGATCTTCGTCTATCATCCGAAGCACCTGCTCAGCAACTCGGATTCTGCGACCATCGCGGTAAGTAAGAACTGTGCCTTCAGGTTTACCAGTACCAACAAGGGAATCAGTTACTAAAATCCGTTTGTCGCGCGGTTTGACTTTATTAATAAACTTAAAAAAGGGTGGAGGCACGTGCACAGGACAGCCAATGAGTTCTACACTAACTGTATCATGATAAAGCACAGCCGTTTCCACGCCAGGAAGCATGACTAAAGCTTCTCGAGGGTTTTCTCTATAGCCCAGCATGCCATTATACATATGGGTTACATGACGAGCGCCAGCAAGAATAACCTCTTCAGTCTCCTCATAAGTAGCTTCAGTGTGCCCGATGACCGGCACTATACCCCGATAAGATAGTGTTTCGGCAAGCCACGCTGCATTTGGCAGCTCTGGAGCAAAGGTTACAGTTACAATTATATCCCCTACTTCCTCCAGAAGCATAAGCACTTCTTCTTTCGCCGGTACTCGGAGATATGGCAGAGGGTGACCCCCACGACAACGAGGAGCAAGCCAAGGGCCCTCAAGATGAACTCCATGCATAATTTTCCCATACTCGCTTTCTTCTTTGACCCTCCGCAAACACTTTATTTGCTCTATTACATAAGAAAGAGGGCGAGAAATGGTAGAAGCTACTACCCGCGTAACACCAAAAGCAAGGTAATTCTGCAAGCCTATAGCAATGTCTTCGAAATTACCCTCCACAAAGTCCACATCCATAATTCCATGAGTATGCATGTCAATGAATCCGGGAGTTACAGTGTAGTTCGAAACATCGAAAGTTGTCTTTGCCCTGACACTACTCCAATCACTACCCAGGGAGGCAATAACTCCGTCTTGAATAGCAATATAGCCTGGCGACAAGACACTACTTTCAGTGATAATTTTTCCTCCATAAAGCAGGCAATCGTAATCCATTAGTTAACCTCCGGCTCTAAGGGCCCAGCTAAGGGAGCTACAAAAAATAGTTTTCCAGGCAATTGGGGCATGACGGAAGATGGAATCCACATATCTGGACCATATTTCAAGGTTACCCAAAGTGCATGTCCCTGATACATCATATTCCGAGCAGGCAAATAACCATCCACACCACCTATGGCATAATCCGCCTGCATAAAGAGGCCCGGTCCAATGGTATTAGCAAAAGCTGGTACCAGAGTAATACGACTCTTGAAGCTGGTAATGGAATTCTGAATTATAGTCAACGGATGCAATTTTGCCGCAAGACGATGAGTCGGCTTGAGCCATTCTTCCATGTTTTTATAATCTTCCGCGAAATGGGGTTCCCAGAAAGCAATGTGAAATACCCAACCAATTCCATAAATTAAAACAAATTTGGCGCCCTTCGACCGTAACTCTCCAATACGTTCAGCATAAGTAGGCAATTCTTCTCGCGTAGCAAAATGTCTCTGCTTTTCAGGTACAGTCAACTCACCCAATGGACCATAAAGGGCCGATTCCATAGCATTGCGAAACGCGCCAGGATCACTAGCGGGGAGAGTATTCCCTTGAGCATCACACCACTCATCCATATTGAATCCATGGACATGTTTGCAATCTACACACCATCTTTTAAGAAACTCCACCGCCCAGCGATACATACCCATGGGGCCCACCGAAAGAATTAAAATAAGTTCTCTCCCCTCGTCTTTAGCAAGCTTGATTTGATAAGCAATTTCATGCCCCATAATGGTGTTAAAATCACTTAATGTGGGACAGCCAACTGGTTGGAAATCCTGGTGCCACCACTCTTCTCGAACATAAATTTCCTCAGGAGGTCTACTACAACACCAATCGATTCGTTCCAAATCCCAAGCCTTGGGGAAAAAATCTTCAAATAGCGAGCCCTTAATAGTATTTAAAAGTGTAATTTTGGACATTTTTTATACCCTCCCTTCATTCTTTTTACCTTTCTGAAAAACGACTCAGAGCAACTGCAGCAATAATGATTAAACCAATAACCAGGTCTCTCGCATACGGATTAACGTTCATTATGATCAGAGCGTTACCAATCAAACCAATAAGCACTACTCCAAGGAAGATATTGATTGCTCCTCCCTTGCCTCCAGAAAGCGCAACACCTCCCACTATGACCGAAGCAAGCGCATCCAGAGCGTAGGAATCACCCGTGGTAGCCAGAGCTGAACCCACTCGAGAAATAAGAATTATAGCTGCCAGTGCATTCAAAATGCCCACCACGGTATAAGCCTTGATGATCACCCAATCAGTATTAATGCCCGAAACATGAGCCGCCTTGCGATTACTGCCAATTGCATAAAGAAATCGCCCATAACGGAAGTACTTCAAAATAAGATGAGAACATATCACAACTCCCAGAAAAAAGAGGATAGAAATTGGAAGATAATGAAAAATTCTCCCTCTTCCTAAGACCTCAAACCTCCCAAAAAGCATATATGAAGCGCCTCCCGTTACAAGAAGCGCAAGACCATGATAGGCAGACATAAAACCCAAAGAAATAATGAACGAGTTAGCCCGGGATTTGACCACTGTTAAGCCATTAACAAAGCCTACCAAAGTTCCTACACCAAAAGTTATGGCAATAGAAATCGGATAAACCATTGTCCGACGCCAGGATTCTACATTACCTTCTGGAAGGTTCAAAATCTTCTGAATAAGCATGGCAAAGATTACTCCCAAAAGGGAAACCTGAGAACCCACCGAAATATCAACATGTCCCGACACAAGGAGCATACCTACTCCACTAGCCACAACACCCAAAACAGCAATTTGTTGAAATATGTTGATTATATTTTGAGGATGAATAAAACGACGGTTAACAATTGTAGCTACAACCGAAATAATTAATATAAGCATCAAAAGAATATAAGTTTGCTCGAAAGTATTTTTTACTCGAGACAAAGTCCCAATCTTTTGAGAAGTCATTTTTACACCTCCACACTCTTAGAGACACCCATGGCATAACGCACAATGTTTTCTTCTGTCACTTCGTCGCCTTCTAGAACGGTTATCAGACTGCCATCTCGCATTACGCCAACCCGGTCACAAAGCGCCACTAATTCAGGATTATCAGAAGAAATTAGAATCACTATCTTTCCTTGCTGAACCAGCTCATCAATCATGCGATAAATTTCTACCTTGGCTCCTACATCAACTCCAACCGTTGGTTCATCAAAGATCAAAATTTCCGCTTTAGTTTGAAGCCATTTTGCAAGAACAACCTTTTGCTGATTACCACCGCTCAAATTCATAGCCAGCTGGAAAATCGATGGTGTTTTGATGTCCAAACGCTTCACAAGAGATAGAGCCTCCTGCTGTTCTCTCTGCAAGTCCAACAGTAAATCACTCTTTTTGGCTAAAGATGCAAGAGTCACATTCTCTACTACAGGGCGAGTCAAAAGAAGGCCATCTTCTTTACGATCCTCGGTAAGGTATCCAATACCTTTGTGTATTGCATCATAAGGACTACTGGGTGTAATATCTTTTCCTCTGTAAAAAAGAGAACCTGAATCCTTAGGATCAAGACCAAAAATCATCCTGACTAATTCCGTCCTACCTGAACCCACCAGACCAGCCAAACCAAAAATTTCCCCTTTTTTTACCTTAAAGGAAATATTATTGATCAAGCCCCTGCGAGAGTAATTCCGAACTTCAAGAACCTCACTTTCACTTCCCAAACCAACACGTTTCTCCCTTCTGTAAAGGATTGATTGCGAACTACCAATCATGCTCCGAATCACTTCATCTATGCTCACCTCTTTTACAGAATGCGTGACAACTTTTTTGCCGTCTTTGAGAACGGTTACCCGATCGCATATCTCAAAGATCTCACCCAAGTTATGGGAAATATAAATAGTACTCATCCCTCGTTCCTTATAATCTCGGATAATTCTAAAAAGTACTTCTTTCCCATGTTCATCAAGAGATGCGGTAGGCTCATCCAAAATAAGTAGTTTTACGGGACGCGCAAAGGCTTTGGCAATACTCACTAGCTTTTTATCGACAAAAGAAAGAGAATCGACTCTTTTCAAAGGAGAAACGCTTATTCCCAGCTTGCTCAATAATTCCCGAGAATAATTCCAACAATCTTGATAATTAACCCAACCACCTCTTTTAACGGGAAGATCGTAAAGATAGATATTTTCTGCTACTGTCAAATCCTCCACCAGCTGATTTTCCTGATGTACCGTTTGAATACCTAAGCTAATTGATTGCCAGGGTTCCAAATGAGTGTACTTTTTCCCTTCATAAATAATTTCTCCAGAATCAGGATGAACAGCACCAGCAATTATCTCAATTAATGTTGATTTTCCAGCGCCATTCTGCCCCACTAAAGCGTGTACCTCGCCATATAGAACGTCCATGGATACATTGTCAAGCGCTTTTACACCCGGATACGCCTTACTAATTTCTCGAATACTCAAAATAAATCCTGTCTCTCCCAAAGGGCAAACCTCCTAAAAATTTCCAAGGATAGCGTAGGGCAGGATTTTCCTGCCCTACGCTACAAACTACTACTGCCTCAATTCGGGTTTGTACTGACCAGTTCTCACAAATTCCTCCACAACCGGGAACCAGCTTTCGTCGAGAAACCAAGGTATCAATTTTTCTTCCCAGTCATTTTTACTACACCATACGATAGGCGAATAGCTCTTCTTCTGATATTCTCTACCCTTAAGATAGTTAATGAGGTTTTGAGCGCAAATCATGCCATGCAAACCAGGAGAAAGACTCAAGCAAAAGTCAATGTAACCTTTTTTGAGGTTTTCAACGTCCATAGGACCACCGTTTACTGTTACTATGGTAACTTTATCAAGGTCAACATTTTCTTCTCTTAACCCTTGAATAATGCCTTCGGTAATCTCCTGGCAAGCTCCAATCGCCACGTTAAAATCTAAACCCGACTGAACCAGGGTTTTTATAATGTTCAATGAAGGAGCAGTTGCATAATCACCATACTGAACATCGGTTGCTAAACTGATGCCATCTAGGGTTTTGATTGTTTCCATAAATCCCTGAATTCCTTGAATGACTGGCGGTGTTCCAGCAAAACCTTGAATCCAGACTACTTTCAGCTCTCCAGGAACATCGCGTCGTAGATTGACGGCTACAGTGCGGTAAACATCAAACCAGTTAAAATCAATATCAGCTACCGGCTTCCCTTTTCCCTCTGCTATTCCGCTTTCAGTAATTTGAATAGGAATGTTGGCTTCATTCGCCAGACGACAGGAATACTCAGCGCTTGAAGGCGTAACTGCAGTAAGGTTGATGGCGTCAACTCCCATAGTAATCAAATTTTGTATTGCTTTGGTTTCTTCATCGGCTTTATAGTTGTGATACTGCCAAACTACCTTAACGCCTTCTTTATTGGCTATCTGCTCGAAGCCTTTATGAAAGGCAGTAAACCATCCAATTTCATAGGGAATAACTACACCTACGGTATACTTCTTTTCTGCCGCCACTCCAGCTACCGGGAAAATGAGTAAACCCAATAGACAAATCACAACCAAAATCATTACAACTCGTTTCATCAAACCTACCTCCTTTTGATTATTCATCAAACCACAATTTGAGTACTGGGAAAAATCGCTTCACCTACTTACTTTTTCACCCCCTTTCAAGAAAAACTGAATCTCTGACAACTTTCTATAAAAGCAACAATATTCTCGACGGGCACTTCAGGACCAACTGTGTGGGACTGTACAATAAACTGTGTAAACC
>JARRBX010000043.1 GCA_029982245.1 Candidatus Atribacteria bacterium | reverse complement strand
AAAATTATGCACTCTAAACACAAGAAATTATTGTGACCACCAGAACGTCCTGGGAGAAAATGATTGCCACAAATTTGTAGTCCAATCTTTTATTCAAGAAGACTGAATACTATCATATCCTTTTCAAAGAATGACCAGCTTTTATGCTATAATCAAAACTAACTAAAAACACGAAAGGAGGGGGGATTTTATCCACAAAAATCCATCTTTCTTCGGTTCATTCCAAAACCATTAAGAGGAGGAGAAAAATGAGAAAAAAAGTTTTTCTGGCAATTTTAGTTGGCGTGGTGTTTTTGCTAAGTTCAGCGTTCGTTCTGGCTCAGGAACCCAAATACGGAGGTACCCTGGTTTTTGGAAGCGGTGGCGATGCTACTCGCCTGGACCCCGCTGATGTAACCGATGGGCTTTCTATCACCAGGACTGACAATATTTTTGAGGGCCTGGTTCAGTACAAGCCTGGAACCACCGAAATAGAGCCTTGCCTTGCCGAGCGCTGGGAAGTTTCCGAGGACGGACTGACCTTTACCTTTTACCTCCGCAAAGGCGTAAAATTCCATGATGGCACTGACTTCAACGCCGATGCTGTGGTTTACTCTTTCAAAAGACAATTCGACCCCAACCACCCCTTCCACAAATACGGAGAATGGGCTTACTGGAAATGGATGTTCACCTCGGTAAAAGACGTGGTCAAAGTCGATGACTACACAGTTAAAATTATTCTCTCTGAGCCCTACGCTCCATTTTTGAGCAATCTGGCCATGTTTACTGTAGCCATCGTCAGTCCAACCGCCTGTGAAAAGTATGGAGCAGATTTCTTTAAAAATCCGGTGGGTACCGGTCCTTTCAAATTTGTGGAATGGGTCAAAGACGACCACATAACCCTGGAAGCTTTTGAAGACTACTGGCAGGGAAGACCCTATCTCGACCGTATTATCTTCAGAGTTATACCCGATCCCTCGGTACGCCTTCTGGAGCTTGAGAAAGGTTCCATAGATGCTATGGAATACCCCAATCCCGACGACCTGGAGCGAATCAAAAACAACCCTGACCTGATGCTCCTTGAAGCCCCGGGCATTAACGTGGGATACCTTGCCATGAATATGGGAGAAGATACTCCTGGTTTCCAGAAACCATTTGGGGATGTGCGGGTGCGCAGGGCAGTCAACCATGCCATTAACAAAGAAGCCATTGTGAAATACCTCTACAAAGATACTGCGATTGTAGCCAAAAACCCCATTCCGCCTACCATGTGGGGCTACAATGACGAAATAGAAGATTACGAATACAACCCCGATAAAGCCCGTGAATTACTCAAAGAAGCTGGTTACCCCAATGGCTTTGAAACCACTCTCTGGGCCATGCCAGTGTCCCGTCCCTACATGTACGATCCTCCAAAAATTGCTGAGGCCATTCAAGCAGACCTGGAAGCAGTAGGCATCAAGGCCAACATCTACACCGTGGAGTGGGGAACTTACCTGCAGGAAACCGAAGCTGGAAAACACCCCATGTGTCTTCTGGGCTGGACCGGTGATAACGGTGACCCGGATAACTTCCTTTATGTGCTACTTGACAAAGACAACGCTATCGTGGGAAGCGCAGGAAACGTAGCGTTTTACCGCAATGACGAACTTCACGAAATACTGATCAAGGCTCAAAGAACCTACGACCAGGAGGAACGAATCAAACTTTACAAAAAAGCTCAGGAAATAATCCACAACGATGCACCCTGGGTACCTATAGCTCACGCCAAAAACCAGATGGTGTTCAAAAAAGATGTTAAGGGATATGTGCTTCATCCCCTGGACCGTAAGTTCTTTTACACCACCTGGCTGGATCGCTAAAATGAGGGGGCATCTTTGCCCCCCCCATTTTATCTTAGTCATGGTGAATGCTTATGAAGCGGTATATTATCAAAAGGCTGTTGCTTCTTATACCAGTGCTTTTTGGAGTTTCCATAATTGTTTTTGTCGTGGTGCGCCTGGCACCAGGCGATCCTGCCCGAATACTTGCTGGTGAACACGCTTCCCCCGAGTACGTGGAAGCAATGCGTACCAAGTGGCAGCTTGACAAACCTCTTTATATTCAGTATCTGGTCTGGCTGCGTAATCTACTCAGGGGAGACCTGGGTCGTTCCATCGCCACTCGCTCCCCGGTGCTTGAAGAAATTCTGCAGCGTTTCCCAGCAACCCTGGAACTCTCCATTGCCGCTATGCTCTTTGCAATCGTGGTGGGCATCGCTGCGGGAGTTACTGCAGCGGTAAAGCAATACTCCTTCTGGGACTACTTTTCAATGACCGGGGCACTTTTCGGAGTTTCCATGCCCGTTTTCTGGCTGGGTCTTATGCTCATGTTTATTTTCGGTCTGGAACTGGATTGGCTTCCGGTTTCAGGGAGAATCGATGTTGGAGTAAACTTAAAAGTCATCACCGGGCTTTATCTTCTGGATTCTCTGTTAACCCTGAACAAAACAGCATTTTTGAGCGCCCTCTCCCATCTCATTTTACCCAGTATTGCTCTGGGTACCATACCTATGGCACTCATTGCTCGCATGACCCGCTCGGCAATGCTTGAGGTAATCCGCCAGGATTTTATCCGCACCGAACGGGCCAAGGGGCTTCCCGAAAAAATGGTCATCTATAAGCATGCGCTAAAAAATGCCCTGATACCCATCGTCACAGTAATTGGCATGGAATTTGGGCTTTTGCTTGGCGGGGCCATTCTCACTGAAACCGTTTTTTCCTGGCCTGGCCTTGGCCGCTACACGGTTGATGCCGTCTACGCTCGGGATTATCCAGCCATCCAGGGAGCAGTGCTGTTTATTGCTTTCGTGTTTGTGGTAGTCAACCTGGCAACCGACGTTTTATATGCCTATCTCAATCCCAGAATACGGTATCAATAAGATGACGAAGAGCAACATAGCCAAGCTACAGGGATACTGGTACTTTTTAAAGAAAAACAAATCTGCCCTGGCGGGTCTGATTATTTTGATTGTTCTCCTCTTTGTGGCTCTGTTTGCCCCTTACCTTGCTCCCAACGACCCCTTGCAGCGCAGCCTGGCCCATCGCCTGTTACCAGGTTTCTGGGCTGGCAAAGAATACGCGCAGTTTCCCTTGGGCACCGATTACCTGGGACGCTGCATCCTTTCCCGTATCATCTGGGGTACCCGTACTTCACTTTCGGTAGGCTTTATCGCTGTGGGTATATCTACTCTGATAGGCCTGGTGCTGGGGCTTCTGGGAGGGTACTTTGGTGGAAAAATTGACACTCTTTTGATGCGTATCGTGGATATTATGTTTGCCTTTCCCAGTATCCTCCTTGCCATCACCATCATGGCTGCACTTGGTCCAGGGCTTGAGAAGGCAATGATTGCCATAGGCATTGTTTACTCTCCACAAATGGCCAGAGTGACCAGAAGCGCTGTGCTGGTAATCCGGGAGATGGATTACATTCAGGCCGAAAAAGCTCTGGGCGCTTCCCATTTGCGGATTATCTGGCACCACATTCTACCCAATTCTCTGGCCCCAGTTATTGTCTACTCAACCCTGAGCGTGGCCAACGCCATCCTGGATGCTGCGGCTTTGGGCTTTTTAGGGCTTGGTGCCTTACCCCCCACCCCAGAGTGGGGTGCCATGCTTTCTAACAGCAGGCAGTTTTTGCTTTCTGGGGCCTGGTGGGCAGCCACCTTCCCCGGGTTGGCCATTATGATTTCAGTGCTGGGACTCAATCTTCTGGGAGATGGACTTCGGGATATTCTGGACCCCAGATTGAGGGTGTGATGATGAATCTGGTTCCTTTACTGGAAATAAAAAATCTGAAAACTTACCTTAAAACACCTCGCGGCACGGTCAGAGCAGTGGACGGCGTAAGCCTGGAAATCTTTCCTGGAGAAACCATGGGTCTTGTAGGGGAATCAGGGTGCGGAAAAAGCATGACCGCTTTGTCAATACTGAAACTGTATCCCCAACCCCAGGGGAAAATCGTGGCAGGAGAAATCTTCTTTGAGGGTCAGAACCTGGTGCCACTCAAAGAGGAAGAAATGTGGAAAATACGTGGCAAGAAAATCTCTATGGTTTTTCAGGAGCCGATGACTTCTCTGGACCCGGTATTCCCGGTTGGAGAAGAAATCATGGAAGTTTTGCGTATTCATGAAGCAATGTCGCCTGCTACAGCCAGAGAAAAAGCGATTGAAATGCTTCGCTTGGTCAGAATACCTGAGCCAGAAAGGATATTCCACAGTTACCCCCACCAGCTCTCGGGAGGAATGCGACAGCGGGTAATGATTGCCATAGCTTTAGCCTGTCGTCCCAGACTGCTTCTTGCCGATGAGCCCACCACGGCGCTGGACGTGACCATTCAAGCCCAGATTCTGGAGCTCATTGAGGAACTCAAAGAAGAACTGCACACGGCAGTGCTCCTGATTACCCATGACCTGGGGGTGGTAGCCGAAACCTGCCAGAGGGTAGCCGTGATGTATGCGGGTAAAATCGTTGAAAAAGCCCAGGTATTCGAGCTATTTGATAATCCCCTGCATCCTTATACTCGGGCATTGCTTGCTTCTATACCTCACATAGAAGAAGAGAAAGAGGCTCTGGAAAGCATCCCAGGCAGTGTGCCTGACCTTTTGAACCCTCCTTCTGGTTGTCGTTTTCATCCCCGTTGTCTGCAAGCCTTTGAGCGCTGCCTTGAAGAAGAACCGCAGCTTAAAGAAAAGGAGGAAAAACACTGGGTAGCATGTCATCTTTACTCCTGAAGGTCAACAATCTTTCCAAAAAGTTTTTTGTGAAAAGCGAGCAATTCTCGGAAACGCTCACCATTGACGCAGTAAACGCTGTCTCGCTTTCCATTAACCAGGGCGAAGTGATGGCCCTGGTTGGAGAATCGGGATGCGGGAAAAGCACCTTAGGACGCTGTATCCTGCGTCTGGAAGAACCTGACACCGGAGAAGTGTTTTTTAAAAACCAAAATATCTTAGCTCTTCCTCTTCGAGAGTTGAAAACCTACCGCCAGAAAATGCAAATCATTTTTCAAGACCCCTTTGCTTCGCTGAACCCCCGCAAATCCATTCGATTTATCCTGGAAGAACCTCTCCTCATTCACGGGATAAAAAACCGCAAGGAACGGCAGGAAAAGGTGTTGATGATAGCTGAAAAAGTGGGTTTAAGCCCTGGTGATTTAGACCGTTTTCCCCACGAGTTTTCGGGAGGCCAGAGGCAGAGAGTGGGCATAGCCCGAGCACTGATTTTACAACCCGACTTCATTGTGTGCGATGAACCAGTATCTGCACTGGACGTTTCCATTCAAGCCCAGATACTCAACCTCCTTTCCACTCTACAGAAGGAAATGCAGTTGACCTACCTCTTCATTTCTCACGACCTTTCCGTGGTGAAACACATCAGCAATCGAGTGGCAGTTATGTATCTGGGTAAAATCGTCGAAGTGGCACCCAAAAAAGAACTCTTTGAAAACCCCCTGCATCCCTATACCCGGGCACTGCTTGCTTCCATACCCATACCCAATCCACGGAAAAGACGCAAAAAAATCCTGCTTCAGGGCGACCCACCCAGTCCTACCAAACCTCCTCGGGGTTGTCGTTTCCATACCCGTTGTCCAGAAAAAATGCCCATCTGCTCTGAAGAAGAACCGCTTCTCTGGGAAACCAAACCAGACCACCAGGTGGCTTGTCATCTTTTTCCCAGCTGAGCACTCAGGAGTAACAGTGATGGGGTTCTACTTCCAGAAAGCATTGGGAGCCATGCTCGATGTGCCTGGCATTTTGATAACTGTCATTCTGGTCCTGCTCTTTTTCACCTGGAAAAAGAAAAGCTCATGCCGGCATTTCCTGCTTTTTCTGGCTATTTTCACCTATCTTTTATCAAGTGGATGGGTAGCAAAAATTTTAGAGCCTGAATACCCGGAAACCAGGAAACCACCTTCTCCTCCTCAGGCAATTGTGGTTCTGGGTGGTGGTAGTCTCCGTGGAAACAATGCCCATTTACCCGGTCCTTATTCGATGCTACGCCTCAACAAAGCGTTCACTCTGTGGAAAGAAGGAAAGCCCCTGCTTATCCTAAGCGGTGGCAGTCCATGGGGAGAGAAAGTGCCAAGCGAAGCCAGAGCGATGCAAGCAGTACTCAGGGCATGGGGGGTACCTGAAGAAAAAATGCTCCTGGAAGAACACTCGAGAACCACCTGGGAAAACGCTCGGGAAGTGGCCCAAAAGGTTAGAGAACTTGGCATAAAGAGCCTTTACCTGGTAACTTCTGGGGTACACCTGAAAAGAGCGTTGCTTGCCTTCGGGCACTTCTTACCCGAAGTAAGCATTTATCCTGTGAGTGCACACCCTGCCTATGATAGAGACCCGCTCTCTTTCGAAGATTTCCTTCCCTCTCTGAAGGCCTTCGTAGCCATTGCCCAGATTTTCCACGAAGAACTGGGCTATCTCCCCTACTGGCTCCGACTGCGCTTTTAGCGGAGCCAAAAAGGTAACCCACCTTTGCGCTGGGAAAGCAAAAGACCTATGGCTATCAACAGTATGCCTATCAGTGCATTCAGGTTCAAAGTTTCCCGGTAAAACATCCAGGCAGCCAGGACTCCGAAAACCTGAATCAAAAACTGGTAGGAAACCGTACGGGAAGCACCAAGAACCCTGACTCCATTGTGCCAGAATACGTAAGCAAGGACCATAGCGGGAACCGTTCCATAAAAGAGTGAACCTAAAACACTCAGGTCAATCTGGTTCCAGGGAGCTCTCACCAGTGAGAGTAACGAAGTGGGAAGCATCCACAGAACGCCAAAAATTACACTCCAGGTGCTCACCTTGAGAGGAGAATAGCTGGTCAGCATTTTTTTGCTCAAGTAGGAGTAAAAACCCCAACACATTGCTGCAATAAGGGTGAGTAGATCTCCTTTCAGGACATCTCCTTTCAGATAGGCTCCGGTTTCTCCCTGCTGAACCAGGAAAATAACTCCCCCAAAACCCAGTCCCACTCCCAAAAGATTTACCCAACTCACCAGTTCTTCCCGTCGCAAAAAAGCAGTGAGCGTTACCACCACCGGGCTCAAAGAAAGAATGAGAACCGAATGTGAAGCCAGACTCAACTGTAACCCCATACTCCAGAGTGGCTGATAGATGCCAAACCCTATCAAACCCAAAAGCAGAAAATAGAATACATCTTCACGCCGAATCCAGGGATCATTCTCATAGCGAGAGAGTGTTAAAAAGAGAAGTGGAGCGCCTACCAGAAAACGCAAAAGTGCAAAAGAAAGGGGGCCAAAGAGCATAACCCCCCACTTCACAACACTAAAGTTAAAACCCCAAATTACAGAGACAACGAAGAGGAGAAAATGGGGATTGTATTTTTCGAGGGTAGATTCCATTTTTTTCTTTGGCAAAGAAAAGGGAAGCGTAGCGCTTCCCTTTTCTTTTACTTAATCTCTACCTCAGCACCAACTGCTTCCAGTTTGGCTTTGATTTCCTCTGCCTCGTTTTTGCTCACACCCTCTTTAATGGGTTTAGGAGCACTATCGACCAGCTCCTTAGCCTCCTTGAGGCCCAAACCGGTGATAGCACGAACTTCCTTAACAACCTGCAGCTTCTGAGAGCCTGCACTCTTCAAAATGACATCAAACTCGGTCTTCTCTTCCTCTTTTGCTGCGCCTTCTCCTGCAGCAGGTGCTGCTGCCACCTGAGCAACGGGCATCGCTGCTGAAACACCAAATTTCTCTTCGAGCGCTTTAACCAGCTCAGCGAGCTCGAGAACCGTCATCTTTTCAATAGCTTCAATAATTTCTTCCTTGGTCATGGTAAAAGTTCCTCCCTTCTTCTATTGCTTTTTCTCTTCAATGGCCTTTAAGACCCACACCAAACTTCGCAAAACACCCTGAAGCACGCCGACCAGGCCACTGAGCGGAGCGGCAATACCGCCCACCACTCTGGCAACCAGCTCTTCCCGGGAAGGCAAACTGGCCAGGTTCTTCACGTCGTCAACGCCAATTTGCTTTTTCTCCAACCAGCCCCCTTTGATTATCACTATCTCAGGAAGCTTTTTGGAAAATTCGTTCAACTTCTTGGCCACCTGCACTGCGTCCTGGTACGCAAAAGCAAAAGCATTTTGCCCTTTCAAAAGCTGGTCATCAAAGGGAATATTTGCTTTCTGAAGAGCAATTCTGGCCAGGGTGTTCTTAATTACTTTCATTTCTCCGCTTGCTTCACGCAAGCTTTTGCGCAGTTCCTCTGCACTCTGGACGTTTAAGCCATGATAGCTGAAAACGTAAACCGCCTGGCTCTCTTGGAGCTTACGGTATACTTCTTCTATTATGGTAGCTTTTTCCCTCTTTTCCAACTTTTAACCCCCTTTCTTTAAAAGAAGTAAACAACAAAAAAGCTCCCCGAGGGAGCTCTGTATCTTTGCCTCCCCGGGATTTTTAAGCCCTTGGCCCCCGGTTCTCCGGCAATCAGCCGGTATTTATTTTGTGCCAAAATAGTTTTAAACTCAGGCCACCCTCTTTTCCATTCTGGTCAGCGCCAGCTGTGGATCCACCTTCACCGATGGACTCATGGTGGTGGCAAGAGCAATTTTTTTGATATACCTTCCTCTGGCTGCTGCTGGCTTCATGCGGTTCAGCGCTTCCAGAACTGCATAAAAGTTATCCAGGAGCTGCTCTTCAGAAAAAGAAGCTTTTCCTATGGGAACATGCACATTGCCGTAGCGGTCATTGCGTATTTCTACTCTTCCAGCTTTAATCTCCCGGACTGCCTGAGCAACGTCGTTGGTAACTGTTCCGGTCTTAGCATTGGGCATAAGACCGCGAGGACCCAGCAGTTTTCCCAATCTTCCCACAACCCGCATCATATCCGGAGTAGCAATTGCAGCATCAAAATCAAACCAGCCTTCCTGAATTTTCTGAACCAGTTCTTCTCCACCAACATAGTCTGCTCCAGCTTCTTCGGCCTCTTTTGCCTTCTCGCCTTGAGCAAAAACCAGAACCCGCATAGTTTTCCCAGTTCCATGAGGAAGACTCACTGTACCACGAACTTGCTGATCGGACTGTTTGGGGTCAATGCCCAGGTTAACCGCCATCTCCACCGTTTCATCGAACCTGGCAGTAGCCATGCTTTTCACAAGTTGCACGGCTTCCTCAGGACTGTAAAGTTTTCCCGGTTCAATTTTTTCTTTAAGAGCAAGATATCTTTTACCCACTTTTGCCATGCTATTCACTCCTTTTACACTTAACCCTCAACGACCTCAACACCCATGCTCCGGGCAGTCCCTTCGATAATGCGCATTGCCGCTTCTATGTCGTTAGCGTTAAGGTCTGCCATTTTCTTTTCAGCAATCTCTCTGATTTTAGAGCGAGAAATTTTACCAACCTTCACCCGGTTGGGCTCACCCGAGCCCTTTTCGATGCCCAAAGCCTGCTTAATGAGGAAAGAAGCAGGAGGCGTTTTGCACACAAAGGTGAAAGAACGGTCCTGATAAATGGTTATTTCAACTGGAGTTAGTACTCCTCTATCTTTCTCAGTCTGGGCATTAAAAGCTTTACAGAATTCCATTATGTTCACACCGTGCTGACCCAAAGCAGGACCTACCGGTGGAGCCGGTGTTGCCATACCACCGGGTATCTGCAGCTTAACCACTGCAACAACCTTTTTTGCCATAAAAATCCACCTCGCTAAAGTTTCTCTATATCCGAGAAGTCGAGCTCCACAGGCGTCTCACGCCCAAAAACTGACAACAGGACTACTACTTTACCCTTTTCGTGGTCCACACTTTCCACCACGCCGGTATAGTTGAGGAAGGGTCCGGCAATGACTTTAACTGCCTCTCCCTTTTCGATGTCCAAACGGGGTTTACCCTTCTCCACTCCAGTTTGGCGCAAAATAACCTTTACTTCTTCTTCATTAAGCGGCTCTGGCTTCATTCCTGAACCTACAAAGCCAGTAACCCCAGGGGTATTGCGAACCACGTACCAGGAGCGATCGTTCATGATCATTTCCACCATCACATAACCCGGGAACACCTTCTTTTTGGTGAAGCGTTTCTTTCCCCTTTTCACCTCGATGGTTTCCTCCATGGGCACTACTACTCTGAAAATCTGGTCCTGCATGCCCATTGAAGCAATTCGACGCTCCAGATTAGCTTTAACTTTGTGCTCACTACCCGCCAGGGTATGCACTACATACCACCGTTTCTCCATTTCTTTCCGCCTAACCTCCAAAACGTATAAGAGTTACTTAAGATAAAGGCTCATTAAAGAAGTGAGCACCAGGTCTACGACACCAAGAAAAATACCCATTATGGCAATAACTGCCAGTACGGTAATGGTGCTTGCCAGCAGTTCCTTACGACCTGGCCAGCTTACTTTACGTATTTCTCCCCAAGCATCCCGGAAATAATTTCTTAAGGAACGAAACCACCTGAACAAATCCTTTCACCCATCCTTTTCGTAAAGGTAAAAGCGATTAAAAATTCGCAGTAAGGTTCAACAAATTTACTGGGCAATTATAAATGGTTATTCATTAGCTGTCAATGAATTTCATCCTTTTTGTTGACTAAATAGTGTCAATGCCATGCCTGCGTAGCCAATCCTTGAAACTCTGGTCATCACCAAGTATTTCCTGGTCGTAGTTTTCCTCCAGTTTTCTGATTTGCTGTTCCAAATCGGGATACTGTTTTACCAACTCATCTACATGACGCTCAAAGTCTTCACAGAGTTTGTCAAGCTCAGCCCAGTCAACTTCAATTCCCAAAAAAGGCACTATAAATCGCAAAGCTGCTCGAATGCCTTTGGGATTGGTGGCCCTGACATACATGGGTATTTCCACTGCAACGCTGAACATTTCCAGACCTCTTTCCCGAGAACGGAGAAGTAAAAGAGTGGCAATACTGGCCGGACCTTCATAATCTGAAAAGCGCACACTGTAAGGAGCAAGCTCTGTCTTCAGCCGTTCATGGGAAAGACTGCAATATAACCTTGGTTCCCGGGTGTGTGGTGTGAGGCCGCTAAAGCTGCCTACAAAAAAAATGCGCTTCACTCCCACTTCTTCAGCTACAGTTAGAAGATGGTTGCAAAATTCTTCCCACCTGAAATTGGGTTCTTTACCGAAAAAGAGTACCAGATTGTGTTCCTGGGAATAAAAGAATTCATTAACCGGGTATTCAAAACTCTTTACCAAACCGTCTTTCAAGACCACATAGGGGCGAAACTGGGCCACCTCTTCCATGGTACCCGGAAAATTCAAAATATAAAAGTTACGCGAATCAATCTCAGCCAGAGGACTGGTTTTTATCGAATCCCGCAAAAGAGAAATGGTCCCCGAAGAAACTCCTCCACCATCCATCCACCCCGTAAAACCGATCACCATGGAAGCATTTTCCAGTTTAGGTCGTTCATAAAAAATAAGTTCTTCCAATTTTACACGTCACCTCTATTCTCCAGGTAGAAAACCTGAATCAACCTTTCCACAAAACTTTCCACAAAACCTTGAACCTGAAACAAAACCCTATCTAATTATAACCACTCAGGCAATACCCACAACGTTAGTGTAAATTTATCGTAGGTCTTTAACAACCATAAAAAATAAAGAGACCTCACCATCCAGAGTATGGTATAAGAGTGTTGTTTATACACAAGAAGCACAACAAATACCACAACCTGTGGAGGTGAGGTCTCATGAACATAGTACAACAAATTCTCAAAGGATTCCAGAGGATGCTGGAAGTATCTCTGGAGTTACTGGAGAAAGGAATCAACTTTCAGGAGTTTGAAGAAAAGCTCTGGGAAATCATGCACAGTACT
>JARRBX010000001.1 GCA_029982245.1 Candidatus Atribacteria bacterium | reverse complement strand
ATTTCTTTTTCCAGCTTTTCCAGTGCTGCTTCGATTTCGGAACTTTTTTCTGAAAGGAGTTTTTTTTCTTTCTGAAATTCTTTTTGTAGTACTTCGATTTTTTCCATTCTTTGAAGGGTTTCTTCTTCCAGCTCAGACTGTTGTTTTTCCAGCTTTTCCATGGATTTTTCCCATTGAGTTAGTTCTTTAGCAGAAGTTATTTCTCCACTGTACAGCTTTTCCCTGGTAGACTTAAGTTTTTCTTCAGTTTCCTTTAATTCCAGTTCCCAGCGGTGAAGCTCTATTTTTTCTTTTTCCAGAGTCTTCTGCTTATGTTCAACCTGAGATTTGAGATTTGAAAGCTCTTGCTGCAAGCTCTTTAATTCCCGATCTTTGCGTTTAATCTTTTTCTCTACTTGCTTGATTGAAGAGTCAAGCTTTCTTAACAGAGAGAGTTTTTCGACGTTATTCATGTTTGCTTTATTCATCGTGATAACGGTTCTCGCTTTCAAAAGTTACTTTTAATCCTTTTTCCATAGCTTGCTTTCGAATCAAATTGGTCACCGACTGCATAGCAATCCTTTCGCCCCGGCCATGAGGAAGCTGAATAAAGCTTATGTTTTTGATTTTAAGCTCTTCTATATCGTGGTGAGAAAGGTCTCCGCTTATGAAAAGGTCCACCTTTTCACTGTGAAGGCTGTTTAGGAGCGACTTTCCGCTTCCTGGCAGTATGGCTATTTTAGCAATATTTTCGCATTTTTTTGAATAGGGTTTTTGGACCAGGACCTTCTCGTTAATGAGGCGTTCTATTTTCATGCTTATGACTTTAAGTGAGACTGGATTCTCAAGCTCTATAAGCCTTCCTAAACCTGTATCAGGCCTGGCAAAGGGGAGGAGGGGATAAACATCGACAGCTGGCTCCTCGTAAGGATGAGCTACGAATATAGCATGCAGCACTTCTGTGAGCAAGTTTTCCTCAACCCTCACTTCGAAACGCAGTTCACGCACTTTTTCATGATTACCCGCTTTACCTATAAAGGGATTGGCACCTTTTTGGGGGGTAAAAGTGCCAGTGCCTTCTGTGTAGAAACTGCACTCGCTGTAATTACCAATTATACCGGCTCCAGCCTGGAAAGCCGCCTGGGCTACTCTGTCAAGGTGTTCTTGAGGTACAAAGGTAGTGATTTTAAAGTATTGTTTGTTTATTTTGTGGGGGAAAAGAGGCTTTTTCTTTCCTCGCAGCTCGAGAAGTTCTACCCACTGATCGGCTATCCCCCCTGGAGCACAATCCAAGTTGGTGTGGTGGCTCAATACGGTTACTCCATTTTGATAAAGCTTGAGTAACATCGAGACGTGAGGATTTTCAGCGTCAAGCATTTTAATTGGATTCCAGATTGGAGGATGATGGAGATAGAGTAGGCCATATCCTTCTTTCACGACTGTCTGAACTAAGGAAGGACTCAGCTCCAGAGCTACCAGTGCTTTTTCTATGGGTTGGGATAAAGGGACTGGTTTAACAAGTAAACCTATGGGGTCGTTTTCGAGGGAAAATTCTGGAGGAAAGAGTTCTTCCAAGAAAGCTACTACTTTAAAAAGTGGTTCCATTCATGCCTCCCCTGAACCATGGTGGGTCCACCCGGATTCGAACCAGGGACCGACCGGTTATGAGCCGGCTGCTCTACCGCTGAGCTATGGACCCACGAGCATCATAAATATTATCACAGACTTTGTTTCTTATCAAGAGTTTCGGCATTGACACTGGCAACCTTTTTCTTATTCGACCTTCTTCTTTGAAGCTCTAAAAGTACATCATCCCATTCGATTTCTTCTTCACAGAGAAGAACCATAACATGATACAGGAGATCGGCTACTTCCCAACAAAGGTGCTTTTTGTTTTCCGCGGAATTCTGATTTTTTAGCGAGGCAAGAATGACTTCAGTAGTTTCTTCGGATACTTTGCGAAGAATTTTTTCCTTTCCTTCTTTAAAGAGTTTTGCTGTGTAGGAGTTGTCTGGTGCTTGCGTTTTTCTACTTTTGATTACCTCGAAAAGTTCAGAGAGAAAAGCGGACAGAGAATAAGGAGGTAATTCCGAAGATGGGTTTCCAACTTTTTTCCAATCATTAATCGGACGGTGAAAGCATGATGGAAAGCCCGTATGACAGGCTACTCCTTGCTGTTCCACCTGGATTAAGAGACAATCGTTATCACAGTCTACGTAAATGCCTCTGACGAACTGATAATGGCCACTGGTTTCTCCTTTGTTCCATAGTTTTTGACGGCTTCGACTGTAGAACCAGGTTTTTCCTGTTTCTAAGGTTTTTGAAAGAGCCTCCTGGTTCATGTAAGCCATCATTAAGACTTTACCGCTTTTTACGTCCTGGATAATGGCTGGAATAAGCCCTTTTTCGTCAAATTTGAGAAATTCGATCAATTCTTGCATTAATCTTCAATCCTCACCGGTATTCCGCGTTTTTGGAGAAATATCTTGGCTTCAGGGATGGTGAAGCGTCGAAAATGAAAAATCGAGGCTACCAATGCAGCATCGGCCTGACCTTCCCGCAAAACAGCCGAGAGGTGTTCCAGCTTTCCAGCGCCTCCTGAAGCAATAACTGGAATTTTGACTTTTTCAGAAATTTTGCGAGTGAGGCTTATGTCGTAGCCAGATTGCGTGCCATCGGTATCCATGCTGGTTAGCAGTATTTCCCCTGCTCCCAGTTTTTCTACTTGTGAAGCCCACATTAAAGCGTCTTTGCCAGTTGGAGTGCGGCCACCATTGATGAAGACCTCCCAGTAGCTTTTGCGAGTAATTCGGTCCCAGGTCCTTTTCACATCTATGGCTACCACCACACATTGGCTTCCAAACTTTTCTGCAAGTTCACTTATAAGTTCAGGCCGTAACACTGCCGCTGTGTTGATAGATATTTTATCTGCACCTGCTTTTAGCAAGTTACTAACATGCTCTACAGTGCTTATACCTCCTCCTACAGTAAAGGGGATAGTCAATACTTCGGCTACCTTTTCGGCCACGTGGACCATGGTTTCTCTTTTCTCGTATGATGCTGTGATGTCCAGGAAAACCAGCTCATCTGCTCCTTCTTCTTCATATCTTTTGGCAAGTTCTACTGGATCACCAACGTCTTTTATGTTTTCAAAGTGAACGCCTTTTACTACCCTTCCGTCTTTTACATCAAGGCAGGGAATTATCCTTTTGGCGAGCAATTTTTCATTCCCCCTGTATAATTTTTAACGCTTCGCTATATTTGATCTTACCGGTGTAAAGAGCCTTACCAAGAATTGCACCCTTTACCTGATGATCCATTGATTTCAGTATTCTTATATCTTCCAAAGAGGTTATTCCTCCAGCTATGAGAGGATGTACTCCACTTTCTTTCACAAACTTAGTAATAACTTCCTTCCGTATGCCTTTTAAGGTGCCGTCTCGAGTAATGTCAGTGAAAATGAAATTTTGAACACCTTTCCGTTTCAGTGCTTTGGCAATTAGGGAAGCACTTAGAGGAGCACTTTTTTGCCAGCCGTGAATGGCCAGACTTCCGTTATTGGTAACGTCAAGACTCACCACCAGTGTTTCTGGGTTTTCCTCAACCAGCTTTTCAAGCAGTTGAGGATCATCGTGTATTACGCTTCCCAAAACAATTCTTGAGGCACCGACTTCTAAATAAAATTTAAAGGTTTGGTAGTCTCTGATTCCTCCTCCCACCTGGACCGGGATTTGAACTTTTTTAATTATTTCAGCAATTATTTTCTTGTTTTTAGGTTGTCCCTCTTTTGCTCCTTCAAGATCTACTACGTGAAGTAGTGGAGCGCCCTCTGCTTCCCACTGCTGAGCAATCTGAAGGGGAGAGTCGCTAAAAATCGTTTTCTGACTGTAATTTCCCTGTTTGAGGCGAACTACTTTCTCGTTTATGATATCGATGGCTGGTATTAAAATCACTTCAACATACACCTTACCCAGTTTTCGAGAAACTTCATGCCCCAGGTCGAACTTTTCTCAGGGTGAAATTGAACTCCCCATATGTTGTCCTGGTTAATAATCGCCGGAATAACCAGGTTGTAATTACATATTCCTATTATTGGCTGGTCGTCGGCTGGCAACACATAATAGGAGTGAGCAAAGTAAAAAAATCTACCCTGGGGAATATCTTCTGTAAGCTCTGTCTTTTTTTTGAAATATATGCGGTTCCACCCTATGTGGGGAATTTTATTGGTGGGGGGCAACTTGCGTACTTCCCCCTGGATGAGGGAGAGACCTTTTGCGTGAGGAGATTCCTGGCTTCTTTCAAAGAGAATTTGCATTCCCAGGCAAATCCCCAAGATAGGCTTACCTTCGTCTGCGTTTTTTAATATGACATTGATAAGCTCTTTTTTTTGCAGGTTTTCCATAGCTTCTCCAAAGGAACCAACTCCTGGAAGGATAATTGCACTTGCTTTTTCAACTGTTTCAGGTTCACAGGTGATTTGGGTTTCCTGTCCCAACCTGTTCAAGGCTTTGGAAACACTAAACAAGTTTCCGATACCGTAATCGATAATTGCTATCATGACTTACCTCTCTCCTATAGAATTCCTTTTGTTGAAGGTATTTCCTGTTTATTCGCTATTTTCGAAGCTTCTCCCAAAGCTTGTCCTAAAGACTTAAACAGAGCTTCCAAACAGTGATGCGCGTTTTTACCCCACCATATTTTAGCATGAACCGTGATTTTTGCATTATTAGTGAATGCTCTCAAGAATTCTTCTATCAGGGGTATTTCGAATTCTCCGACTCTTTCTCCCAAATTTGGTGTTTCCAGGTACAAAAAAGGTCTGCCACCCAAATCTACAACGCTCATCGCCAAAGCCTCGTCCATGGGAACCATCGAAAAAGCAAAACGTTTTATGCTCTTTTTTTCACCGAGGCATTTGAGAAATGCCTCTCCCAGAACAATCCCTGTATCTTCAACAGTATGGTGTTGGTCCACTTCAAGATCACCCTTGGCTTTTAAAACCAGGTCCCATCCGGCATAAAAAACCAGGGTTTTTAAGAGGTGAGGGAAGAAAGGAATTTCCATGTGAATTTCCGAGCTTCCGCTTCCTTCCAGATTCAGCTCAAGTTCAATATTGGTTTCCCGAGTTTCTCTTTTGTGGAATGTCTTTCTTTCCAGCTTAAGCCACCTCACTTTGTGATTTAGAAGTTTAAAAGTAGAAATTAATGCCTGACCACCATTGAGGAGCCTCTTTCTCTAATTCCTGGTTGGATAGAATGATGCCCTTCCATTCCCAGCCGTAATTTTCTTGGGCAATTAAAAGGTACAGTATGTTGTATTCTGAGTCGGGCCAGTTGCTGATTTGCATAGTATAAAAACCGTTGGTGGAAGCTGGTTTTTCTATCTCAATATTTTTTGCCACCTTCAGTTTTTCTTCAAAGTAGGGCTTCAGCGATTCAAACTCCATTACTTCAAATTCACTGAAAATTTGTCCTACCCAGAAATCTCCTTTTCGGGCAAGCTTTTCCAGACTTGAAACATTGCCTGATAAGAAAGCGGCTTCAATTTCTTTGTATAGAAGGGTAAGAGTTTTTCTGCTCCAGTTTGGTTCACTATTAAGATATTTTATTTTGAGTGTGGCTAATTTGCGGTAAAAAGGGTCTGTTGCTTGGCACAGTATTTCTTGGTAAATGGCAAGAGCCCTTTCTCTTGCCCCCAATTTTTCGTAACAATTTGCCATTTCGTTCATTATCGCAAGCTTCCTCTCGTTCTCAGGGAAGTGCAAAAGGATATTTTGATACACTCCCAGAGCCTCCTGGTAACGTTTCTGGACATGGTGAAGTATGTAAGCAAAGTCTTCCCAGGCCTGTTCCCTTATCCGGTAAGGATCAGGCAGGCCTTTGGGAAAGTTCAGAGCTATTTCTTTCAGCAGTGACAATGCTTGATCAAAATTGTGACTTTCTTCTTCGGTTTTTGCTATCCAGTAAAGAAAGAGATAGGACTGGTAGGCTTCAGGAAACTTTTCAATGTACATTTTTAATACTTCAACAGCCTTTTTGTCTTCTCCTTCTTGGAGGTACAGGTTGTAAAGTGTTTCCACTACCCGAGCTAACTCTTCTGGTTCTTCAACATTAAGCATTTTTTCCAGCATGTCGATAGCTTCCCGGGTGCGCCCTTCTTCAAGCATGATTTGAGCCTGGTCCAGCAAATCAAGGGCTGAAGCAGACCATAAAAAGAACGCAGTGAGGAAGGGCACCGAAAGCCAGATGAGATGAATTAACTTTTTCAACGTTGGCCTCCTTTTAGTGGTAAGAAAAGAAAAGGTAGTCAACAAAGGAGCTCATCACAAGGGCCACCTGTAAAGGTGTGGTGGCTTTCCGATGGTCTAATTCCACTATGTCCATTGCAACAATCATTTTATCTCTTTTCATAAGTTCTCTAAAGAGGGTTTCAAGCTGGAGTTTAGTTTTTTCTAAACTCTGCTTCTTGAAAGAGGGGTATCTCGCAAAATGCGAGAGCCCGTAATCTATGTCCCAGGATAAGTAGTAGTATCCAGAGGGTAATTCGAAATTGATAGACGAATCTACCGAGACCAGGAATATTTCTTCTTCTTTTAGTATGTCATGTTTCAATAGGTGAATTAGGAAGTTTCCTTCGTGGATTTCGGGTCTTTCTTTTTTTGGGAGGTTGAACACATCAAAATGGACGTCGAGCAAAAGGAGTTTTAGTGGGAGGTCAGGAAATCTTTCCTTTATGGTTTGTATCGCCCCACCTGTGAAGGAGTGTTTTTCGGAAAGAAAAAGGAGACGCTTTTTAAAGAGGTTTCTTATCGTAAAGTTCATGCAAATTTGGCCTGCTTCAAAATCATCTATTTTTGCGGGTTGTTTGATTATTAGGGTACGTACTGGGGAAAGGAATTTGCTCAACCAAAGTGCAGTGCTCAGCAAGGCTTTTTTTTGTGCAAAGGTTGGCGAGACAACCATATAATAATTATGCATATCCCTTTATGAGAGAGACTTGCCAACATTTTTTTAAACGGGTATATTAAGTATATCACAACTTGATGGAGAAACAGACATGTTGAACTTTGATTTCTGGACGGAGACCAAAAGAAGTGCCCGCTTTGTTGCCAAGAATCCTACTTTATGGATAGTTTCTTTGTTGCCGGCCCTGCCTTTTGTGGCGGCAAGTCTTGTCGCGGCAAGAGGTAGCGTGGGTTGGTGGTTTTTCGGATTATATCGCTTGGGACTTGGTTTTGGCCTGTTTTTGCTTGGCAGCGTGTTATCTATATTGGTGGCTGCTCTAATTATGATTGCTGCCTGGGATTATAGTTATCGTTCGATTGTCGATTTATGGAGAGCTTTCAGAATGATTGGTGATCGCTTTCTGGAAATTTTGATTACCGCTTTAATTATCAGTTTTGTGGTAGGCTTTTTCTCAGTGTTTTTTATTTTTCCGGGTTTTTTCTTTGCTTTTTTGCTGCTTTTTGTTTTACCAGAGGTAATTATTGATGGCCGAGATCCCTTTTCTGCTTTGCAGGCCAGTTTTCATTTGGTGCTCGAACACCTGGGTGAATGTTTCGCTTTTTTCGTGGGTTTATTATTTTTCGCTTTGGTTGGTTTGCTTTTGGGTTGGGTTTTTAGCTTTGTGCCTATAGCTGGAGTTATACTGGGAGTTTTAATCATTGCTGCTCTTTTGCCTTTCCTGACCACGCTTTTGACCCGTTTTTATCTTTCGCTAACCCGCTACTGAAAAGCACCTATGTAGTCATGTAGTGTGTTGCACAGAATTTTTGAAAATGCTTTCGAGGTCGAGTTGCATTCCATCTCGTGCTGCAACGACCTGGATACCAGTCTTCTGGCTTATTTCTTCTGCTATCTTCCAGGGTTTATTAAGGATTACCTGCATACCGAAGTGAGTGATAACGGCCATTTTGGGTTTAATGGCCTTAACAAGTTTTTCTACATCATCAGCATTGAGGTGCATTACTGCATTTGCGTTGTCTGGTTTAGTTCTTACCATGTTGATGATCAGTAGGTCGCTTTTTTGATATGCCTCCTGAAGTTTTGGATTGTATAGAGTATCTGTAATAAAAGAAACCGTAAGGTTATCCTTGAGGTAGAATTTAAATCCGTAAGTTTCTACCGGGTGCCAGTGCCGACAGGGGGTGGCAAAACGTAAGTTCCCGATGCTATATTCTTTTCCCTCTTCAAGTAGCACAATTTCCTGAAGCATGGGAGTCAAATAGCTAAAAAGCACTTTTTCTTCCTCGAGAGCGTCTTTGGGAAGGAAAACCATGCCTCTTTTCTTCGTGTTACCCTCGGTCATTGATTCGACCATGATATTCAGGTCGTTCGCATGGTCTATGTGACGGTGTGAAAGGAGTATTGCTGAAAGCTTCCATGGTTCAAGCTTAGGTTTACTGGTCAGGGCTTTGACCAACGCTCCTGGTCCAGGGTCTATAAAGAAAGCAAGCTTATCGTGCTGGAACCATATGCCACCCGAAGCCCGGATTTGCTTAGAAACCACTATTCTTGCTCCAGCAGTTCCCAGAAATTTTATGAAGGTTCCCATTTGCCAAAAAATTAACGGAATATTTGTAAAAAGTCAACTTTGGCTTTTTGCGTTCTGGTTTTCAAGAATTGCTTCATGAAGGGAGTTGGTGGAAAATACTAAGGAGGTGGTTTTCTAGTTGTGAAGCTAAAAGCGAGGGATAAAACTTTGAATAAGATCCTTGTTTTGGGAAAGCCGGGAAGTGGCAAAACTACTTTGGTAAAAAGGATTAGCAGTACTTTTCCAGGGGTCTTTACAGGTTTTTTTACTGAAGAGGTGAGAAGGGGTGGAAGAAGGATAGGCTTTTCTGTGGAGACGTTGGCCGGGGAAAAAGGAACTCTCGCTTCTCAGGATTTGTCTTCCCGGTTTTACGTGGGGCGCTACCGCGTTGATTTGGAAAGCTTTGAGCGCGTAGCCCTTCCTGTTCTTGAGAAAGCGCTAAAAGAAGGTAAGCCCTGCCTGGTCGATGAGGTGGGAAAGATGGAGCTTTTTTCTATCTCTTTTCGAGAGCTTATTCTTGCGCTCTGGGATTCTCCACAACTGGTTTTGGCAACTTCGCGTTTCCCAATCCTTACTTGGGTTGAGAAAAACTTGATTTTTGAGAAACAACCTCTGACAATCTACCTTTCAAAAGAGAACCGCGAACAGTGTTATTTGACTCTGAAGGAGCGGTTGAGACACTGGTTATTCAATCCTTGAGTCTGATTTTGCTTTTGGAAAGGAGTTCTTCGGTAATGGTTAAGGTAGTAATTCTGGCAAGATCCACTTCTTCAGCAAGCTGGGGTTTTCCTTGTTCATCTTCGACTTTTATTCGTACTTTTGGTCGGAAAGGCAAGACGGGGTTGAGCTCTGAAACTATTGCTTCTCTTCCATCAGAAAGCTTTACCAAATCTCCTACCTGATAGGGGGAGATGTGGCGTATAAATGTTTCCACCACTTCCATGTTTAACTTATAGCCCGCATTACCCATGAGATACTCCACGACTTCGCCAATAGGTAATCCTTTTCGATAGGGTCGGTCAGAAGTCAATGCTTCGTAAATGTCCGCTACGGTAGTTATTTGGGAAAGAAAGTCGGTTTCCTTGCTACCAAGACCAAGGGGGTAACCGCTCCCGTCTATTTTTTCATGGTGCTGGAGTGCAATTAGTTGTGACTTGCTGCTATTCAAGCTGGTTTGTTCTTCGAGAATCTTTTTGGCGTCAATGGGGTGCCTTTTAACTACTGAGAGTTCTTTTTCGTCGAGTTTTTTGGGTTTATGCAGTATCTCAACGGGTATTTTCAGCTTGCCCAGGTCATGTAACAGCGCTCCCAGACCTAAGATAAGGAGTTCCTGCCTGGAAAGATTTAAGAATTTACCGATGAAGAGCGATATGACGGCCACGTTAAGAGAGTGAGTAAAGGCGAAATCGTCATACTTTTTGAGCTGAATGATTGGTACAACCAATCCTGGGTTAAGCTCCACTGCCTGGATGAGATTTTCGGTATCTTTTTCAAGTACATCCAAGTTCACTTGTTTGCCCTGAGCCAGATCTTGCAAGGTGCTCTGAAGATCTTCGAGTGTTTCTTGTTTGAGTTGAAAAGGAACATCCTCTTTGGCGACTACAGACTCTTCTTCAACAACTTCTGCAATCACAAACGACCGGTTCAATTCATACAGGGATTGCAGAACCGGCCTGGTTAATCGACTTCCAGCTCTAACAAGTATTCTTCCATTCTGGTCAACAAGAGAATAAGGGCATACCGAATTTTCTTCAAGGTCCTTTAAGGGTACTAAAACTCTACGAATGCGCTTTTTGGCCATAAATTTTTGATTAAATTTCAGATGTATTTTATTAACACGTAAAATAGTTTATCAAACTTTTAACTTGAATTTGTCTTTTCGTTCTTAATGAGGGAATAAACTTTTAAAAATCAATCGAACTAAAAAAGTTCTATGCTAAAAATTACGGAGTGATAATTTTAATTGAAAAAGGAGAGAATGCACTTACAACTCAGTGTATGGATACAACCTATGCACATTCTGAGGAGAAAGGAAATACGATTTGTGAAGGAGAATATCCATTTGTCTTTTTTAAGAAGTGAAGGTGGTGAATGTAAAAAAAGAGAAGGAGAAGATATTGTACTTTCAGACTGAAGTGGAACCCAGAAGAGGCCTCACTGCTTCAGCGCAGCTTATCTCTCTTTCTGGGAAGGTTGATATCCCTTTTCCCCCTCGTTCAATTCTACGCTTATTAGCATGTTCCTGTGTAACGCTCCTCCTTTTTGTGCGATTTTACTTGAACTTAACTTATTCCTGAAAATTGATTCTGCAATCGTTGGTATAGAGGTTATTAGGGGTTGTCTACTGGTAGGTTCTATGCTAAAATCTTTTCAGCACTAAAGGTGGTGCTGTTGGGAACAAAGGCGTTCCCCAAGTATTTGGGGAACGCCTTTTATTTTATAGAGAGTCAAAACACTTAGGGATGACTTGCAACGCGCTTGCTTGTTACTTGTTTATTGTTTAAACAGGCGAAGACCCTAGGTGGTGCACTTTGAAGATGGAGGAGGATGGTAACATGCCACAAATTGATGATGTAATTGCTAAGGTAAAAAGCCTGGATAAGGACCAGCCTGAGTTTATTCAGGCGGTGACCGAAGTTTTGACAACCCTCAAACCAACAGAGGAGAAACACCCTGAGTTTGTAAAAGCAAAAATTTACGAAAGGATCGTAGAGCCTGACCGGGTAATCATGTTTAGGGTTGTTTGGGAAGATGATAAGGGCGAGGTTAATGTTAACAGGGGTTTTCGAGTTCAGTTTAACAATGCTATTGGGCCTTACAAAGGCGGATTGAGATTTCATCCGTCAGTTAATCTTGGAATTATCAAGTTCCTGGGTTTCGAGCAAATTTTCAAAAATTCTTTAACAACGCTCCCTATGGGTGGTGGCAAAGGGGGTTCAGATTTCGATCCTAAAGGAAAGAGTGACCGGGAAGTGATGCGGTTTACCTATGCCTTCATGAGGGAGCTTTTCAGGCACATAGGTCCTGATATAGATGTTCCTGCAGGAGATATCGGTGTTGGTGCTCGTGAGATTGGATTTATGTATGGTTATTATAAAAAAATTGTAAACGAGCATACCGGTGTCTTGACAGGAAAGGGCCTTGAATATGGAGGAAGCCTTATAAGACCGGAAGCAACGGGTTACGGCCTTATATATTTTACTTCAGAAATGCTTGCAACTCGTGGCATGGACCTTGCAAATAAAGTTATAGCGGTAAGTGGCTCTGGTAATGTAGCTCAATATGCAGTTGAGAAGGCTATCCAATTGGGAGGCAAGGTTATTACGTTGTCGGACTCAAACGGCACGATAGTTGATGAAGAAGGTATTGATGCGGGTAAACTTGCCTTTGTTATGGAGTTGAAAAATGTAAAACGTGGAAGAATTAGAGAATATGTAAACCAGTATCCACGCGCTAGATATTTTGAAGGAAAATCGGTATGGGATGTGATAAGAGACGAAGGGTTCCGAGTGGATATCGCGCTTCCATGTGCAACGCAAAATGAAATTGATGCAAGCCATGCAAATGCTCTTGTAAAAAGTGGAGTTGTTGCAGTGGCAGAGGGAGCAAACATGCCCTCGAATCTTGAGGCTATCGATATATTTAGAGAAAACAGGGTGCTTTATGGTCCTGCAAAAGCAGCTAATGCGGGAGGAGTTGCGGTTTCCGGTTTAGAGATGAGCCAAAACAGTATGAGGCTACAATGGTCAAGAGAAGAGGTAGACAATAGGCTTAGAGATATTATGAATAAAATTCACAAAACTTGTCTTGAAGCGGCAGAAGCTTATGGTCATCCTGGTGACTATCTGTTTGGTGCGAATATTGGGGGCTTTATAAAAGTCGCGAAGGCAATGCTTGCATATGGAATAGTATGAACCCAGGCCATTTCAGCCACCTGTAGTTTGCAGCTTGGCTATGCAGGTTACAGGTGGCTGATCTCCATTAAAGTAAGGTTTTTCATGTTTTTTTCTTGCTTCTGACCCTTTTTAGGTAATATGTTTATTGGTAACTCCTTTCTTTTTTTGGCCCTTTCCACTTATATGATAATATAAGCCTTAGCTCTATATATTTTTATTTAGATGTTGGGTTCAATGAAAGGAGTGATTTTTGTGCCAGATGTTCTTGAGAATTTGAAGGATCTTTTTAAAAAGGGCAAAAGCAAAATGGTACTTTTGGTAGCTGATGGTTTAGGCGGAATTCCGCACCCCGATTTTGACTTTAAAACAGAGCTTGAAGCAGCCCATACTCCTAACTTGGACCGGTTGGCTCAGCGTAGCGTGCTGGGGCTTATGTATCCGGTGAATTACGGTATCACTCCTGGTAGTGGCCCAGGTCACATTGGCCTTTTTGGTTACAATCCCGAGGAATTGATTATTGGCAGGGGAGTTCTCGAGGCTCTTGGCGTTGGCATGGCTCTTGGTCCAAATGATGTGGCAGCACGAGCCAACTTTGCCACTCGTGATGAGCAGGGCTTAATAATTGATCGTCGCGCGGGCCGCATTCCAACAGAGGAATGTGTGCGCCTGGTTAACCTTCTAAGCGAAAACATTGGTGAAATTGAAGGGGTCCAGATTTTGCTTAAGCCAGGCAAAGAACATCGTTTCGTAATGGTGCTGAGAGGAGAGGGACTGGGTGACAGGATTAAAGACACTGACCCTCAGAAAGAAGGACTTGCTCCTTATGCTCCAGAAGCTTTGGATGAAGCTTCACAAAAAACATCCAGAGTGATAAAGCAGTTTTTGGAAAAGGCTCAGAAACTGCTTTCTACCGAAAAGAAAGCCAATGCTATTCTTTTGCGAGGTTTTTCTAAACCTCCTGTGCTTGAAAAGTTTCCTGAACGTTATGGCGTGCGTTCCCTGGCTATTGCTATTTATCCCATGTATAAAGGTATTGCCAGGCTTTTTGGATTTGACACTCCGGAGTTAGAAGGAACCTTTGAAAATGAAGTTGAATATCTGGAAAAGGCCTGGAATGATTATGATTTCTTCTTTGTGCACTACAAAGACACCGATAAAGCTGGTGAAGATGGTAATTTCAAGCGAAAAGTGGAATGTATAGAGTATTTCGACCAGTTTATACCGCGTATTTTGGAGCTTAAACCTGATGTTCTGGTCATCACAGGTGATCACTCTACGCCCTCTTTGCTGGGGAGTCATTCCTGGCATCCCTCTCCGGTGCTTCTTTTCTCTCCCCATGCAGGGTGTGATGAAGCTTCGCGCTTTACAGAAAGAGAGTGTAGAAAAGGTTACCTTGGCCATTTTCCTGCTCGAGCCTTAATGAGCTTAATACTTGCAAATGGCCTGCGACTTGGAAAATACGGAGCCTGAATTTTAAGAGTGAACCCGGCTACGGTTTTTGAGGCTGTGGCCGGGGTTGGTAGCTACTTTCCGACCCATTTTTTCGACCATTTTCTTCATGCAGGGAATACAAGCTCCCCAGTTTTCCTGTATGCAAATTTTCCCGGGATAGATTTCGTAGCTTGAACGGTAAGCAAGCGGTGTCAGGTTGGGCATCAATACGTTCGCTCCACAGCGGAGAGCCAATTCCCTACCTCCAGCAACCAGGGTTCCCAAAGCAGTAGTGGCTGGAATGTGGGCATTCTTGGTCAGAATTCGAGTTAGAGCAACGGTTTTCAAAGTTAATTTGAGTTTTAGCTGGGTGTCTGTATGGTGCTGGCCAAGCGGTGTTGAAGGATGGGGTATGAAGGGGCCAATACCTATCATGTCAAAGTCCATTTTTTGGAACATTTTGATATCGTGCGCTAAGTGTTTAGTCGTTTGCCAGGGAAGACCAACTATGTTTCCGCTTCCAGTTTGAAAACCTATTTCCATGAGTTTTTGTTGGCAGCGAAGGCGCTGGTCAAAATCGTCATCGGGATGCAACTTGCTGAATAATTCTCGGTCAAAGGTTTCCTGTTTCAAAAGAAACCGATCAGCCCCTGCTTCCCTCCATATTATGTATTCTTCCTCTTCCCACTCCCCTACGCTCAGGGTTACGGCAACGCCGAGCTTTTTGATTTTCCAGATGAGTTCAGCAAGGGTTTTTGCATCGTAATGGAGGTCTTCACCAGACTGGAGTACTATGGTTTGAATACCCAGACGGTGAGCCCTTTCAGCTACTGAAAATATTTCCTCGGGTGACATGCGAAATCTTTTGAGGGTTTTATTGTCTTTACGCAGTCCACAGTAGAGACAATTTTTGCGGCAAAAGTTGGAGAACTCTATCAAGCCTCTTAAATGGACTTCGTCTCCCACATACTCCTTGCGTTTCTGGTCAGCGAGTTGAAAAAGTTCCTTTTCCAGTTCTGGATCCTGGGCATCCAGAATTTCTGCTATTTCTTCCTCTTCCAGGTCTTCTATAGCTGATAATTTTTCAAGAAGGTTTTTCCATTTACTCAGCATTTTTTGAGGCTTCCTTTCTCTGGAGGTAGTCTTCGATGGCTTTTTTAATGGCTTCCTCAGCAAGTACCGAGCAGTGGATCTTGTTTTTGGGTAATCCATCCAGGGCTTCCACTACGACTCTGTTGGTTACTTTTAAAGCTTCCTGAAGGGTTTTCCCCTTAATCAATTCGGTTGCGATGGAAGAAGTGGCAATAGCAGCACCACAGCCGAAAGTTTCAAATTTGGCGTCTTTGATGATTCCGTCCTCTATTTTGAGATAGATGGTCATTACGTCACCACAAATGGGATTTCCAACCTGTCCTACCCCATCTGCATTTTCAATCCTGCCCACATTGCGCGGATTGCGAAAATGGTCCATAACTTTTTCGCTGTACATTTTACTCAACCTCTTTTTCAAATTTTAAAGGGAGAAAAGCTCCTTAACCTTTCCACTATTTTAGGAAACACTTCAAGCACGGTTTTAATTTCCTCTTTGGTGGTATATTTTCCAAGGCTAAATCGCAAAGAACCGTGAGCTTCTTCAGGTGGTATTCCGCAAGCTAAAAGAACATGTGAAGGTTCCAGAGAGCCAGAAGTACAGGCTGAACCACTGGATGCACATATTCCTTCCAGGTCGAGGCTCAGGAGCATGGATTCGCCTTCCACATATTTTACAAGAACCAGCGAGGTGTTATGAATACGCGCCGCATTTTCAGAAACGATTTTGATTTCTGGTATGCGCTCTTTGATGCCCTTTTCCAGCGTGTTTCTAAGTGCTTCTATTTTAGAAATTTCTTCTTGCATCTCTTTACGAGCAATAGCTGCAGCTTCCCCCAATCCTACTATGCCGGGGACGTTTTCGGTGCCTCCTCTTAACCCTCGTTCCTGATGTCCACCTATAATTTGCGGAGCCAGCTTGATTCCTCTTTCTATGTACAGAAATCCCACTCCCTTGGGACCATAAAATTTATGGGCCGAGGCGGAAGCGAGATTTACTCCTATTTTTTTAAGGTCGACAGGGATTTTGCCTATGCTCTGCACGCAATCAGCGTGAAAAGGTATTTCATACTCTTTACTGATTTTAGCAATTTCTTTGATAGGTTGGATGGCGCCGGTTTCGTTATTAACATGCATTATGGAAATTAAGGTGGTATCTTTGTTTATGGCTTTGCGTACATCTTCAGGGTCAACCACTCCCTGATGGTTCACCGGTAAAAAAGTGACCTGGAAACCTTCTTTTTGTAACGCTTTGCACACTCTCAGTACTGCTGGATGTTCTATAGAAGAAGTGATAATGTGCCCTTTCTTTTTTTTGTAAGCAATTCCCTTGATAGCCAGATTGTTGGCTTCAGTTCCCCCGGAAGTAAAGACAATTTCTTCTGGCTGAGCATTGATTAGTTCGGCAATTTTTTTTCGGGACTCTTCAATAGCCTTTCTAACGGTTTGTCCAGGAGTGTGAAGAGAAGAGGGGTTAGCAAATTGTGCTTCCAGATAGGGTAGCATTGCTTCTTTAACCCTGGGATCACAGGGGGTAGTTGCATTGTAATCAAGGTAAATCATGGGAAATCCCCCTTAAGATTTTAATTCTACTAAAACTATAGAAATAGTAATTGAGAACATTGTATATCACCCTTTGTCTTTAGTCAAGAAAAAAGCCCTGTTTCAGGGCAACACGGTGGTGAAGGCAATTTTAGTGAATTTTCGAACTCTTGGACAAGAATGCGTGAAATTTAGTTTTGTCGTGAATTTTTTCTCTTGACCTGTTAAAAAAGATCTTCTAAAATGTTTAAGAAATTTAACATGATAAATTTTTCACTTAAGGAGGCAAAATTATCATGTCTTCTTTAAAGACCCAGGAAATACGTCCTCAGGTGCTGGAGCTACTCAAAAAGAACAACCCCGATCTGGAAATATGGTGGGATGCACACCCTGGTTTTTACCGCAAATTCCTCTCTAACCTTGCTGAAAATGGAGCTAACGAGGAAACCATTGCTCACCTTCATAGATGGATGTCCCATAATGAGGCTGGCACTTTCTTTTTTGATGGTGTGACCACCAATCCCCCCCTAACCCTTAAATTTCTCCAGAGTTTCCCTGGCGTGGTTTCCTATCTCAAAGAAAAAAGCGAGCAGGCAAAGATAAACACTGGTGAACAGTTTTCCTGGTTTGATCTTTACTGGATGACAGGAAAACTCGGTGTGGATAAGTTTCTCTCTAATTTCTACCGTAGGAGTAGAAAATATGGTTTTGTTTGTGTACAGGTGGACCCTCGCTATAGTAAAGATGAAGAAATAATGAAGCTCCAAGCACTTCAGCTCTCTAAAATAGGCCCCAATGTGATGATCAAAATTCCTGCCACCAAAGCGGGTTTGAAAGTGATTGAGTTTTTGACCGAACTGGGTATTCCTACCAATGCCACTTCTTGCTTCTGCACTCCTCAGGTGTACCAGGTTGCTCAGGCGGTTAAGCGGGGATATCAGAGAGGTTTACTGCGAGGGGTAGATTATAGTGGCTGGAGATCAGTGATCACCATGATGAGTGGAAGGTGGGAAGAATCTCCAGAGCTTTTTGAAGAAGCAAAGAGTAAGGAAATCGAGCTTTCTGAACTTGATTTACGCTGGTTTGGTATTCGCATGGTCCAAAGAGCAGTAGAGGAAGTAGAAAAGCTACAGAGTCCTACCAAGGTACTCGTTTGCTCAACCAGAAAAGGTCCCGGCGAAGATTATCTGCACCTGAAAGCACTTTCTCGCTTACCAATTGTAATCACCATGAATCCTGACGCCATTACCTGGGGAATAACGCTTCTTGATGGGGAGGCGGTGGAAGATTTTGTGCTGGAAATGCCTGATGAGGTTGCAAGTAAACTTGAAAAGCTGGAGTTTGTGCGCAGAACCTGGGATGCTCAAGGCTTTTCTATGGATGAAATAGAAGCTTCAGGTGCTCAGATTAACAATCTCCGTTCTTTTTCGGATGCCATGAGCAAAATTGAAGAAATCTTTACTAAGTAGTTTTGAGCTTGTTGTTAGAAGGATCATGATGCAAAAAGAAGAGCTGGAAAAATTTGCTTCTCGTGTACGCAAGCGGATCGTTCAGGCTACCTGTAGGGCAGGGGTGAGCCACATTGGTGGTTCACTTTCAATAGTAGAAATACTTACTTGTCTTTACAATGGTGTCCTGAATGTTAGCGACGAAAATCTTCGCTCAAGGGAAAGAGACCAGTTTGTCCTTTCTAAGGGTCATGCAGCTTTGGCTCTTTATTCGGTCCTTGCCGAAAAGGGTTTTTTGACCGAATCTCTTTTTGAAGAGTATTGTTGCCAAGAAGAAACTCTTCTGGGTATTCATCCTGAGCTTGGAGTGCCGGGTATTGATGCAGCTACCGGTTCTCTGGGTCATGGTTTGGGCATCGGGATTGGTCTGGCGCTGGCTATGAAGATGAAGGGGTTAAGCCATAAAGTGTGGGTTCTTGCTGGTGATGGAGAATTTAACGAAGGGACTAACTGGGAATGCCTTCCCGTTGCCCTTCGCTACCAGCTTGGCAACCTGGTGCTCATAATAGACCGCAATTATCTGCAACTTTCCGGGTTTACTGAAGAATTGCATCCTTTAGATCCCCTTGCTGAGAAGCTAAAAGCCTTCGGTTGGTTGGTAGAAACGGTAGATGGTCATGATCTTGAATCATTGTGGAACTTCTTCTCGAGGGCAAAAAGTTGTAGAGGAGATAAACCCTTAGCTGTGGTGGCAAAAACTGTGAAAGGTAAGGGAATTGGTGAACTCGAAAGTAGAGTTGGATCTCATTACTGTAGTGTGCCGGAAAGTGCGGTAAAGGAATATCTGGAGGGTTCTTTTAGTGAATAGAAGAGAAGCTTTTCAGGATGCCTTACTTGAGCTTATAGAGTTTGACAAAAAAGAAGTGGTTTGTGTTTCGGTAGACTCGGCTTCTCGCTTTAAAAAAGTTAGAAATCGCTATCCCGAAAGGCTTATAGAATGTGGAATTTGTGAGCAAACGGGAATGAGTGTTTGTGCTGGACTCGCTTTGCAGGGTATGATACCTGTGATTTCTGGATATGCCACCTTTTTAACCATGCGTGCTTTTGAGCAAATTCGTACCGACATTTGCAAGTGGTCACTTAACGTGAAAATATGTGGCACCGATACCGGCTTTTCTCCTCAATATGCAGGTTTTACCCATCAGGCCTTAGAAGACATCGCCATTCTTTCTTCTCTCGATAACATCGTGATTGCCGAGGCCTGTGATTATGAAGATGCATTTTTGATGAGTAAATATCTTTTTGGGGAGTGGGAAGGGCCTGTTTACCTTAGATTCGGAGCTCGTGGTGAGGAATGGAGTTTCGAGGGTAAGCATCGACCGGTTGAGGTGGGGTATTTTGAATCTCTCTCTGAAGGAGAATTCAGTAAATCCGATGTGACCATTATCGCTCTGGGTCAGCTGGTAAAGGTGGGGTTAGAAGTTGCTGAGATTCTGAAGGGTGAGGGATATGAGGTTTTTGTTTTTAATGCTCGCTTTGTGAAACCTCTTGCTGGAGAAATGATTGGAAAGATTGCCAGCAACTCTAAGTTAGTGGTTAGTATTGAAGAACATTCCCTGATTGGGGGCTTGGGAGATAATTTGTTGAGAACTTTTCACAGGTTGGGGGTTGCACCCTCTAAGCTTTTGAAGTTTGGTATATCCAGTAACTTTGGTACTGCGGGAAAGAGAGAGTATTTATTGAAGAGAAACGGCCTTTACGCTGAAAACATAGCGAAGCAGGTTTTAGCTTCGCTGTGTTAGATAGGATAGATTAATTGATAAAAGGAGGTGTTGCCAAGAGTGTAAAGAGCTTGTGCTGTTTTGGCTTTTGTAGAAGATTGTGCGGTAGTGTTTTGAAGTGGTAGTGGTGTAAAAAATTTTGTAGGAAAGGAGTGGTTCAGTAATGAAAAAATTGTACGTTGCTATTTTGTGTGTGTTTTTGGTTTTGAGCTTTGCTTTGGTTGCTTTTGCGCAAGACAGCAAGTTCGGTTTGAAAGACATTCCAGAAATTAAGAACAAAAAAGCTATAAACATGATGGTGGAGACCGGTGCAGCATGGGATAAGGTTATAGAGTACATTAAAGAGTTTGAAAAAGTTACCGGTGTAAAGGTAAACATTGAACGTGTTGCTTCTCCGGTGGTTTATTCCAAAGAGAACGTCGAGCTTATGGCGGGAACCGGTTACTATGATGTTGTATACGTCGAGACTTCCTGGACCGATGAATGGTCGGATTACCTTTATCCTCTGGAAGACCTGGCGGAAAAATATGATCCGCGCGGTGTGGAAGGCCTGAAAGAAGATATCGAGAACATTTCGCCGGTGCTTCTCATCTGCGGTCAGAGCCGCGAAGGGAAGCAGATGGTATTGCCTTTCTACACTTATCACATGGGAATGTTCATTCGCCAAGATGTTTATGATGATCCCACCGAACAAGCAGCTTTTAAAGCAAAATATGGATATGAGCTGAAACCACCCACAACTTATGAAGAGCTTTACGACCAGGCAGAATTCTTTACCAGAAAGAAAGGTGACACCCTTAAGGGAGAGACCCTCGATCATGACCTCTACGGAGTGGCTCTAATGGCAGGAGCTTACCAGATAAACGATGAGATAACCTGCTGGCTCTGGGGTAAAGGCGGAGACTATGCTACTGTAGTAAGAGATGAACAGGGCAATCTCAAGGAATTTGTTATAACTAAAGAAGATAAGGCAAAACTTAAAGAATCTATGGAACAGTATCAGTCTCTTCTTAAATTTGCTCCCGCTGGTTGTCTTACTGCCAACTTTGACTTTGCCTGTGCGCAACAGGGAGAAGGATATGCTGTTATTCAGCCACATCAGTTTGCCAGTCTCTTTACCTGGACTGCGGACCTTTTGAAAGAACACGTTCCTGGTGGTAGACTGGGTATCTATCCCACTATTGGTGGTCAGCCTTATACCGGTGCCTGGTCGGTTGGTGTTGCTAAGGCGAGCAAAAACCCCGAAGCTGCTTACTGGTTGGTGAGATATATAGCTGCTTACGATACTCAGAAAGTGCTCATGAAAGAAGGTGGCCAGTTCAGCGCCAGAATGGACCTTTTGCTGGATCCTGAATGGCATACTCCTGAAAACAGCTATCCGCTGGGTATGGTCTGCCAGTACCTGGTTGATATCTGGAAAGAGCAAGCCAAGTATACTGCAGATTACTGGTATTTTAACGCCAAAGCAGGTGGCAAGGTTTACGAGATGCAGATGAACGTTTTCCATAAGCCAATGTCTGGAGAAGTTAGTATTGACGATGCTATTGCTGAAGCTGTTGCCAAGACTATTGAATTAACCACCAAATTTGATGATGTACCTATTCGAGAAGAATAGATAGCTGAGGGTTAGCCGGGGTGTTCGTCTTATCTGGACACCCCGGCATCTGATTAGTGGGGAGGTTTAAAAGGAAACAATGAGCGAGAAAGCCATTCAATCAGCCTTAGGTGGAATAGGCAGAAAGCCTACTGTGTGGGAAATACTTACCAGTGAACGTTATTTTAAATGGACTCTTTTGATTCCCCTTATTATAGTACTGGCAGTGTTTATGCTTTATCCTTTATTTTACTGCCTTTACTATTCATTTCACCAGTATGGAATGCAGGGAAACCCCATTTTCGTGGGTGCTGATAATTACCGTCAGTTGCTTCGGGATAAGTCGTTTTTGGAAGCTCTGGGACGGACTGCTAAGGTTCTGGTTATTTGTGTAGTTTCGGAACTTCTTATAGGGTTAGGGCTTGGCATGCTCTGGAGCAGAGAATTTCCTGGAGAGCGAGTAGTTAGAGGGTTGGCCCTTTTACCACTTCTTGTTGCGCCCTTAATTCTTTCTCTGCTCTGGAATTTCATGTTTGAATATGATTTTGGAGCCGTAAATATGCTTTTGAGCGCTCTTGGCTTGAATAAGGTCTACTGGTGGGCTCCAGAGAGGGCGCTATACACTATCTGTTTTATTACTATCTGGCAATGGTTTCCCTTTTCGACGTTTGTGCTGGTAGCTGGTTTAAGGAGTTTGCCTAAGGATGTTTTTGAGGCAGCGCGAGTGGATGGGGCTTCTAACTGGTATATCTTTCGGAGATTAACTCTCCCCATGCTGAGTCCCCTAATAATGATTATCGTGGTTTTGCGAACCATGTGGCTTATTCGACTTTTTGATCCCCTTTATGGAACAACCAGAGGGGGCGTAGGCACAGAACTCCTTGATTGGATTGTCTATCGTACAGCCTTTGTGTACTTTGATATTGGCTATGGTTCTACCATGGCTATTTTTTCTTTGCTCCTTACCATAGCATTGTGTGCAGTTATGTTTAAGTTCTTGATAAGAGCACTTGGTGGAAACAGGTAAAGAGAGGGTGAGCACTTTGAAACCTTGGGGAAAATTGCTTTTCTGGTTAATTACTGTAGTGGTGCTTTTTGTAATAGTTGGCCCTTTGGTATGGATATATCTTACTGCTTTTAAATCTGCTAATGACATCTTTACTACCGATGTGCGCAAACTGGTGTTTTTTAAGCCTACCATGGAAAATTTCCATCGTTTGTTTAGTGATTATCCATTCTGGAATAACTTTCTTAACACTGTCATTGTTAGTGCTATAAGCACTATTTTGGTACTTCTTGTATCTGTCCCTGCAGCCTACAGTTTTGCCCGTTGGAACACCGGTCAGGGACATCTCTTGTTCACTACCATTTCCACCAGAATGTTTCCCGCAGTAGTAGCGGCGATTCCCTTTTTTATGATGTACCGCAAGGCAGGACTTCTTGATACGCATCTGGGATTGATTCTTCTTTACACCTACTTTAACACTTCTTTTGCCACTTTTTTGCTCTATGGCTTTTTTAAAGACATTCCCGAGGAGCTTGAATATGCGGCTATGGTTGATGGTTATAGCCGGGTGGACATTTTTCGTAAAATAGTTTTGCCCCTTGCTCGCCCCGGGATTGTGGTGACCACAGTGTTTTGTCTTATCTGGTCCTGGAATGAGTTCCTGTATGCTTTTCTCTTTACTCGCTCTACCGCTCGAACGGTCACGGTGCTCATTTCCTCTTTCTGGGGGTCTATTGAGGTGCAGTATGGGCCAATGGCAGCAGGAGCAGCCATTGTTATTTTGCCGACTCTTTTTGTGGCCTGGTTTATGCAGCGCTATATTATTCGTGGATTGACTTTTGGAGCGGTGAAAGGTTGATACCGATGTGCATCGTTTTATTGACAGAAGAGAGCTTGAATTGAGGTGAAAGCAATGTTACTTCCACGTATGTCAACTGGAGACTGGATTTTCTGGTCAATTATCTGCTGGGCCTTTTTTAATCTTTTTTGGCTCAGGTTTGTGGAAGCTTATATTCCGCAGTGGGTAGGCGTTATCCTTGCTACGGTAGTCTCTTTATGCCTTTTCAGGTATGGTCCTCGTCCGCTTGAAGAAGAGGAAGAAGAGGAGGAAGAGTAAACATGGCAGAAGTGCGACTTGTGAATGTGGTTAAGCTGTATGGGAAGAAAAAGGCCATTAGAGGAGTAAGTTTTACCTGTCACGAGGGAGAGTTTTTCTCTATTCTGGGTCCGACTGGTGCGGGTAAGACTACTATTTTGAAAATGATCGCCGGTATAGAGAAAGTTACTTCGGGAAAAATATTTTTTAACGGACGCGAAGTTAACGATCTTTCTCCTCAAGAAAGAAATGTTTCTATGGCCTTTGAAACTTATAATCTCTATCCCCATTTGACGGTTTATGAGAACATTGCCTTTCCGCTTCGGGCTCCCCGCTGGGGTCTTAAGTTATCACTACAAGAAGAACGCAAGAGAGTTCAAGAAATAGCTGATTTCCTGGGGCTTGGTGGTTTGCTTGATAGATTGCCTCAGCATTTGAGTGGTGGGCAGAAGCAAAGGGTTTCGCTGGCTCGGGCATTGGTGAGGAGGGCTGAAGTCTACCTACTTGATGAACCGATTGCTCATCTTGATGCCCGACTAAAGTTTTCCACACAAACGCTGCTTAAAGAGCTTGCTAAAAAATACAGTAGCACTATCATTTATGTTACTCATGATTTCCGGGAGGCACTTGCTCTCTCGGATCGCATGGTGGTTTTGCGAAAAGGCTTGGTTGAGCAGGAAGGTACTCCCGAAGAAATTTACTATTATCCACAGACGGATTTTGTGGGTCGGTTGGTTGGAGACCCCCCCATGAACCTTCTGGATGGAGAAGTTTTTGCAACCGGAGATAGAGCCTTTTTCAGAGTTAACGACGTCCTGCAGTTAGAGATTGATAGGGAACTCTTTGAAAAAGCACAGGCGGTTGCAGACCAGATTAATGGGAAATTAATGGCTCGCTTAGGTATCCGACCTGAACACATAAGGCTTTCAGCTGAGAGAACTTCAGATAGGGCTTTCCAATTGCCTATTTATGCAATCATTCATGAAAATGAAAGTAGCATAGTTACCTTTAATATCAAAAATGTTTTCCTTTACGTGCGTACGGAAGGTTTCTGCAAGTTTCAAGAAAGTGATCGGGTGTGGTTAGAGTTTGACCCCCAGCGCATTTTCTTCTTCAAAAAGGGAGTAAAGCTTACGGGAAAAGGGGGTTCTGAGGAGTGAGCAGAGTCGAAGCGAAGAATCTCTGGAAGATATATCCTGGGAATGTAGTCGGTGTAAAAAATTTAAGTTTTGTTTGCGAAGATAAAGAATTTCTTGCTGTGTTAGGACCTTCAGGCAGTGGCAAAAGCTCCACCTTGAGAATGCTGGCTGGTCTTGAAGAAATTAGTAAAGGAGAGTTACTTTTTGATGGACGAGTGGTGAATCATCTTAGCCCTGCTGAGCGCAATGTAGCTTTGGCCTTTGAGTCTTACGCTCTCTACTATCGTCTAAGTGTTTACGAGAACATAGCTTTTCCACTTCGTGCGCGAGGTCTTAAGGGTCCCGAGGTGGACAAAAGAGTAAAAGAAATAGCAGAGTTAATGGAACTTACTCCACACCTCAAAAAACGTCCGGGTTCACTTCCTGGCGGTCTACAGCAGCGGGTTTCCCTGGCCCGAGCCCTGGTAAGAAAGCCAAACGTTACTCTGCTTGATGAGCCCATATCCCATATGGACCAACAGGTACGTCACGAGATACGCGCTCGTATTCGACATCTTCATGATGAATTGGGGCTTACTACAATTTATGTAACCCACGATCAAGCAGAAGCCATTGCTCTTTGCGACCGTATGTTGATAATTCACCAGGGAGAACTACAGCAGATTGGAACTGTGGAGGAAATTTGGAATTATCCTGCCAACAAGTTTGTGGCTTATTTTGTTGGTGAACCGGCTATGAACTTTATCCCTGCCTTGGCGAAAGGAACCAATCAAATAGTGATTCCTGGTGAAACAGAGGAATTCCTCTTTACCTTTGAAGGTGAAGTGGATCCGAAATATGTAGATTCCCAGGTGGAGTTGGGCATTCGTCCTCAGCAAATTGAAGTTTCCAGAGAAAGAAAGGTAGCTAATTCTGTTTCAGGGACGGTAAAGATACTTGAATTTCAGGGAGATAAGGTGGTACTTACTGTTTCTCTCGATGACCAGCCAAGAAGTGAGGTAAAGGCGGTGGTTGCAGCCCAGGAGCGCTATCAGGAAGGTGAAAGGGTATGGCTGTATTTCCCTCCCCCGGTGATTCACATTTTTGTTGAGGATCTCCCGATAATTCACAGGGAGAAACCATAGAGCTTTTGGGAACTAATGAACAGAGGAGGTAGATGCTGTAATGGCGTATAAGGTTAACATCAATAATGTAGAACCAGATACTTGTGATCGGTCTTTTCGGTATTTTGCGAAAGATAAAAAAGGAGAAACCCTGAGAGATACTTACTGGTTGATAGACCCGGAGAATTCCCCTTCTCAGCGCCTGAAACTGGGATATACCATTGTCTATCCTGATGGTAAAACTACTGGTCATGCTCACCCTGATCAGGAAGAAGTATATTTCATCCTGAGTGGGCGCGGAGAAATGGAAATTGAAGAAGAGCGTTTTCCCATTCAGGAAGGAGACGCCTTTTATGTTGAACCAGGTAAGTTTCATGTTACCTACAATACGGGCATTCTTCCTCTGGTTATTTTGTGGGTAACTGGTAAAGTGGATTGAGGTGGGAGGTAAGCCTTTATGATTCGAAAACTGATGATAATTAATAATCAATTCGTGGATTCGGTTAAGGGGGAATACCTTGAGGTTATCAACCCAGCTACTGAAGAGAAAATGGGGGAAGTTCCCAGGGCTACCAAAGAACAGGTAGAGGAAGCTGTAAAGTCTGCTCATAGAGCTTTTCAAACCTGGTCTAAACTTACTCCCTTTGATAGAGCACGTTACATGCATAAAGCTGCGGATATAATTGAACAGAAAGCCGAAGAAATTGGACGGGTGCTTACTGCTGAAGAAGGTAAACCCTTAAAGGAGGGTATAAGCGAGGTTAAAGGTTCTGCAGAGGTAATCAGATATTTTGCAGAGGGTGCGAAAAGAGTATTTGGAGAAATTATCCCCTTAAATAAAGGTAACGTTGAAAGCCTGGTTATTAAGCAACCAGCAGGTGTAGTTGCAGCTATTTCTCCCTGGAACTATCCGGTGCAGCTCCTTTCCTGGAAAGTTGGTGCGGCTCTGGCCGCAGGGTGCACGGTGGTGGCCAAACCTCCTTCGGAAACGCCAATTTCACCGTTGATGTTTTTGGAGTGCTTCGTTGAAGCGGGGCTTCCTGAAGGTGTAGTCAATGGAATTACAGGTTCTGGCTCAGTGATTGGCAAAGCACTGGTTTTGCACCCTTTGGTAAAAAAGGTGAGTTTTACAGGTTCTACTGAAGCAGGAAAGCAGGTTATGAGTTACTGTGCGGAAGGGGTAAAAAGGGTAACTCTGGAATTAGGAGGTCAGTCACCGCTTATTGTGTTCGAAGATGCGGATTTTGATGAAGCAGTCAAGGGTGCAGTACGGAGATCTTTCCGTAATATGGGACAGGTGTGCAACGCTATCAATCGGATTTACGTGCAGCGTTCCATTTATGACAGGTTTTTAGAAGCTTTTGTCGAAGGAACCAGAAAGTTGCGAATTGGGAACGGCTTGACCGACCCGGATGTGGACCTGGGTCCAATGGTAAGTTTGAGTACTCTGGAAAAAGTTAAAGAACACGTAGAGGATGCGATAAAGAAAGGAGCCAGATTGCTTTACGGAGGCAAAAAGCCCGAAGGAGAAGCTTTTAAGAAAGGTTATTTCTTTGAACCTACTATCTTGGCTGATACCACACATGAGATGCTAATCATGAGAGAAGAAACTTTTGGTCCAGCAGTTGGAGTAATGCCTTTCGATAGCCTTGATGAAGTAATTGATTGGGCTAATTCCACAAGATACGGTCTTGCTGCTTATGTGTATACCTCAAATATTAATATTGCTCGCAAGGTTTGTTTAGGTCTTGAATGCGGCAACGTCGGGTTAAATAATGTTGATGTGGCCACAATTTATGCTCCTTACACCGGTTGGAAGGAAAGCGGTTTTGGCACTGACCTTGGCCCGGGTGGAATAGAGTCGTATCTAGAGGTTAAGCATATTAAAGTAACCTATAAGTAAAGGACTTTCATTTCTCTGCGCAGAGAAATAAATCTACTCTCTGCGCAGAGAAATGAAGTTATGGAGGGCGATGAATTTGTCAAAAAAACCCTGTGTTGTGGGTATAGATATAGGGACTTCAAGTTGCAAAACTCTGGCTATCGATGAGCATGGGGAAGTAGTTGCTAGTAGTTCAGCTGAGTACCCAGTGTATACACCTTTTCCAGGCTGGTCAGAACAAGATCCTCTCGATTGGTGGAATGCGGTAAAGAGTACTTTTCGAGAAGTTGCCGCAAAAGTAAAAGAGCATGATTTTTCCATAGAGGGTATTGGCCTTACTGGCCAGATGCATGGTCTGGTACTCCTGGATGCTCAAGGGAAAGTTTTGCGACCTTGTATTCTCTGGAATGACCAGAGGAGCGCTCCCTTTTGCGACCAGATTCACAGCCTGGTTGGTGGGAAAGAAAAATTCATGGAGATAACCAACAATATAATGCTTCCCGGATATACTGGGGGAAAACTTTTGTGGGTTAGAGAAAACGAGCCTCAGATATTTGAAAAAGCTGATAAATTTTTATGTCCGAAGGATTTTATAAGGTTCATGCTAACCGGAGAGCTGGCCACTGATGTAACCGATGCTTCAGGAACTGGTCTCTTTGACGTAAAAGAAAGAAAATGGGCTACAGAGCTTATTAAGCTTTTGGGGTTACCTTTTTCACTGTTTCCTCTTTCGGTGGAATCGCACGAGAAAACTGGAGTAGTTGCTGAGTCTGTAGCCAAAGAACTGGGAATTAATCCTGGCGTCCCAGTTTTTGGGGGTGGAGGAGATGCAGTAGTGCAGACGGTGGGTATGGGTGCAGTGGACCCCTCAGTTTTGGCAATTACTCTGGGTACTGCGGGAATAGTGGCAGCAAGCTTTAATGAATTTCGTAAAAATCCCGGAGAGACCATTCAATTCTTTTGTAATGCTATGCCAGAGAGCTGGATTGCTTATGGAACCACCCTTGCAGCGGGTGGTTCTCTGAGATGGTTTAGGGACACCTTTGCTTGGTCAGAAGATGGTGTCGCCAGGTGGCTTGGTAGGTCGAGTTACGAGCTTTTAGGTGAGGAGGCAGCTTTGGCGTCTCCTTTTGGTAGAGGACTTGTGTTTTTGCCTTATCTTATTGGAGAGCGGTGTCCTCATAACGATCCTTTTGCGCGGGGCGCCCTGGTAGGTTTTGGTCTCCACAGCTCCCGCAATGATTTTTTAAGAAGCGTTTTCGAGGGCATCGTTTATAGCCTTAAAGATGTTCTGGTTTCTATGGAGCCTTTGGGACTTAAAGTCAGTCAGATTAGGCTTGCAGGTGGTGGGGCTAGAAGTCCCCTTTTCCGCAAGCTTCACGCTACCATTTTTGGTTCTCGGGTGGTAACTGTGGAGTCTGGTGAAGAGGGGGGAAGCTATGGTGCAGCTATTATAGCTGGAGTAGGTGCTGGCATCTGGCAATCGGTAAGCGATGCTGTTCGTTGTATCAAGGTGAAAACTGAAACCGACCCTGATGAAGAAATGATTGAGGAATATGCAAAGTTTTTCGAGGTGTATCGTTCCACTTACAAAGCTCTGAAGGATATATTTAAGATGTTAAATTCGTTTCAAAAGTAGAGGAAGGAGCGCCGTTTAATATGCCAAAATGGAAGATTCTTCTGCCTCAACAAATAGACCCAGAGGCCATGGATTTGTTATTGAATAACCCTGACATAGAAGTAGTAGGTCCCTTTAAAGATCCTGCGGAAGCAAGAAGGCTGATAGAAGACGTTGATGGGGTTATTGTGAGAAGTGCTTTCCAGGTGGACGCAACGCTTCTGGATAGAGCACAGAGATTAAAGGCTATTTCCAGGGTTGGAGTAGGGCTGGATAATATCGACGTTGATTATGCTTGCAAGAAAGGCATTAAGGTACTTAACGTTGAAGGAGAAAATGCGTTGTCAGTAGCTGAACATGCCGTAGCATTGCTTTTCACCCTTGCTAAGGGTATAAATTGGTTTGACAGGGAAATTAGAAGAGGAAACTGGAAGTCTCGTTATCTTGGTAAGCCAATTGAGGTTGCCGGAAAAACAATTGGCCTTGTAGGATTTGGTGCTATAGGGAAAAAAGTTGCTGAGTTGGCTCTTTCGCTTGGGATGCAAGTTCTTTTTTACGATCCTTTCGTGGAAAAAAGTGAGAGTGGGGCTAAGAAGGTTTGCGTGCTCGAAGAACTACTTAAGGGAAGCGATTTTGTTTCTCTACATCTTCCCCTTACTGAAGAGACAAGAAAGATGATTGGGGAAAGAGAACTGCGTTGTATGCAGCCTCATGCTTTTTTGATTAACGTAGCTCGCGGTGCTATTGTGGATGAGAAAGCTCTTTACAGAGCCCTGAAAGAAGGATGGATTGCTGGTGCTGCAATAGATGTTTTTGAAGAAGAACCACCATCACTGGATAATCCCCTTCTGAAGCTTGAGAATGTGGTTTTGACGCCTCATGTTGCTGGTCTTACCAAGGAGTGTACCCGGCGGGTTGCTGTTAAAGCAGTGGAAAATCTGATTGCTGCTTTGAAAGGGAGTGATTGAATTGTCTTTGGAAATCAAAAATAAGCTTTCGGGCGTTTTTGCTCCTATAGTAACTCCTTTCGATGAGAAAGGAGAAATCGTCTTTGATGCTTTGCAGAGAAACATTACCAAACTTAATGAAACTCCATTAAGGGGATATTTTGTTCTGGGTACCAATGGTGAGTTTAGAAGTCTAACTTTGGAGGAGAAGCTAAAAATTGTAGAGCTTGTAAAAAAGGAGGCCTCAAGCAAGGGTAAAATAGTGATTGCTGGGGCAAGCTGTGAATCGACTTTTGAAAGTATAAAGTTGGCCAAAGAGTTATGTAGTCTGGATGTTGACTTTATAAGTCTCATGCCTCCTTCTTTCTTTGCTAAACGTATGACAGATGAAATGTTGGTTGGCTATTTTAGCGAAGTTGCAGAAGCGATCGACAAGCCGGTTCTCCTTTATAATAATCCTTCAGTAACCAATAATCTGTGCCTTTCTGCCAGGGTGGTTGCTAAGGTGAGTGAACATCCTAACATTTTTGGAATAAAGGATACTTCCAAGGGGAATTACGATTCTTACCTTTTGTCTACCCAGGGTAGAGATTTCTGGGTTTTGGCTGGTTCGGCCAGCTTTTTCTTCCCGGCTGTAATACTTGGTGGTGTGGGAGGGGTTTTATCGCTGGCCAACGTGTTTCCGGATTTGTGTTGTCAGCTTTACGAGCTTGCTGTTAAGAGAGATCTTGAAGCGGGGATTAGCCTGCATCGTAAGATTATGAAGTTAAATAGCCTGGTTTCAGGAAGTTTTGGTGTAGCCGGTGTTAAGGCTGCTATGGATAAGTTTGGGTTTGAGGGTCTTTATCCTCGTCGCCCTCTTTTGCCCTTGTCAAAAGAGGAGGCAGATAATTTGCAGGAAGCTATCCAGAAGGTTCTTTAACCTGATTGTTCATCATATTTTTAACAAGCGAGGTAGGGATCATTTGAAAAGAAAAGCCCGGTTTGATGAGCTGGAAGCAATGGTTAAGGCTGCTGAGCTGTATTATATTTCGGGTCTTAACCAGGGTGAAATAGCCAAAATTTTGGGGGTATCTCGCCAAAAGGCTTTTCGTTTGATCAAAAAAGCCCGGGAGTTGGGCTTGGTTGAGATAAAAATAAGGAGACCGGCGGAAGCCGATCAGGCACTGGCTCAGAAGATTAAGGAAAAGTATTCTCTCGAAGATGTGGTGGTGGCCAGAGTTTATAGCGAAGTTCCCGAAAATGTTATTAAAGCGATTGCCCAAGCTGGAGCTGATTATATAAAAGGGAAACTGGTACCTTATATTAGCGTTGGAGTAGCTTATGGAAGGACTCTTTATGAGGTCATCCGTTATTTGCCAAGGTTGGAGCTTCCAGGGGTGAGAGTGGTTCAAATGATGGGAGCATACGGGGGAGTGAAGTGGAAAACTCTGGCCATCGAGCTTTTGAAAAATTTTGCCGATAAGCTGGGTGGAGAAGCTGTTTATCTTTTTGCTCCTGCTTTTGCAGGAAATAGTGCAATAAGAGAGGCCTTTTTGAAAGAAGTAGGAGTGCGAGAAACTCTCAGGATGGCAGAAGAGGTAGATGTTGCGCTGGTGGGTATAGGAGGAATACGAAGCGAAACCAGTCTTCTCATAGAGACAGGAGACTTGAGAGAGGAAGAGATTAGGGAGCTCACCGAGAAGGGAGCAGTGGGAGGAATATGTGGTAATTTTTTCGACATAAGGGGATGTTTGCTCGATGTCTCTTTCAATGCAAGAAGAATTTCGGTAAGACTTGAACGATTAAAGGAGGGCAACAGAAAGGTTATAGCTATTGCTGGAGGTAAAGAAAAAAAAGAGGCTATCCTTGGTGCCCTGAGGGGACAGTGGATAACCACATTGGTGACTGATGAAGCCACAGGTAGGTGGCTTTTGGAGCATTAATACCTACTTTTAACTTCTGAATTTATCTCTTCTTTTTGCCACAAAGCTGGAATAATGTATTATAATACTTTGACCTGGATTTCATTTTAGTTGGAGGATTTAGCGGTTATGGATTCGCTTTATAAGTTTAAGAATTTTATCTTTGACCTTGATGGTGTTTTGTATCTTCTTGATAGACCACTTACTGAAAACATTAGCTTTGTTAATTTCCTTAAAGAGGAAGGCTATAATGTAGTTTTTCTTTCTAACAACACTTTCTTGACCAGAGAAAAGTATGCTGAGAAACTCCAGAAAATGGGCGTCAATGCTTCCCCAAAAGAGGTTTTCAGTTCGGCTTTTGTTACTGCAAAGTATCTGGGGCAAAATTTTCCTCAAAGTAGAGTCTACGTAATAGGAGAAGAGGGCCTTCGTGAAGAAATAAAACGCTGTAACTTGAGAGTGGTTGCTGGTAACGCCAGGGAGAGGGTAGACTTTGTCGTGGTAGGAATGGATAGGAAATTCAGTTTCTCAAAGATGAGTTCTGCCCTGCGTTTTTTAACCAAAGGTGCTCGCCTGATAGGAACCAATCCCGACCCTACGTACCCCACTGATAAGGGTCTTCTTCCGGGTTGTGGTGCTATGGTTGCTGCTATTGAGACCTGTTCTGGTCAAAAAGCGTTGATAGTGGGAAAACCCTCTCCACTTATAATGGACTTTGTACTCAGTGCTACCGGATTCAAGAAAGAAGAAACGGTGCTTATTGGTGATCGCCTGGATACCGATATTGTTCTGGGCAAAAGGTTTGGTCTTTTTTCAGTTCTGGTGTTGACAGGGGTGACTACCAGAGAGGACTTGAAAAGTGCAGAATGCAAGCCTGACCTGGTGGTGGAAAATCTCCTGGAGTTCAAAGATTTATTTCTGGAAGGTGGTGCCTTGTGCAGAGGATCGAAGTTTATGACACTACCCTGAGGGATGGTTCGCAGGGTGAGGGAATTAACTTTTCGGTTTACGATAAGCTTCAAATAGCGAAAAAGCTTGATGAACTTGGCATTCATTATATCGAGGGTGGATGGCCTGGTTCTAACCCTAAAGATGCTTCTTTTTTTAGGGAAGTCAAAAAGCTTTCTTTCAAGAGGGCAAAAGTAAGTGCTTTTGGAAGCACTCGGCGGGCCGATGTGAAAGTTGAAGAAGATAGAAATGTGAGATTGCTTCTTGAAGCTGAGACGCCAGCAGTTGCTATCTTTGGTAAGTCCTGGACGTTGCATGTACAGGAGGCACTGAAAACCACGCTCGAAGAAAATCTCAGGATGATAGATGATACAGTAAGCTATCTTGCAGGCAAAGGTGTTGAAGTGCTTTACGATGCTGAGCACTTTTTTGATGGATTCAAAGATGACCCGGATTATGCGCTTAAGACTTTAAAAGTAGCTTGGGAAGCTGGTGCTCGAGTATTAGTTCTTTGTGACACTAATGGGGGTACTCTTCCTTTTGAAGTGGAGGAAATTATCGATAGGGTATGGGATTACTTTAATGGTTCTCGAGATGTTGTTCTGGGAATTCATGCCCACAATGATAGTGGGGTGGCGGTTGCAAATACCTTGGTTGCAGTGAGAAAAGGGGTGTCTCATGTTCAGGGCACTATTAACGGTTTGGGAGAGCGCTGTGGCAACGCTAACCTGTGTTCAGTATTGCCTAATTTGCAGTTGAAAATGGGTTATTGCCCTCTGAATGAAGAGGACTTAAAAAAATTAACTGAGGTTGCTCACTTTGTTTATGAAATAGCGAATTTGAGACCCAATGATTACGATCCTTATGTCGGCAGGAGTGCTTTCGCCCATAAAGGTGGTATTCACGCCAGTGCAATGCTACGGAACCCGAGAACCTATGAACATGTTCCTCCGGAGAGCGTTGGCAATCGTCGCAAAATTCTGGTTTCAGAGCAGGCGGGAAGAAGCAACATAGTCCACAGAGCCAAAGAAATGGGCATCGAGATAGACCCCCGAGACCCTCGACTTTTCGAACTGGTTCAGAAAATAAAAGAAGCCGAAAATTATGGTTACCAGTACGAAGGAGCAGATGCTTCATTTGAAATCCTTTTGAGGAATACCCTTGGTGAAAACATCGACCTTTTTAGCCTGAAGGGCTTTCGAGTTATTGTGGAAAAACGCGAGGAAGGGGAAACCATTACTGAAGCTACTGTAAAGATTGATATTGAGAACGAGGTAGCTCATACTGTAGCTGAAGGAGACGGACCAGTGCATGCTCTCGATAATGCTTTAAGGAAGGCTTTGAAGCCATACTTCCCTGACCTCGAGAGAATTAAACTTACTGATTATAAAGTGCGAGTTTTGAGCGAGAAAGAGGGTACTGCTGCTAAGATACGGGTGCTTATCCAAACCACAGATGGAGAAAAGGAATGGGGTACAGTGGGTGTTTCGACCAATATTATTGAGGCAAGCTGGAATGCATTAATCGACAGCATCAAATATGGTTTATGGAAGACCATTAATCAAAAGAAGCACTGAAAAGGGTAGCGTAACAATCTGGGGTAGTGATTCTTATCCTTGGAAGAAAAAAGTTGAAAAAGCAGATGTTATCGCCTTCCAAAGGGTTCATCCTACTTCTCTTTTAGAAAGAAGAGAAAATCTCGAACCACTGTTTAATTTTTGCAAAGTGATTAGTGAAGGTTTTGATCGCGTTTTCTTTTGTACCAGGAGAGAAGTGAGTGGGTGGGTCAGGAATCTTTTGGAATTAAAAGCTTCGTCCCTTACGGGACGCTTTCTCTTGTTTGATGAGACACAAGAAGAACTGATATTTCAAATCCGAGAAGAACTCAGTGATGAACCAATTTTACTGGTTTTTTTGGGGCGAAAAAACGACGAACTCGATTTGCTACCTCTTGTTTTTTTCTTTGATGAGTGGAAGAAGGCTTTTGTTGGTAGAGAACGTGGTGTCTTTGCAGAAATAGCGCGTTCGATGTTTTGCCCCTTTTTCCCTGTCAGGCTGGAACAGGGTTCTTTTTGGCATTACAGTGAGCTGGTGTATGTTCCTCTTTGCTGTGCTGGGTTAAAAACAGGTGTACACGACCTGGAGGAAGGTTTTTGGTGGCTGCAGGAAGTAGGGAAGGAAGCGGCCATTTTCTGTGCTTTAGCCTTTCATTCCTTTCTGAAAAATGGCTACCAGGTATTCTTTGTAACAGAAGATAGTTTTTCCTTTAACCTGGCAAATGGATTTAGGTCGGTTTTTGAAAGGATTAGCCAGGGGGAATACGACCTTTTTCTCCGGGTTAGTGATGTGCAGCAATTTGGCGAAACCTTTCTGGAAGCGGTAGATAGGAATGACAAATGTTTGGTGTTTTTCATACAAAGGAGAAACAAAAACTCCAGGGTCGACTTGCAGGTGAAGTTCCCGGTTGAGTTTAGGGATTCCGTTTTTTGGGAAACTGCTTTTTCTCCTCTTCATCGTAAAACCTATCGCAGGATTAAGAGTGCACTGTTTGACTCTCTGGAAGAGCTTCTTTCTGAAAAGCGTATTCCCTGTGTTTATTTGTCTGTAGAAGGAGAGCTCTTCTTTAGCGCTGGAGTTCTGGGTTCTTTTCTGCAAAGTCTTGCCTGTTATCTGGGTTTCTTAAATGGTGTTAACCTTTTGGAAGAAGTGTATCCGTCTTTTTTACACCGCAGTTTTTGGCAAAATCTTCAGGGCGGCTAACGAAGGAGTGATTATAGATGCATATTGTTGGAGACTTGCATGTTCACACCCTGGCAAGTGGGCATGCTTACAGTACAGTTTTGGAGAATGTCCAAGTTGCCAAAAGAAAAGGTTTAAAGGTCTTGGGAATCGCTGATCATGGTCCCAGTATGCCAGGGGGACCAGACCCCCTTTACTTTGAGGCAAGGGGACATTTCCCGCGGGAAGTGAACGGTTGTAGAATCTTTTTCGGAGTCGAGGTGGATATTCTCGACTTTGAAGGTAATCTGGACCTTGAGGAAAAGGTTTTAAGAAAGGTTGATTATGCAATAGCGGCTTTTCACCCCCAGGTTTTTAAGGGGGGCAATCGAGAGGACAATACGAAAGCCCTCTTGAGGGTATTAAAGAACCCTTTAGTCAACATAATAGCACATCCAGGTAACCCTCGTTATCCTTTGGATTACGAAAGGATTGTTGAGGAAGCGGTTTCCAATGATAAAATAATAGAAATTAACAACAGTTCCTTTTCGGTAAGTAGGAAGGGAAGTTTGGAAAATTGCCGGTTAATTGCTGTTGAGGTAATGAAAAGAGGAGGTACCATCATTCTTTCCAGCGATGCGCATTTTTGCGAGGAAGTTGGAGATTTTAGCTTTGCACTGGCTATGCTGAAGGAAATTGGTTTTCCGGAAGACAAGGTCGTCAATGCTGATTTGGGAAGACTCGAAGCCTTTCTTGAGAAGTCTATAAAAGATAGGAGGTAAACGAAATTGGGTGCGGTTATACTGGATGGCAAGAAAGTAGCTCGGGAAATCAAAGAACAAGTTAAGAATAAGGTCGAGGAGCTGGTCAAAAGAGGGATAACTCCTGGCTTAGCAGTTATTCTGGTAGGTGATAATCCAGCCAGTCAGGTTTACGTTCGCAATAAAGAAAAAGTCTGTCACCAGCTGGGGATTGTTTCCTTAAGATACGATTTGCCAAAAGAAACCACCGAAGAAGAGCTTTTAAGGCTTATCGAGGAGCTCAACGCTAATCAAAATGTTCATGGTATACTGGTTCAGCTTCCTCTGCCTGCTCACATAGATGAACGCAAGGTTTTATATCATATTTCACCCAATAAGGATGTTGATGGTTTTCACCCTTATAACCTGGGTAGGCTCCTGATCGGTGACCCTTTGTTTTTGCCCTGTACTCCTTGGGGGGTACAGGAACTTCTTTTGAGATATGGGATAGATTTTGAAGGGAAGAACGTGGTTATTGTTGGAAGAAGCAACATTGTAGGGAAACCCCTGGCCATGATGCTGGTCCAGAAAGCGAAAGGTGCTAATGCCACAGTCTCTGTATGTCATACCAGAACCAAAAATCTGCACGAGTATACTCTGCTTGCCGATATCCTGGTTGCTGCTTGTGGTGTTCCCCGTATGATTAAAGGGAATATGGTGAAAGAGGGAGCTGTTGTAGTTGATGTAGGCATCAACAGGGTTGACGGGGGCCTGGTTGGGGATGTTGATTTTGAGGAAGTGAGCAAAGTTGCTTCTTACATTACTCCTGTTCCCGGAGGAGTAGGGCCTATGACCATAGCTATGCTCATGGCTAACACGGTTAAAGCAGCAGAAAACCTGTTTCAGCACGGGTAAACTTTAATTTTGAAAGCCATGAGGATTGTAGTCATTTCCGATACGCATATCCCAGAGCGGGCAAAAAAGTTACCTCCGCAGTTGGTTTCAGCCTTAAAAGAGGCTTCGTTGATCGTTCATGCTGGAGATATTTGTGAGTACTGGGTTGTAGAGGAGCTGCGCTCTTTTGCCCCTCTTTTTGCTGTACAGGGTAATATGGATAGAGCTGATGTAAAGACCAGGCTTAAAAAGGAAGAAGTTTTTGAGATAGCTGGGCAAAGGATAGGGCTGATTCATGGTTGGGGTCCACCCTGGGGGATAGAGAAACGGGTTGGCAAGGCGTTCGAAAGTACATCCCTTAATGTAATTATCTTTGGGCATACCCACCAGCCTCTTAAGAAAATGATAGGAAACGTACTCTATTTTAACCCGGGGAGCCCCACCGATACCGTTTTTGCTCCTTATTTTTCTTATGGTGTGATTGATATTGCTGATGGGACGATTCAAAGAGCTGAGATAATTCGTTTTGAATGAGGTGAATGATGAATAAAAAGCGACTTTTAGTGAACATTGTGTGGCATATGCATCAGCCCTTCTACTGGAATGAAGATCGGAATCATTTTGTTTTTCCTTGGGTCAGGACTCACCTTGTGAAAGATTATCTTTTTATGCCTCGCTTGTTGAGTAAATTTCCAGGAGTTAAGACTACATTTAATTTTTCACCCGTTTTGCTCGAGCAAATAAACATGTATGCCGAAGGTAAAAAAGATCAAGTTTTGGAACTTATGGAACTTGAAGCCGGAAAGTTGGACAATAGCGCTAAGGAAGCGATTTTTAAAAACTTTTTCCTGGTTGCTTCCGAGAGAGTTGCTCAGGATTTGCCTCGTTTTGTGGAACTAAGGAATAAGGCGAAGGAAGGAGCAGAGTTTTCCGAGCAAGATTTTCTGGACTTACAGGTTCTTTACCAGCTTTTGTGGTTTGATCCTTTCATTCGTAAAGAATACCCTCAGCTTTCCATTCTTTACGAAAAAGGTCGCAACTATACTGAAGAGGACAAAAGAGTAATTTTAAGGGTTACCGAAGAGTACGCCCGAAAATTCGCCTTGCCTTATTTCGAGCTTCTTGATAGAAATCAGATTGAGGTCAGCGTTTCTCCTTTTTATCATCCGATACTACCACTTTTATACAATAACAATTTAGCTTTGGAGACGACTCCTCAAATCGGTTTACCTGCTGTTTCTTTTGCCTATCCAGAGGATGCTTTTGCCCAGGTTCAAATGGCAGTGGATTTTTGTCGTCTTTTCTGGCAAAGAGAGCCCAGCGGAATGTGGCCTTCTGAAGGCGCAGTGAGCGAAAAGATCATCCCTATTTTTTCTCAAAACGGAATTCGTTGGGTGGCTACTGGAGAGGAGGTTCTGTTTTTCTCTTTGAACGAGGAATGCAGGCGCGATGAGGCAGGTGTACCTATAACCCCGGAGAAACTTTATACTCCCTATCTGGTAGGAGAAAAAGGCCAGGAAGTCGCCATCTTTTTTAGAGATCGGTTGCTTTCGGACTTGATAGGTTTTGAGTACCATAAAATGCCCTATCAACAAGCGGTTGAGGACCTTATATCTCGTTTACTCAGGATAAAAGATGCTCTTCCTGGAGACAGGGAATATGTGGTAAGCATAATTTTGGATGGAGAAAATGCCTGGGAGTTTTATGAGCAAAATGGTCTTCCTTTTCTTTCTTTGCTTTACGAAAGACTGAGTTCTGAAGAAGGTTTAGCAACCGTTACCCCCCGGGAATATCTTTCTCGCCAAACATCTTTGCCCCGCTTAAAAAAGCTGGTTGCCGGGTCCTGGATTTATGGGAAGCTCACCACCTGGATTGGTCATCCAGAGAAAAACCGAGCTTGGGAGGAACTGGCTGAGGTAAGAAGTCTTTTTGCCAGCAAAAAAGCCTGTGCTCGAGATAAAGAAAAAGCCTTGCAATTTATTTATCGTGCAGAGGGAAGTGATTGGTTCTGGTGGCTTGGTGAAGACAATCCCTCGCCCCAAAAAGCTGACTTTTTAAATCAATTCCATTATCTTCTAAACAAGGCGAAAGAATTGCTTTAGTTATCAATACCTTTTGAAGGGGTGATCGGATGCCCTCAATAGAAACACTGGCTATGATTCTTGCAGGTGGTGAGGGGAGAAGGTTGGATGTGCTTTCTGAGAAAAGAGCCAAGCCAGCTGTTCCTTTTGGTGGCAAGTACCGTATTATTGATTTCTGTCTGAGCAACTGTGTTAATTCAGGTATTTACTATGTGGGAGTGCTTACTCAGTATAATCCTCGCTCACTCCATGAGCATATAAAAATAGGGAAAGCCTGGGATTTGGACAGAATCAAGGGGGGAGTTTTTATTCTTCAGCCTTACATAAGCGACGAGCGAACCAACTGGTATCGGGGTACTGCTGATGCTATATATCAGAATTTGCGTTTCATAAGGGATATCAATCCGGAGCTGGTTTTGATTCTTTCTGGCGATCATATTTATAAAATGGATTATCGCAACATGATCAAATTTCATCTGGAAAGAGAGGCAGAAGTTACGATTTCTGCCATAGAAGTCCCTTGGGAAGAAGCTTCGCGCTTTGGAATTATGGAAGTAAATGAGGAGGGAAGAGTTATTGATTTTGAAGAAAAACCTCGCTTTCCTGCGAGTAATCTGGCCAGTATGGGTATTTATGTTTTTCGCAGGGATATATTGGAAGAAGAAGTAAAAAAGGAAGCAATGAGAGAAGGCACGTCTTATGATTTTGGCAAAGACGTTATACCTCGGCTGATTACTCGTAATCGGGTTTTTGCCTATCGTTTTGAAGGATATTGGAAAGATGTAGGAACCCTTACTGCTTTTTGGGAAGCCAATATGGAACTTCTTCAAGCCAATCCCCCTTTGAATTTGCGGGATGACGACTGGCCCATTTATACTCCTTTAGAGGACAGGCCTCCGGTAAAGCTTGGAAGAACCGCAGCGGTAGAAAACAGCATCATTGGCAGTGGTTCTGTTATCAACGGGATAGTTGAACACTCGGTAATCTTTGGTGGCGTTTATGTTGCAGAGGGTGCGCGAGTCGTTGATTCAATCGTAATGAATGATTCTAAAATTGGAGAAAACAGTTTTTTGGATCGGGTCATTATTGATAAACAGGTAATTGTGGAGCGCGAAGTGTGTCTTGGGAAGGAAGACGAAACGTGGGAAGGCGAGAGCATAACTGTGGTGGGCAAGAACTGCCATATACCTTCTGGCACGGCTATAGGAAAGGGGTGTCGTATCGGTCCCGATCTTGCAGTTGATGACTTTCCTGGTCTTTTGATTAAGAGTGGAACTGTTTTAAAAAAACCTGGTTATTCGGAGGGGTTAAAGTGAAAAAATACCTTTTGTTGCTTCTGATTTTGGCACTGGTGTTCTGGTGTGCGGCACTGGTAATTGCCCAACCTTTTGAGTTTGCAGTTTCTCAAAGTGAGATTGAACAGGTGGATTTTCTGGAAGTTTCTCCTCTGGTTTATATCCAGCCTGATAAAGGCGACTTTGGGAGTTATTATCGTGGTGAAACAATAGTCCTCTACTATGAAGCTCGGATTAATGGCTATGTGAGCATTTTTGACTATTTACCCGATGGTAGAGCAAAGCTCTTGAAAAATAACGAATATGTTACTGCCGGTTCCCAGAGAATGTTGAGGGGGCAAGCTGGTGAAGAAGTGGGATTGGAACGCTTTCTCATACTCCTTTCTGCACGGCCTGTTCCGGATCGTATTCTGATTGAGGCAATGCGGAAACCTTCAAAAGCAAAAGATTTAATTACTACTCGCTTTTACCTCAACCGCTGCAGGGTTCAGATTCTGGGTGAGTATAGAAAAACACCTTCTTTTCTGAGTTTTAGTTCTGTCCCTGAGAGGGTACCCTCCAAAGGTCGTTCCTCAATCCGGGTTTTACTTCGCGACCAGAACGGCAACCCTCTGGTAGGCAGAAGAATCCAGTGGGAAACGAGTGACGGGAAGCTCGAAAAGTACCAGACTGTTACCAATGTTTTTGGGGAAAGCGAAAACCTGTTCTATGCCCCCTCCACTTATGAGGAAGCACCGGTTACTATAAAAGCCACTTTTGAGGGAGACACGTTGTACGACTATTCCAGCGCCGAGGTTCAAGTTTGGGTGACTCCTGAAACCTTGAAAACGGTTTTAAACCTTTCTCCGAGTAGTTTCAGGTTATCTTCTGGCGAGTATCTCGATTTTACCGCAGAACTTCAGGATTTGCGCGGTAAGCCAGTTTCTGGAAGAAGTGTTCGCTGGGAAGCTAACCAGGGAAGCTGGGAAAAGCCAATCACTTATACGGATTCGAATGGGAAAACAACCAACCGCTGGTTTGCTCCCCAGGTCGTAGAAGGAGACCTAAACGTGGTTTTGAAAGCCGCTTTTCCTGGAGCTTTGCAGTTTTTGCCTTCAGAAGGATTTGCGTATGGGATAGTTTCGGGAATGACAATTTCTTATTCTGGGCCGGGTTTCTATTTTCTGGATTTCAGCTCTGGTAAGCCCCAGACTAATTTTGGAGACCTTGTGTATCGGGGCAACATAAAAGAAGGTTCAAGTATCAACCCGGTTTCGGTGTTGGCAGTATCTGGCAGAGATTTTGTGGAAACTACTTTTGAGGTTGCTCAACCTTTACAAGGTGTTGGCTTGTGTCTCTGGAGCAAAGCCCAAGGGAAGGTTTCTTTACGGGTTTTTGTAAATGACCAGCTTGTTTTTTCGGGGCCCATTCCCGAAGGTGTTCTTTCTCCTCTGGATTATCAGTCAGTTTATATTACCCAATCCCTGAGAATGGGCAAAAATCGTCTCAGGATAGAAGTGGAGAGTGAAAGTCAAGATGCGTTTTTGCTATTGCAACGCTTAATGATTTTGCTATAACTGGAGGGATTCTTCCAGGCTAAGGTAATGTTTTAAATTAATTAACGATTTAGATTAAAGTTAATTTTGAAGACCAAAGGAGGTCTCAAATGTGGAGGAAGAAAGGATCCGATTTTTTAGAATGCTTATTGATACTCCAAGCCCTTCCGGTTTTGAGGAGCAGGTTCAACAGCTTTTTTTAGAGCGGGTTAAAGACGCGGTTGACCTGACTTATAAGGACGTTCATGGCAATGCTTTTGGAGTTATTAATCCTGACTGTGAACATAAGCTTATGCTTGCCGGCCACTGTGATGAAGTTGGCTTGATGGTTAGTTACATTGATAAAGAGGGATATGTGTACTTTTCCACGGTTGGCGGGATCGATCCTCAGATTACTCAGGGGATGCCAGTGGTTATTCACACTGCGAAAGGACCGGTATCTGGTGTTATTGGAAAAAAGCCAATTCATTTGCTTGAAGAGAAAGAGCGGCAGAAAGTTGCTCGTATTGAAGAACAGTGGATTGATATTGGAGCTAAAGACGGGGAAGAAGCAAGGAGTATGGTCCAAATAGGTGACCCGATAACTTTTGATATTGCTTCGCGCTGTTTGGCTGGTGAACGAATCACTGGAAAAGGCATTGATGACAAAGTAGGAGTTTTTGTGGTTTGTGAAGTTTTACGGGAGCTGGGAAGGGAAAAACAAAGCCTGGCCTTTGGTGTTTATGGAGTGAGCACTGTGCAAGAAGAATTGGGGTTGAGAGGTGCTAAGACCAGTGCTTTTGGTATTAATCCCAAAATTGGCATAGCCATAGATGTTACTTTTGCTTCCGATTGCCCAAACATTGATAAAAAGAAAGTTGGCGATATAAGTCTTGGTAAAGGCCCAGTTCTTGCCAGGGGGTCCAACATCAATAGTAAGTTGTGGATGAGAATAAAAAGAGTTGCTGAAGAGAATAACATCCCCTATCAGGTTCAGGCAGAGGCCAGAGCTACTGGTACGGATGCAAACGTTATCCAGACTACAAGAAGTGGAGTGGTTACTGCGCTTTTAAGTATTCCAAACCGCTATATGCACACTCCCTCTGAGATTGTCGATATGCAGGATGTTGAAAACGCAATTCGCCTGCTGGTGCTTTTTATCAAGAGCTTGAAGGTGGAAGAAAATTGGATTCCCTAAACAAGGGGTAGGGTTTTGAGGAGCTGATCGATTTGTCTTTTCGCTATGCCATGATTTTGGCAGGAGGTAAGGGAGACCGTCTGGATGTTCTTTCTGTGGAACGTGCCAAAGCTGCTGTTCCTTTTGGTGGGTGTTATCGGTTGATCGATTTTTCCTTGAGTAATTGTGTGAACTCTGGAATTTATGATATTGGCGTGCTTACTCAATACCAGCCACAATCTTTGATTGAACACATTGGAGCAGGACGACCCTGGGATCTTGATAGAAAAAGAGGAGGAGTTGAATTTTTAGCTCCCTATCTAAGCCGAAGTGTTGGTGGTTGGTATCGTGGTACTGGTGATGCACTCTTTCAAAATCTTAATGTTATCCTGCGCAAAAAAGTACCCCACCTTCTGGTTCTTTCTGGAGACCATGTTTACATGATGAACTACAACCCTCTTTTTAATTATCACGTGGAAAGAGGAGCAGATATTACGCTTGTAGTCACTGAGGTTAAACCAGAAGATGCTCCCCGCTTTGGAATTGTTGAAGTGGATCATGATAACTGGATATCGAATTTTGAGGAGAAACCGGCGGTACCGAAGACCAATGTAGCTTTTATGGGTATTTATGCTTTTCGAACTGAGTTTTTGGTGGAACAGTTGATAAAAAATAATCAGGAAAACAAGTTTGATCTGGTAGAAAATGTGATAATAGAGAATTTGGGAAAGGCCAAGATACAGGCTTTTTTTTATACAGGATGCTGGTGGGATGTGGGCACTGTCAGAGCCTATTGGGAAGCAAACATGCAGCTTTTGGAACCTGTACCCTGTTTTAACCTTTATGACCCTGAGTGGGTAATATATACTAATCGGCCTATCTCACCTCCTGCTCAGGTTTGCAGGAAAGCGAAAGTTACAGAAAGCATTGTTGGCGAGGGGGCTTTGATAAAAGGAGAAGTTATTCATTCAGTGATTTTTCCAGGAGTGGTGATAGAGGAGGGAGCAAGGGTGGTAGATTCTATAGTCTTCAATAATGCCCGAATAGAAAGAGGCAGTGAGGTTAACCTTAGTATTTTAGATAAGAATGTTGTCGTTGGAGAAGAGGCAAAGATTGGCTTTGGGGAAGACTTTACACCCAATACGCTTAGGCCCGACCTTCTTGATTGGGGTGTCAACCTGGTTGGGAAAGGAACACGTATCCCACCTCGAACTATTATCTGTCGCAACTGCATTGTTGGCATAGGACTCGGTTTTGAAAGTTTTAAGGGGGTCGATTTTTTGAAGAGTGGAAGTGCTTTTCTCTGATTGTTGAGGTTTTTGTTTCGCTTTTTTTCTGCTAAAATGCTTTTAAAGACGTTTATGAAGTGAGGTAGAAAATTGATTCTCGGCCTTTTGCTTAGCATACTTGTCCTGTATGGTCTTCTCCTCTTCTGGATTATTAATGAACGGGTGAAAGAAGTTTCTTTACAAATGAAGAAGGTCAGAGAGGAGATTCGAGAGGTGAACGCGAAACTTGATGGATTCCAGAAAGCGCTGGGAAAAGGAGGTGAACTTTCGGTAGACTCTGCAAGTTTTTCCTTTGAAATACTTGATGCATCTGAAGATAGAAAAACAATCAAAAGAGAGGAGACATAAACATGGTATCCAGATTGACGAAGTTGTCTTTGATGGGGATTTTACTTTTGCTTTGTTTGGTAGTTTTGGTTTCTTTCGGTTATGCACAGGAAGAAACGTCGGGAGAAAGGGTAATTATTGCCCAGGTGAATGGGGAGCCCGTTTACCTGGACGAGATTAAGGAAATTTGGGATAGCTTGCCTCAAGAGTACAAAGCCCAGTTTCCTGGAGGTCTAAAGGATTTGCTGGAGCAGTGGATTCGTCAGATACTTCTGGTGCAGGAAGCTCAAAAAGAGGGACTTGCAGAGGACCCCGAGGTTGCAAAGAAGATTGAAAACCTTAAGAAACAAATCCTTATTCAGGAACTAATCCAGAGAAAAATAGTGGATGCAGTGAAGGTAACTGACGAAGAGATAGAAAATGAATACACTGCTCATCCTGAACTTTATACAGAGCCGGAGAAAGTTAAAGCAAAACATATTATGGTCTCAAGTGAACAACAGGCACAAGAGGTGTTGAACGAGCTCCGGTCTGGTAAGCCTTTTGAAGAGGTGGCCAGAGAAAAATCAGAGTCTCCTGATGCCTCAACTGGTGGTGATATGGGGTATGTTGAGAAAGGAGATTTAAGCGAAGAAATCGAAAAGGTAATTTTTGAGCTGGCGCCTGGTAATTTTAGCGATGTGATTAAGACTGACTATGGTTTTCACATTTTCATGGTTGAGGAGCATGTACCTCCGCGCCTGAAAGAAATCGACGAAGTGAAAGAAGAGATTACTGCACGTTTACTGCCTAAGAAACAACAGGAGGCTTTTGAAGAGCTGATTCGAGAGCTTAAGAAGGCTTCCGAGATAGTCATTTTTGAGGAAAATATTCCTACTTCTGATAATGGTTCTTCGCCAGAGGAAGGAGCAACTGAATAACCGATGTTAGAGACCTTAAGAAAGGCTCTAAGGCTGGTTGGAAAGGAAGAGTATGTAGAAGTACGCTTGGAAAAAATAGTTTCTACTCGCCTCACCCTTCAGAATGGTTGTATAGAAGCACTTAAGGAAGAAGAGATAATGGGTGGATATGTGCGGGTTTTTAGGAGTGGTTTTGGGTGGTATTTTGAGACTTTTTCAGGATGGGAAAACATCCTGGAGAAGATTAGGAGCGCTTTACATAGCGCTTCTCTTAAAAACCCGACTGCTTTTCACTCGGGTGTTGTCAGGGGTGAGGCGTTCGAAGATGAGCATCTGGCTCAACTTGAGGAGGATTTTCGCTGTGTGCCTTTTGAAGAAAAGGTAAAGATTGCCAGATGTTATGCTGAACTGATGCCTGAAGTCTCAAGTTTTCTGGTTAACTCCTCGGTAGACTATCGAGACGAATTTCGAGAAATTTATCTGGCAAATTCAGACGGGACGCTGCTCCATCTGGAAAAGCCAGATATCAGTATGGTTTTTACTGCGGTTTGCAGGAAAGGGGATGTCATCGAGCTTTATCGCAATGGAGTGGCCAGAAGAGCAGGGTTAGAAGCGGTGAAAGGGCTTGAGGCTCTGGCGAAAGAAGTGGTTGCTCGCGCGGCATCTCTTCTTGAGGCCAGACCTTTGCCTGGTGGGGTATATGACGTAGTATTGGATCCTACCCTAGCGGGTGTTTTCATTCATGAAGCGTTTGGGCATCTTAGTGAAGCCGATTTTCTCTACCATAACGAGCGACTTAAAAAGGAAATGACTCTAGGCCGAAGAGTTGCCTCACCATTGCTTTCAGTTTTTGATGATGGGAGCGTAGATGGTTTGAGAGGGTCTTCGCCTTATGATGATGAGGGAATTCCTACTCGCAAAACCTATCTCATTCGTGAGGGTATTTTGACGGGCCGATTGCACTCCCGAGAGACTGCTTTTTCCATGCAGGAGGAATTAACCGGTAACGCACGTACGGTAGGGTTTATGTATGCTCCTTTGGTTAGGATGACTAACACGGCTATTGAAAGCGGAAAAACATCGAAAGAAGAACTTTTTGGAGATATACAAAGAGGAGTGTATGCCGTAGAGTACTTGGGTGGCAATACGGCACTGGAGCTTTTTACCTTTTCTCCCGCATACGGCTTTTTAATCGAGAATGGGAAAATTACCGATATGGTTAAAAATTTTGTTTTAAGTGGTAATCTTTTTGAAACCCTTCAAAAAATTGACTGTATTGCTAATGATTTTGTTTGGAATGAGCTGGGTGGGTGTGGTAAGGGCTTGCAGATGGGTTTGCCTACCCCCACCGGTAGTCCCCATGTCAGGTTGAGGGAAACGCTCGTGGGAGGGAGCGAGTAATGTTTTCTGGATTGGAGAAGCTTGCCAGTAAAGGTATGGCGGGAGACCTTTATCGTGCCAAGGTAAGGTCAAAGACCGTTCGTTTTGAGGGTGGCATTTTAAGGCAGTGTGAGGTCGAGGACTCTGATGGGTTTGGACTCAGGGTTATCAACAACGAGGGCAGGCTGGGTTTTGTGGCCTTTAATTCTCCCTCTCTTTTTGAGGAGATGCTGGAGAAGGCCTGCTCAATCAGCAAGTTTGGTGACCAGGTAGCGTACACTCTACCCTCGTATCCCGTTTTAAAGGGTTGGGATAGCTTTGTGGACCGACGGGTGGTTGATATTGACTTTACCGAGATGATAGAGATAGGAACTTATGTCATCGACCGCATCAGGGAAGAATATCCAGAAGTGGTTTTAAATCTCAGTGTAAAAGCTGGTACGGAAAAGAAAGGGCTTGTGAATCATCATCAGGAGATGCTTTCTTTCGAACGAACCTTTTTTGGAATAGAAGCTGAAGTGAATTTGACCAGGGAATCAGATATCCTGGAATTCTCTGTAGAGAGATTTTGGGGTAATCGTGATATCGATCTTGACCACTTTATCAGCGAGATATTTTTCAGATTGGAATTTTCGCAGAAGGAATGTAGGGTTGAAGGTGGAGCTTATCCTGTTCTTTTCACTCCCCAGGGTTTGCTGGTTTTACTTTATCCTCTTTTTTACGCTTTGAACGGCAGAAATATTGCTTTTAATCGCTCTTTTCTGAAGGGCAAATTGGGGAAACTGGTTTTTTCGCCACTTCTATCTCTTGCTGAAGTGCCTTACGAAGCCTGGACACTGGGTTCCTGTCCTTTTGATGATGAAGGAATTATGACTGTCCGAGAGAGGGAACTGATTGTGGCTGGAGAAGTCAAGTCAGCCTTTTGGGATCTTTTTTCTGCTTTTCTGGAAGGCGTTGAGCCTTCTGGGAATGGTTTCAGACAATCCTATCGAACTCTTCCCTATCCCGAGCTTTCCTGTGTTAAGGTTAAGGGAGGGTTAAGGAGCCAGGAGACCCTTATTGAAGAGCTGGAAAAAGGATTGATTGTAGATAGCGTTCTGGGTTTAGGTCAGAGTAATGTTTCTGCTGGACACTTTTCTTGCAATGTAAACCTGGGTTTCTACGTTGAGGACGGAGAAATACGGGGAAGAGTCAAAAATGTGATGATTAGCGGCAATGCCTTTGAAGCCCTTAAAAACATTCAAGAAGTTTCCAGAGATGCTCGCTGGGTTTATGGCAGGTGGCTTTTGCCTTGGATGATTGTAGAGCCAATAAGAGTGGATGCCAAAGCTTAGCACTTGAGAACTGTTTTGTTTATGGTATGCAGATAATCCTGTTTTGGTTGAAAAACAGCTGATTATAAAGGAAGGTGAAGGAGTAGTGTTTGAGCAAGTGGACCTTAAAACAGAATGGGGGAAATTTGAAGAGGAAATTCTGGAGTTCTGGAAGCGAAACTCGATTTTTGAGAAAAGCCTTAAACAACGCGAGCAGAGCCCTCGTTTTGTTTTTTATGAAGGTCCTCCCACTGCCAATGGCTATCCTCATGCCGGACACGTGATTGGAAGGAGCATAAAGGATCTCATTCCCCGCTATAAGACGATGTGTGGTTATTACGTTCCCAGAAAAGCAGGTTGGGATACCCATGGTTTGCCGGTAGAACTTGAAGTTGAAAAGGAACTGGGAATTTCTGGTAAGCCTCAGATTGAAGAGTATGGAATTGACCGCTTCAACAAAAAATGTAAAGAAAGTGTATTGAAGTACATTCGGGAATGGGAAAAGCTCACCGAGAGAATGGGCATCTGGATGGACCTTGATAATCCCTATATTACCTTTGATAATGATTACATAGAGAGCTTGTGGTGGGTTTTGAAGCAACTTTGGGATAAAGGCTTACTTTATCAGGGCCACAAAGTGCTTCCTTACTGTGCTCGTTGTGGCACTTCGCTTTCCAGCCACGAAGTGGCGCTTGGATATCGTGATACTGAAGACCCCAGTATTTTTGTTAAGTTTAAGATTGCTGGGCGGGAAAAGGTGTATTTCCTGGTGTGGACTACAACCCCCTGGACCTTGGTGGCCAATGTTGCGCTTGCGGTGGGGAAAGAACTTGAGTATCTCGAGGTAGAACACCTTACTTCTCAGGAAAGGTTTATCCTTAGCCGGCAAGGCTTTGAGCGCATTTTCACCCCTGAAGAAAGAAAAGAGTTCAAAGTTGTTCGTTCCTTGAAAGGTAAGGACTTAATTGGGTTACGTTATGAACCTTTGATGGACTTTCTGAAGGCTGAGAAGGGTTATCAGGTCTTTGGAGCAGATTTTGTTTCTACAGAAGAAGGAACGGGTATCGTGCATATTGCCCCTGCCTTTGGTGAAGATGATATGGCTTTGGCCAGAGAATATGACCTTCCCGTCTTACAACCAGTTAAACCTGACGGCACTTATTCTGATGAAGTGTTTCTCTGGAAGGGAATGTGGGTTAAGGATGCAGACCCCTTGATTATTGAATACCTGAGAGAGCAAAATAAGCTTTTCCGAGCAGAGACGTATCGTCACACTTATCCTTTTTGCTGGAGGTGTGATACGCCTCTTTTGTACTACGCCAAGGAAAGCTGGTTTATTAAGACTACTGCCTTCCGAGATCTCCTTATCGAGAATAATCGCAAAATCAACTGGTTTCCACCTCATATTCAGGAAGGAAGGTTTGGGAATTTTCTTGAAAACGTGGTTGACTGGGCTCTTTCTCGGGAGCGCTATTGGGGAACACCTCTGAATATATGGGTTTGTGAAAACTGTAATTCTAAAGAGGCCATAGGTTCCATAGCCGAGCTTCGCTCTCGATCTTTGAAAAGGCTTGACAGTATTGAGTTACATCGCCCTTATGTGGATGAGGTTATTATACAGTGTCCTCATTGTTCTGGTGTTATGCGTCGGGTCAGGGAAGTCATCGACTGCTGGTTTGATTCGGGTGCGATGTTTGTGGCGCAATATCATTACCCTTTTGAGAATCAGGAAGAGTTTGCACAGAGTTTCCCGGCTGATTTTATATGCGAGGCCATAGACCAAACTCGAGGCTGGTTTTACAGCTTGCATGTGCTGGCTACTCTGTTATTTGCGTCTCCTGCCTATCGCAACTGCTTGGTAACCGAGCTTGGTTTGGACGAAAAGGGGCAGAAAATGAGTAAGCACATTGGTAATGTGATTAGCCCCTGGGAACTGATTTCCATGTATGGTGCTGATGTGCTACGCTGGTACGTTTTCTCAGTTTCTCCTCCCTGGATGCCCAAACGTTTTGGCAAAAAGGCGCTGGGTGAGGTGTTCAGTAAGTTCTTCAGTACCTTCTGGAATGTTTTTAACTTTTTCGTTACCTATGCTAATATCGACGGCTTTGAACCTGTGTACCTTCCAGAATGGGATATCGAGAGGAGCAACGTTTTTGACCGCTGGATTGTTGCTCGTCTCCACTTTTTGATAAACGAGGTAAGAAGCTGCCTGGAATCTTTTGAAATTTCCAAAGCTGCTAAGGCCATTGAATACTTTGTGGTGGAGGATTTGAGTAACTGGTATATAAGGCGTTCAAGAAGACGTTTCTGGAAGGAAGGTTGGGACGAAGATAAAGAAAGTGCCTATAAAACGCTCTTTAGAGTGTTGTTTGAGTTGAGCCGCTTAATGGCTCCTTTTATTCCCTTTGCTGCTGAGCTTGCTTATCAGCGTTTAACGCAGAAGATTCAGCAGAGAAGGGAGAGTGTTCATCTTGAAGATTACCCTTTGTCTCGGGAAGAATTGTTGGACAAAGAACTTGTTGCCACCATGGAGGTAGTGCGAACGCTTGCTAACTTGGGTAGGTCAGTCCGTAACAAAATCAACATCAAACTCCGCCAGCCTCTGAGAAGAGCTTTGCTGGTTGTGCCTGAGGTAAGTGAGCGAGAACGCGCACGCCAATTCGAAAATTTATTGAAAGAGGAACTTAATGTTAAACAGGTGGACTGGCTTGAGCACTTGCCTGAAGAGGTACAAATCGTTTTGAAACCCAACTTTAAAGAATTAGGTCCTCGGTTTGGAGAAAAAGTTAAGGAAATCGCCAGTTTTTTGACTAAATGCTCACGAGACGAAGCTCTGCGTTTGTTTGAGCAGGGAGAGCTTGTTCTCCATTTGAAGGACGGACCGATTGTTTTATCGCATTCGGAGGTTGAGGTTCTTCTTAAAACAACGGGCACTTTGCACATGGAAAGTGCGGGTAAATATGCGGTTATCCTTGATGCAGCTTTAGATGAGGAACTCAGGAAAGAAGGAATAGTTAGGGACGTTATCCATCGTGTACAGTTAATGCGCAAGGAAGCGGGTTTTGAGATTACCGACCGCATAGTGCTTTTGGTTGATGACTCCACAGCGGAGCCGTTAAAACAAGTTTTTCTTGAACTTGCACCCTTGATTCGAGAAGAAGTTCTGGCCAAAGAAATTGTTTTTGGTAAAATTGATGGCAACCAGATTTTTAAAGAAGAGTTCCAGGTTTCGGGAATGAAAGCGATTCTTGGAGTTAAAAAATGCTGAAAATCCGGAATTTTCTGGCATTTTTTACTATAAGTTTGACCCTGCTTTTCCTAACTGTTTCTGCCTGGCCTTCTGACGTGCATTATGTGGTGAAGCCGGGCGATACACTCTGGGTAATTTCCAGAAAGTATGGGGTTTCCCTTGAGAAGCTTATGAAGGCTAACGGTTTGACCGAAGACAGTATTTTGCAGGTTGGAACTGAGCTGGTCATCCCCTCGGTGAATGATTCCCCTCGGGTTAACTACCAGGTGAGGCCTGGAGATACTCTTTGGACGATATCCAGGTCTTTTGGGGTATCACTGAAAAGCTTGATGGAAGCAAACGGGTTAAGTGAACAAAGTATTCTCAGAGAAGGTCAAACTATTGTTATCCCTACTGGAGAAGCGCCACAAGCTGGTGATGGGCAGAAGAGAGAGGAGCTTCTTACTGCTACTACGAAACACCGGGTTCAGAAGGGAGAATCGCTCTGGTTGATTTCTCGTTTTTACGGGGTGGACATGCGCAGCATCATGGAAGCAAACGGGCTTGATGAGAACTCGGTTTTGCAAGTGGGTATGGAGCTCGTAATTCCTCTTGGAGAGCTGCAAAAAGTTGAATCCCCAGAGCATCCAGCTGTTGTCAGTGAAAAAGAACAGGAGATGCAAGTCTATGAGGTGTGCCCAGGTGATACTTTGTGGTCAATCTCTCGCCGTTTCGGAGTTTCCATTAACTCACTTCTTGTGGCCAATAATCTTTCTAACCCTGATAAGCTAAAAGTTGGCCAGAGTCTGGTTATCCCTCCTGCTCAGAAAGTTACTACTTTTTCTCAAGATTACGTAATTTACGAGATTCAAAAAGGTGACACCCTGTGGTCAATTTCTCGAAGGTTTAAGGTTTCTATTGAGCTTCTGGCGAGTGTGAATGGTTTAACGGAGCGGAGTATACTCAGGATTGGCCAGAAAATTCGTATTCCTTCCCACCTTGCTCCAAATTACGGAGGTGGGGGAGGCTTTACGTGGCCACTTCGGGGACGCATTACTTCGTACTTTGGAAGAAGGAGTAGGAACTTTCACTATGGAATAGATATTGCAGCTCCTCCTGGCTCGATTATCAGGGCAGCCCAAAGTGGTGTGGTAACCTATAGTGGCTGGATGAGTGGTTATGGAAGAGTGGTTATTATTTCTCATCCTAATGGTTTTCAAACGCTTTATGCACATAACTCGGCTAATCTGGTTACTCGAGGGGAACGGGTTAATCGTGGAGACCCTATTGCCCGGGTGGGACGCACTGGCAATGCTACTGGCTATCATCTCCATTTTGAAGTGAGGGTTAACAATAAAGCGGTGAATCCTCTTCAATATTTGCGAGGTGGATAGTTTGGAAAGAGAAGAAGCAATAAGGCTTTTGGAAAAGCACCTCAGAAACCCAAATCTTATCAAACACGCTCTTGCTTGTGAAAGCATTATGGCTGCGCTTGCTCGAAAATTGGGGGAAGATCCTACTTCGTGGTCACTGGTGGGTCTTCTGCACGATATTGATTATGAGCAGACTAAGGACAATCCCGCTTATCATGGATTAGTTGGCGCGGAAATGCTTGCTGATTTAGGATTGGGAGAGGAAGTCTTGAGGGCCATTAAGGCACACAATCCAGCGACGGGTTTTTCCCCTCAGAACAAGCTGGAATGGGCTATTTTTTGTGTAGACCCAACCAGCGGTTTCATCGTAGCCTGTGCGCTTATTCATCCTCAAAAGAAATTGGCTCCCCTTGATCTGGACTTCCTGTTGAATCGCTTTAAGGAAAAGAGTTTTGCCAGGGGTGCTGACCGGGAGCAGATAAGAAGTTGCGAAAAATTGGGGCTTTCTCTTGAGGATTTTCTTTCCCTTTCTCTTGCAGCTATGAAAGAGAAAAGCCAGGAGCTTGGTTTGTAGTTTTTAACCTGCACAGGGGTCGAACTATCTATCCCACTTATGGTCCAGATTTTTTCGGTTTTACTTGGGCTTTATTTACTGCTTTTTTTCTGGTATCTTTCTTATAAGGGTTTCCTCTGCTTGGACTTTCCAAAAGTTCTTGGTATTCAATAAGTTCGAGGTAGTGTTTTGTTGACAACTTGCAGGGGAGATATTATAATGCTCGTGAAGGTCAAAGAAGGTAAAATTAACCCGTAAGGATGGTTGGTGGCGGTATGGAATTTAAAGATTACTACAAAATACTGGGAGTTGATAGAAACGCTGATGAAAAGGAAATAAAACGCGCTTATCGGCGACTGGCAAGAAAATATCATCCAGATCTGAACCCAGGCGATAAAGAAGCAGAAAAAAAATTCAAGGAAATTAATGAAGCCTATGAGGTTTTGAGTGACCCCGAAAAACGAAAAAGGTATGATGAACTTGGAGCCGCCTGGAATACCTATGGACAACAAAATACGGAGCAGTTCTGGCAAGATTTTTATCGCAAGTATGGGGCTTCTGGACAACGGTATTATACTGCGGGTGAGGCACAGGCAGAGTGGGGTGGCTTTGAAGATTTTAGCGACTTTTTCAAAATACTCTTCGGTGATATTTTTTCTTCAGAGAGACCTTCTGGGAGAGGATTCAGGGTATATCGTACCTATCGGAGCAGTCCTTTTGCAGAGCATACTACTAAAAAAGAAACTCCGACTTCAGAACCTACCCATGAAGTGGAAATTAGTCTGGAGGAAGTGTATCGGGGGACCACCAGAAATATAAAAGTTGCCTTTGATGAAATATGTAGTGCCTGCTCTGGTACTGGTAAAAGTGGTAACTTTGGAGTGTGTTCATCTTGTAATGGAGAAGGAGTAATTAGGAAAAGCAAAACAGTTAATGTAACCATACCTCCAGGCCTGGATGATGGGTCAAAGCTGCGCATCCCAGGTGTTGCTGGTGGTAGAGATCTTTATTTGCGGATCAAAATAAAACCCCATCCAGTTTTCCGTAAAGAAGGTTCGAATTTGAGCCTGGATTTACCGGTAACTCTTTATGAAGCTTTGCTTGGAGCGGAGGTTGAAATTCCTCTCTTAGATGGTAAAAAAGTCAGATTGAAAATTCCTCCTGAAACCCAAAATGGTACTGTGTTGCGCTTAAAGGGTTTGGGTTTTGTAGATCCTAAAACTAAGGAAAAAGGCGATTTGCTAGTCAAAGTACAGGTAGTTTTACCTCGCCAGTTAAGCGCTAAGGAAAAAGAGTTGTTCCAAGAACTGGCTACTTTGAGACACGAAAATCCGAGACTTAATTTGGTTTCTTAATAATTGGCATTTGAGATGAATAAATTTCCTAAGAGAAGGAGGTTTGAGCGATGCAGTTTGATCGTTTTACAGAAAAGGCACGTGAAGTGATTTCTATTGCTCAGGATATTCTCATAGAGTCCCATCATAACCAGCTTGATGTAGAGCATATTCTTCTCGCTCTTTTAAAACAACCAGAAGGCTTGGCTTCACAGATAATTTCTCGCTGTGGTGTTGACCCCCAGGTTTTGCAGCGAGAGCTTGAAGATGCTTTAGAGCGCCTGCCCAAGGTTTATCAGCATGGTTCAGAGTTGCAGATTTACCTGACGCCACGAGCAAAATCGGTTCTGGATGGTGCTATTGAGGAAGCCCAGAGGCTTAAAGACACCTATGTGGGTGTAGAGCACCTTCTGATTGCTGTTGCACGGGAGGAAAGCGGGGCGAGCCATCGTATCCTGAAGGCTTATGGTCTGGATGTTGAGAAGATTTACCGAGCACTTCAGGAAATAAGGGGGCAGAGAAGAGTGGATGATCCGTATGCGGAAGGGAAGTATATGGCGCTTGAAAAGTATGGCAGGGACCTGACTCAGCTGGCTAAAGAGGGCAAGCTGGATCCAGTAATAGGTAGGGATAAAGAAATTCAAAGAGTTATTCAGATTCTCTCTCGAAGAACTAAAAACAACCCTGTTTTGATTGGTGATCCTGGTGTGGGCAAGACAGCCATCGTGGAGGGTCTTGCTCAAAGAATTGTACAAGGAAACGTCCCAGAGAGTTTGAAAGGGAAGAGAATTGTTGCTCTTGACATGGGTGCACTACTTGCGGGAGCGAAGTTCAGAGGAGAATTTGAGGAGCGTCTAAAGTCGGTTCTTGAAGAAGTTCAGAAGTCACAGGGCAAAATTATCCTGTTTATAGACGAACTACACACCGTGGTGGGGGCTGGAGCGGCAGAAGGGGCCATTGACGCTGCTAACATGCTCAAGCCAGCGTTAGCTCGAGGAGAGCTCCAGTGTATCGGAGCTACCACTCTTGATGAATACCGTAAATATATTGAGAAAGATCCTGCTTTGGAGCGAAGATTTCAGCCGGTTTTCGTTTCCGAACCTTCTGTTGAAGAGAGTAAAGAAATTTTGAGAGGTTTGCGAGACAAGTATGAAGCCTACCATAAGGTGAAAATCAGTGACGAAGCAATTGATGCAGCCTGTCGTCTGTCGGACAAATATATTACTGATCGCTTTTTACCCGATAAAGCTATTGACCTTCTTGATGAGGCAGCCAGTAAAAAGAGAATAGAACTGCAAAGTGTTCCTCCTGAAATCAAGGCAATGGAAGAACGACTGCAGGAGCTTGCTAAAGAAGGTATGGCAGCGGTACAGGCGCAGGAGTATGAAAAGGCAGCTCGTCTCAGGGACGAAGCTGAAGCCCTGCAAAGCGAATATATTAAAGCGAAGGAAGAGTGGATGCAAAACAAAAGAATTAATGAAGTGATAAGTGAGGAAGACATAGCAGAAGTAGTTTCCAGCTGGACTGGTATTCCGGTTGGACGTTTACTTCAAAAAGAGAAAGAAAGGTTAATCCGAATGGAAGATGAACTCCACAAGCGCTTAATTGACCAGGAAGAGGCAGTGAGAGCAGTTGCTGAAGCGATAAGGCGTTCTCGTGCTGGTATAGCTGAGGCGAACAGACCAGTTGGCTCTTTTCTTTTCCTTGGTCCTACCGGTGTGGGTAAAACCGAACTGGCTAAAACCCTGGCTGAGTTCCTGTTTGGAGATGAAAACGCGCTTTTGCGGATTGATATGTCTGAGTATATGGAAAAGCACTCTGTTGCTCGCCTGATAGGTGCACCTCCTGGTTATGTGGGTTATGAAGAAGGTGGCCAATTAACCGAGGTAGTGCGAAGAAGACCTTATCAGGTGATTCTTTTTGACGAAATAGAGAAGGCACATCCCGATGTTTTTAACATCCTTTTGCAAATTCTTGATGACGGAAGACTGACCGACGGTCAGGGTAGAACAGTTGATTTTAAGAATACGGTCATTATAATGACTTCTAATCTGGGCAGTCACTATTTCAGAAATGTTGACCCTGAAAACACGGAAGAACTGCGGAGGGTAAAAAACAAGGTTTTAGAGGAAGTGCATAGTAGATTAAAGCCCGAGTTTATTAACCGCATTGATGAAATAGTGGTATTTAATCCTTTGCGCAAAGAAGATATTAAAAAAATCGTTGATCTTATGGTGTCCAGGTTGCGAAAGCGGTTGCAAGAACAAGGTATGGACCTGGTTCTTGCAGAAGAGGTCAAGGAGTTCCTTGCTGAAGCAGGCTATGACCCCGATTATGGGGCCCGACCTTTGCGGAGATTGATTCAAAAACAAATAGAAGCTCCCCTCTCTGGTGAGCTCATAAGAGGTACCTTTCAAGAAGGAGATGTTATAGAAGCATATCTTGATGACAGCAATCAGATTCGTTTTCGAAAATTAGAAAAAGTGAGCATTTAATTGCGGATTCGAGCCTGGAAAGGTAGTAAACAAGATATGGGCGGTAAAAATTAAATAATTTTAAAATTGATAAGTGATTTGCTTCACTTTTTTTGAAATTCGGTTTATAATAACCCAAAGTTTGGGTGAGAAATTTGTTTTAGGGGGAGATAGTGGTGGCTAACCTTGAAGTAGAAGAAAGAACCAGAGATATGGAGATTTCTTCTGAACTTGAAGACACCTTGCTTGGTGTTTTATCCCGCTTTAAAGGGAAAAAGGGTGTTCTTATCCAAGCCTTGCATGCGGTGCAAAACATAGTTGGTTATTTACCACCTTCGGTGCTAAGAATCGTTGCGCGTGAACTTGATGTTCCTCTTAGCGAGGTTTATGGAGTGGTAACTTTTTACCACTTCTTTTCTATGAAACCGCGTGGAAAGCATGTTATTCAGGTGTGTCTGGGTACTGCCTGCTATGTGCGGGGAGGACAGGAAATCCTGGACAAGATTCAGAAAGAGCTGGGAATAGGGGTTGGGGAGGTTACTGAGGATGGTCTTTATTCGGTTGAAGTGATGCGCTGTGCTGGAGCATGCGGTCTTGCGCCAGTGGTGCGTATAGACAACGATGTTCATAAAAGAGTGAATCCTTCTCAGATTATGGAAATTATTAGCAATTACACCTGAGGTACCGGATGAACAGGTGAATGAAAGATCTTTCTCTTCATATTCTGGATCTGGTTGAAAATTCTCTTCGAGCTGGGGCCAGTAAAGTGACTATTGGTGTTTTTGAGGATACGTCTTCTGACACCTTGCAGTTGCTTATTAAGGACAACGGTAGAGGTATGGAAGAGCATGTCTTGAAGCACGTTTTTGATCCCTTTTTTACTGGTCAAAACAAGAGGAAAAAAATCGGTTTGGGACTTCCGCTCATCAAGCAGCTTGCTGAACAGTGCGAAGGAAATGTCCGTTTGAGTTCTCAGAAAGGCAAGGGAACCGAGCTGATTGTCACCTTTAAAAGGAGCCACATTGACCTTCCTCCGCTTGGCGATATTGCCGAGACTCTGGTTGCTCTGATTGTTGCCAACCCAGAAGTAGAGTTTGAGTTTGTACATAACGTGGATGGCGTTGAGTGGCGTTTTAGTAGCAAGGAACTCTTAGAGTATCTTGGAGTGGATAACCCTGAGGATTTACCAGCTGTCTTGCCGGCTGTTAAGGAGTGGATTAATTTTCAGGAAAAGTCTTTTCGAGAAGGAGGCGTAAATGATGAAAATTAAAAGCATTGAGGACCTCAAAAGAATTAAGGAGGAAGCTCAAAAAAACGTTGCTCTACGGGAAGGGAAAGCAAAGTATAAGGTTACGGTGCACATGGGAACCTGTGGCATTGCTGCAGGAGCCAGGCAAATTATGTCTGCGGTCCTGGATGAAATAAGCAGGCGCAACCTGAAAGACGTGGTAGTGACTCAGGCGGGGTGTATTGGTCTCTGCGATAGAGAACCCTTGATAAGCGTTGAGAATGGTTCACAAAAGGTCCTCTATGGGAACTTAACCCCAGAGAAGGCAAGGCAAGTTGTGGTTTCGCACCTTGTCAATGGTCAAATTGTGGGTGAATGGGTAATTCACACCGAATAGAGAAGAGGTTGGGAGGTAACGTTATGAATGGGATGGAAAGGTGTCAGGTGCTTTTGTGTGCTGGTGCAGCCTGTATTTCTTCGGGTGCACTTAAGGTAAAAGAGGCGTTAGTAAAAGAACTTCAAAAAAACGGTTTGGATAATGAGGTCCGTTTGATAGAAACCGGGTGTGTTGGTCCCTGCAATCTTGGTCCTTTGATGATCATTTATCCGGAAGGGGTTTTTTACCAGAGGGTGACCGTTGAAGATGTGCAGGAAATAGTGGAAGAGCACCTTTTGAAGGGAAGAGTTGTAGATAGGCTTCTTTATCAGCCTTCTGAAGATGAAAGACGTAAGTTTATTCAGGAAATCGATTTTTTCAAAAAGCAGGTTAAAATCGCCCTGCGCAACAGTGGTTTTATTAATCCTTTAAATATCGAGGAGTACATTGCCCGTGACGGGTATCAGGCTCTGGCCAAGGTGCTTTCTTCAATGACTCCTGAAGAAGTCATTGAAGAAGTAAAAAAATCCGGTTTGAGAGGCCGTGGTGGGGCAGGTTTTCCGACCGGGCTGAAATGGGAATTTACCCGAAAGTCACCTGGAGATGAAAAATATGTTATCTGTAATGCTGATGAGGGCGATCCAGGTGCTTTTATGGATCGTAGCATACTTGAGGGAGACCCTCATTCGGTTCTCGAAGCCATGGCCATAGCGGGTTATGCAGTTGGAGCCTCTCAGGGGTATGTTTATGTGCGAGCTGAGTATCCGCTGGCCGTGGAGCGCTTGCAACACGCTATTGAGCAGGCCAGAGAGTATGGTCTTTTGGGCGAAAACATTCTGGGGACGGGCTTTAATTTTGACATAGAAATAAGAATTGGGGCTGGTGCTTTCGTGTGTGGTGAAGAGACTGCCCTTATCGCTTCTGTAGAGGGAAAGAGAGGAATGCCCCGACCCAAACCTCCTTTCCCAGCTTCTGAGGGCCTGTGGGGTAAACCAACCTTAATTAACAATGTGGAAACTTATGCCAACATTCCTCCTATCATCTTGAATGGGGCAGATTGGTTCAGAGCCATTGGTACTGAAGGAAGCAAAGGTACCAAAGTTTTTGCACTTGCTGGAGATATTCAGAACACTGGTCTTGTTGAGGTTCCCATGGGAATTACTCTTGGTGAAATTGTCTATGACCTTGGTGGAGGGGTTCGAGGCGAAAAGAAACTCAAAGCAGTACAGATTGGCGGTCCTTCTGGAGGGTGCATTCCCTGCGAGTACCTTAACGTTGAAATAGATTATGACTCACTTAAGGAGCTGGGAGCAATCATGGGTTCAGGTGGTCTCATCGTAATGGATGAGGATACCTGTATGGTTGACCTTGCTCGTTTCTTCTTGGAATTTGTTCAGGATGAGTCCTGTGGTAAATGTACGCCCTGCCGTATAGGCACCAAGCGGATGCTGGAAATTTTGCAGAGGATTACCAACGGCGAAGGTAGAGAGGGAGACATTGAATTACTTGAAGACTTGGCCAAACAGATAAAAGCGACTGCTCTTTGTGGTTTAGGACAGACTGCTCCTAATCCGGTTTTGAGCACTTTGCTCTACTTCAGAGATGAATATGAAGCTCATATACGGGAAAAACGATGCCCTGCTGTTGTCTGTCGTCCGCTGTTCAGAGCTCCCTGTCAGCATGCCTGTCCTCTGGGCATAGACGTTCCTGGATATGTTGCACAAATTAAAGAAGGAAATTACATTGGGGCGTTGCAGATTATCCGTGAGGACAATCCTCTTCCTTCGGTTTGTGGAAGGGTTTGCAACCGCTACTGCGAAGCTAAATGTCGCCGCAGCCAGCTTGATGAACCAGTTGCCATAGATGACTTGAAACGTTTTGTGGCTGATTACGCTCGAGTGAACCGTTTAATGTTGCCTGTGGTTATGGAAAGAAAGCGCGATGCTAAAGTAGCTATAGTTGGTTCTGGTCCCGCAGGCCTTACCTGTGCTTACTTCCTGGCTCGGAAGGGATATTCGGTTACTGTTTTTGAAGCTCTTCCTGTGATTGGTGGAATGCTGGCGGTGGGCATTCCTCCTTATCGCTTGCCGAGAGAGGCTCTGGACTATGACCTAAAGCAGCTCCAGGCTATGGGAATAGACTTTCAGCCTAATAAGTGTTTGGGCAAGGACTTTACGTTGCAGGAGTTGCGAGAAAACTATGATGCGGTGTTCCTGGCTATAGGAGCCTGGAAGAGCATGCCACTTGGCATTCCTGGGGAGAACTTGAAGGGTGTTATCCCTGCCCTGGATCTCCTCAAAAAGGTTAATCTTGGCGAGCCTGTGGAGGCTCCCCAAAAAGCAGTGGTAGTTGGTGGTGGTAACGCTGCTATGGACGCTGCGCGGACGCTTTTGAGATTGGGTGCTGAAGAGGTAAACGTGGTATATCGCAGAACTCGTGAGGAGATGCCCGCTCTGTACGAGGAAATTGAAGATGCAGAAAAGGAAGGCATTGTGTTCCACTTCTTGATGGCTCCTCTGGAAATTCTGGGTGATGAAAAAGGGAATGTCAAGGGTATAAAATTGCAGAGGATGCGTCTCTCTGGGTTCGACCGTAGCGGGAGAAGAAGACCGGTACCTATTGAAGGTGCAGAAGTTGTCCTGGATTGCGATCTGGTGGTGGCAGCCGTGGGTCAAGCTCCGAATCTGGAGGGATTTGCTGAAGGTATTACCCTGGATCATCGCGGCAACGTGGTTGTGGATAGGTATACTCTTTCCACTTCTTTACCCGGTGTTTTTGCTGGTGGAGATATGATTGGTGCTGAAGCAACGGTTGTAAGCGCTATGGCTTGTGGCAAAAAGGCTGCTTTTAGTATACATGATTATCTCAAAGAGGTGAAAGGCGAGGAAGAGGAGTTGGTGGTGCAACCTGAACGTCCTTCGATTATAGAAGAACCACCAGTGATAAAAGAAATTCCTCGTGTGAAGCCACGCGAGATTCCAGTTAGGGAAAGAGTATGCAGTTTTGCCGAGGTTAAATTATGTCTGGATGAGGAAGCTGCGCGTCTGGAAGCCGAGCGTTGCTTGCGCTGTGATCTCGAGAAAGTAATGAAGAAGTATCAGCAAATGGCAATGGTTGAGGAGGAAGAGGGATGATGGGCGCTATTACTGTTGACGACAAGCTTTTTGAAGAGGTAGACCAGATAATTGACCGCTATGTAGGAGAGGAAACCCCTCTCCTGTGTATCCTGCAAGATTTGAATGCTAAGTTTGGATATTTACCCCAACCTGTACTTCAGAGAGTTTCCAAAAAGCTGGGTGTTCCAGCAAGCAAGGTGTATGGAGTGGCTACTTTTTACTCCTTTTTGGAAACCAGACCTGTGGGTAAGTATGTGATACGAGTTTGCAAGAGCACTCCCTGCCATGTTAGGGGTGCAACTGATGTGATTAAAATTTTAAAGAAAGAGTTGGGCATAAAAGAAGGAGAAACCACAAGGGATGGTCTTTTTACCCTTGAAGTTACCAGCTGCCTGGGAGTTTGCGGTGTTGCTCCTGCTATGATGATTAATGAAACGACTTACGGTAATCTTTCGGAAGGAAGAATCCGGGAGATACTGGCTCTTTACCGTCAGTGAAGGGGGATGAGTATGCTTTACAGGGCGCATGTGCTTGTGGAAGTAAGCAGCAATTCTGTACCCCTGGGGGCTTTGCAGATTAAGGAACTCTTCTCTGCAGAGATCAAAAGACGAGGTCTTTCGCAAGAAGTACAAGTGCTGGAGACTGGGAGTTTGGGGAGTGAAATACCTTCGCCTTTTGTGGTAATATATCCCGACAACGTCATCTACGCTCCGGTCCACCCCCAGGATGTTCCAAGAATAGTTGAAGAACATCTGCTTAAAGGTCGCGTGGTAGAGGAACTGCGCTTTAAAATGCCTTCCTCTGGTGGTGTTGGTGAGCTGGTATCAACTTTTCCGCTTCAAAAAGAGCGGAGGGTGGTCTTGCGCAACAGTGGTTTTATAGACCCTAATAACATAGAAGATTACATTGCCCGTGACGGGTATCAGGCTCTGGCCAAGGTGCTCTCTTCGATGGAACCCCTGGATGTGATAGAGGAGGTAAAGGCTTCGGGTCTTTTGGGCCGTGGTGGGGCAGGTTTTCCGACCGGGCTGAAATGGGAATTCACCTACAAAGCTCCTGGTGAGCAAAAATTCGTGGTATGCAATGCGGACGAGGGGGAACCAGGCACCTTTAAGGACAGGTTAATCCTTGAGGGCGATCCGCATTCCATTATCGAGGCAATGGCCATAGCGGGCTATGCGGTTGGAGCTTCGAAAGGATACATATATGTACGCGCAGAGTATCCTCAAAGCATTGCACATTTGGAGAAAGCCATTGATCAGGCTCGAGAATATGGCCTTTTGGGAGAGGACATCCTGGGTTCAGGTTTTAGTTTTGATATTAAGATTCGCAAAGGAGCTGGAGCTTACGTTTGTGGGGAAGAGACAGCACTTCTTAATTCTATAGAAGGCGGGAGAGGTGAACCCCGCATCAAGCCTCCTTATCCTCCCCAGAAAGGCTTGTGGGGTAAACCTACTGTTATCAATAACGTGGAAACCTTGGCCAACATACCCCCCATAATTCTCAATGGTGCGAAATGGTTTAAAAACATTGGTACTCCTACTTGTCCCGGTACCAAGGTGTTTACCCTTACTGGTAACATTGTTAATGCAGGGCTTATAGAAGTGCCTATGGGCATTACTCTGCGAGAACTGGTTTTTGAAATTGGAGGTGGTATTCCTGGAGGGCGTGGTCTTAAGCTGGTGCAAACTGGAGGACCTTCGGGAGGTACCATGACACCGGAACTTCTGGATGTGCCCATGGCTTTTGATACGCTTCCCAAATACAATTCTGCTCTGGGCTCAGGAGCACTCACGATTATCGATGATAGCCATTGCATCGTTGACGTAGTAAAAAGCTTTGCAGAGTTTTTCTTACACGAGTCTTGTGGTAAGTGTACGCCTTGTCGTATCGGCAATAAGCGAATTGTTGAAATACTGGAAAATATCGAGAGGGGCAAGGGAACCAGAGAAAACCTTGTTTTGCTGAAAGCGCTGGGAGAGAACATGAAAGCTACTGCTTTTTGTGGATTGGGGCAAGCAGCACCCAATCCTTTGTTGCGCTGCCTTCAGTTCTTCGAAGAGGAATTTATTGCCCATGTTGAGGGCAAAACTTGTCCGGCGGGCGTTTGTAAGCTTGAGAAAAAAATGGTTTATGCCAAATAGAAATTGATTGGAGGAGTGAGGAAATCGATGGCTAAAGTTGTTGAGGGAGCGAAAAAGACTGAAGTGAGTGAAAAACTGGTTACCATTTTTATCGATGGCAGAGAAGTTCAGGTTCCTGATGGTGTTACCATACTTGAAGCCTGTAAGATGGAAAAAATCCACATCCCCACTCTTTGCTATATGGAGGGATTGAGTAGCTGGGGTGGCTGTCGGATTTGTGTGGTTGAGGTGGAGGGCCAACCCAATCTGGTGGCTTCTTGTGTTACTCCAGTTCGTGAAGGCATGAAAATCCGGACTGTTTCTAAAAAGGTTCGAGAGGCCCGGAAGACTAATCTCGAACTTCTGCTTTCCAATCATCCTCTGGATTGCCAGCTCTGTGATCGCAATGGTTCCTGTGAACTTCAGGAACTGGCCTATGAATTTGGAGTACGGGAAATTCGTTTCCAGGGTGAACGAAAAACCTACGAAGTTGACCAGAGCAGTCCTTCAGTAAAAAGAGATGCTAATCGTTGTATTCTTTGTGGTCGCTGTGTCCGTACCTGTGCTGAAGTACAAACGGTTTTTGCGATTGATTTTGCCAATCGAAGCTTTGATACTATTATCAGCCCCTCTTTAGGATTACCCCTTGGGCAGAGTGTGTGCGTTAACTGTGGTCAGTGTATACTTTCCTGTCCTACTGGTGCTCTGTCTGAGGTCAGCCACGTTGAAATGGTTTGGGATGCCATTGAAGACCCAGATAAATTTGTCATTTTGCAGACTGCTCCGGCAATACGAGTGAGTATTGGGGAACCTTTTGGGCTGCCACCGGGAACGGTTTCCACTGGTAAAATGGTGGCTGCTTTCAGGAGGCTTGGATTTGACAAAGTTTTTGACACCAACTTTGCGGCTGATTTGACCATAATCGAAGAGGGAACCGAGTTTATTAACCGCTTCAAAAAGGGTGGTAAACTTCCCCTGATAACCTCCTGCAGCCCGGGTTGGATTAAGTTTATGGAGCATTTCTATCCCGACCTCATGGAGAATGTCTCTACCTGCAAATCGCCGCAACAGATGTTTGGAGCGGTGGCCAAGACCTATTACGCCCAGAAGCTGGGTATCGACCCCAACAACATGGTGGTTGTTTCTATCATGCCTTGCACGGCCAAAAAATTCGAGTGCCAGCGTGATGAAATGAAGTCCAGCGGTTGCCAGGATGTGGACTACTCGTTGACCACCAGAGAAGCAGCGCGCATGCTAAAAGAAAAAGGCATTGATTTGAAAGAGATGCCAGAGGAAGATTTTGATGACCCGCTGGGCATATCCACTGGAGCTGCTGCGGTTTTCGGTGCCACAGGAGGCGTTATGGAAGCAGCTTTGCGCTCGGTTTATGAAATTCTTACTGGTAAAACTCTGGGTAAAATTGATTTTTACGACGTGCGTGGGATAGAGGGCGTTAAAGAGGCCACAGTTAACATTGATGGAACCGTGGTTAATGTAGCGGTTGCTCATGGTCTGGGCAACGCGCGCAAACTTCTGGACCGGGTTCGCTCAGGAGAAGCAAACTACCACTTTATTGAAATAATGGCCTGTCCTGGAGGGTGTATTGGTGGTGGTGGCCAGCCTATTCCCACTAACCTTGAAGTACGGATGAAACGCATTGAAGCCATTTATGAAGTAGACCGTAAGCTCCCCCTGCGCAAGTCTCACGAAAATCCGGCCGTTAAGCAGCTTTATGAAGAGTTTTTGGGTGAGCCTAATGGAGAGAAAGCGCATCATCTCTTGCATACTCACTATGTGCCTCGAGAGAAGATGTAAACCGAATTTTGTTGGCCCCCTTAATGGGGGCTTTTTTTATTTCCAATGAACTTCCAGAAGTTGATACTGGCAATCGATCCTGGTCGCGAAAAGATCGGTGTGGCCATTCTTGACCTGGGTGGCAACGTAGTATCCAAAGCTATTGTGTCCTTTTCCGAGTTTACCTCCTGGTGTGATAAAATAAATGCGGAGCGCAAATTTTTCAGAGTCGCTGTCGGTGATGGCACTGGGAAAGAGCGGGTCATTGACTTTCTCGAGCAACGAACAATTCCCTATACACTTGTTGACGAGAGAGGGAGCAGCGAAGAAGCGAGAGAGCTCTATTTTCGTGAACATCCTCCTCGGGGGTGGCGCAGGCTTATCCCTCGTTCTTTACTCTTTCCTGAAAGGAATTTTGATGACTGGCAAGCTGTGGTTATTGGACGCAGGCTTCTTGAGCTAATGCAGAGGGGGGAGAGTTTATGAATGCTCATTGCTCCAGAAATCACAAGTTCGGAAAAGACATTACAGATCTTGCCTATCGTTCAATTGCTTATTTCTTGGAAAAAGGGTCAATTATGCCTCTTCCCCGAGACATTCATCCTGCTCTGTTGACTGAAAGAAAAGGAGCTTTTGTTTCCCTTAAGAAAAAGGGTAAACTGCGGGGATGTATAGGGACTTTTGTCCCTCAACGAGAGAACCTGGCTTTGGAAGTTATTCACAATGCGGTGGGAGCTGCTTTTGAAGACCCACGCTTTCCTCCGGTAACGCCCGAAGAGCTTGAATTGCTGGATATCTCCGTTGATGTCCTATCCCCTCCTGAGCCGGTGGAAAGCTTAGAGAAGCTGGACCCTCGCAAGTATGGGATTATCGTGGAAAGCGGTTTTAGAAAAGGGTTGTTGTTGCCGGATATAGAGGGTGTTGACACCGTTGAGGAGCAAATTAGGATTGCCAGGGCCAAAGCTGGTATCGCACCTTATGAGCCTGTTAAAATCTACCGTTTTACGGTGGAGAGGTTTTTCAGAAAAGACTATCTATGAGAGAAGCTCGCTTTTTTGAAAAGCTTGAAAATAAACGAGTGCGCTGTTTGCTCTGTCCCCATCACTGTTTAATTGATGAAGGGAAAAGGGGTAATTGTCGGGTCAGGGAGAACCGAGAAGGCGTGCTTTTTGCTCTTACTTACGGTAAGGTTACTTCGTTGGCCATGGATCCAATAGAGAAAAAACCCTTATACCATTTTTTACCGGGTGCTTCCATCCTTTCTTTGGGAAGCGTAGGATGCAATTTGCACTGTTTATTTTGCCAGAATTGGGAGATATCGCAGAGTTCTGCAGCAGACTTTCCCCTTAGGGAACTTCCGCCTCAGAAGGTTGTCGAGCTTGCCTTGAGATATAGCTCGGTGGGTATTGCGTATACCTATAACGAACCTTTCGTTTTTTGGGAATATGTTTTTGATACCGCTTATTTAGCCAAAAAAGAGGGTTTGGTCAACGTCTTGGTAACCAATGGATATGTTGAAGAACAACCCCTTGAAGAAATTTTGCCTCTAATTGATGCTATGAACGTAGACCTTAAATCCTTTGATGAAAATTTTTACCGAAAGGTTTGTGGTGGAAGGCTGGAGCCGGTACTTAGAACCATAGAGCGTGCTTATCGGAAAGGAGTGCATGTTGAAATCACCCACCTTCTGATTGGTGGTTTGAACGATGATTTTGCATCTTTTGAAAAGATGATACAGTGGATTTATGAACTGAGTCCTGACCTACCGTTGCACATTTCTCGTTATTTTCCTGCTTACCAGCTGGATTTGCCTCCTACGTCAGTGGAGCTATTGTATAAAGCTTATGAAATCGCCTCCCAGAAACTTCGTTATGTTTATCTGGGAAATGTAATTGAAGACCGGACTTCTACCACTTACTGTCCTTCTTGTGGTAATGCGGTTATAAGAAGAAGCGGTTATAGAGTTAGCTGTGAGGGTCTTAGGGGAAATCGCTGTGCGTTTTGCGGGCAGCCTCTTCCTGTCGTAGTTCGGCGATGAATTTCAAGGTTGTAACCTGGTTGCTGGCCTTCCCTTTCGTAGTGGTTTCTCTGATTTTTGCTTTTTGGAGGGCGAAGGAATTTTCCTTAGAGTCCTTTTATCTTACCGGATTTGATTCATTCATCGAAGTCAGAGTTGAAGCTCACGAGCTTAGTAAGCTCAGGCCTGAAATCGAAAAGCTGGTTAGTGAGCTCGATAGGAAGTGGAATCGTTTTGTTCCGGAGAGCGAGATTTCCCTCTTGAACAATGCCCGGCAAGGGGTCAAGCTTTCTCCTGACACCATTTCCGTTTTGCAGGAAGCTCTGGTTTTACAGCAAAAAACGGGAGGGTACTTTAACCCCTTTATGGCGTCTCTGGTAGATGCTTGGGGATTTTCTGGTGATACGCCATCAGTTCCAGAAGAAAGGACGGTGCGGAAACTTGTTCTGGATGTTCAAAATTCCAGTTTAATCGTTGACCCCGAAAACGGCGAAGCCCAACTTCTGGGTTCAGGCAGTGTTGACCTGGGGGGTATTGGCAAGGGATATCTCGCTGATAAGGTATCATCCCTTTTTCGCGAAATGAGAATTTCGACCTTTTTAATCAATGCAGGGGGTACCGTCTTGGTCAGCGGAAAGGAGTTTCGTATTGGAATCAAAGACCCTCGTGGAGAGGGTATCATTGGGAGTATAAGTTTGAAGGAAGGAGCGGTGGCGACTTCTGGGGATTATTTTCGCTTTTTCATTGCCGATGGAAAAAGATATTTTCACATCTTGAACCCTTTTAGCGGCTTTCCCTGTAGAGACTTTCGGAGCGTAACAGTGGTTTCCAGGGAAGCTGCTTTAAGCGATGCTCTGGCTACTGCTTTGATGGCGGGTGGCAAAGAAGCGCTTTCTGTGGTTGTTCAGAATTTCCCGGCAGTCGGGATATGCATCATTGATGCCGAAGGTAAAGTGTTAATTACTCCCAATATGCTCAGCGAGTTTAAATTCAAGGTTACGAAGGAAATCGACTATTATTTGTTAAAGGCGGACTCGCGCTCATGAAAAAAGTATATCTTGTGGGAGCCGTGATTGCTGTTATTTCTTTTCAGCTTTTCGTTTTTTCAGTTTTGAGGGGTGGTATTCCCTTTGTTGAGGAATGGCGGGTGGTTAGCAAGGGTTTTTATCAGGGTAGCATGGTGGTCAAAAGGTCTTTTTTAAACGTTTATGCATACTTTGCTTCGAAGCGGATGCTTCTTGAAGAAAACCAGCGGCTCAAAATGGAAATAGGCATCCTGGAAAATGAGAATTCCCTGTTGCGGGAAAAGCTTCAAAAACTTGAAGCGGCGGTTGAAGCTCAGGAAATCGAAAGAGGGGTGCCTTTTGAAGTTGTGCCTGCTCAAGTAATTGGAAGCAACCCTGAAGAGTGGTTAGGGATTCTGGTTATCGATGTGGGGGAGAAACAGGGAATCAGAAAAGGTTTACCGGTGGTTACCTACCAGGGGCTGGTTGGGCGAGTGGAAAAAGTGTATCGCAGTTATGCTGTGGTCAGGACAATTCTGAGCTCTTCATTTACGGCAGGTGTGCTGGTGCAGCGGACCGGAGATATTGGGATGGTGGTTGGCAGCAGTGATGGTTTGTGCAGCGTCGAGTACATCCGCCGGGGTGCTGGAGTGCAAAAAGGTGACCTGGTGGTAACCTCAGGAATAAGTGAGGAGATGCCAAAAGGTATAGTGGTAGGAAAAGTGGAAGAAGTGGTAGAAAAACCGGGTCAGCTCTTTAAAGAAATAATTCTGCGTCCCAGCTGTGATTTTGACTCTATTAGCAGGGTCTTTGTGGTTGTAGGCGAGAAGGGTTGAAAAGTTGTGAAACTGGTACGAAAGCATGCTCATCTTTTGGCTGGAATTTTGACACTTCAAATCTTGCTTTTTTCGCTTTCGGGTTCTTGGGGAGAAGTTTTCCGAAGTTTCTCACTGCTTCCTTTGCTGGTTATGCTCTGTGCGCTGAAACAAAACTGGTTGGGCTTGGGTATTTGTATTCTATCTGGCCTTTTACTGGATATTTTTTCTTTTGCCACTTTTGGAAGCTTTCTTTTTAAGTCCGCCTTCCTTTTTTTTGTAGCCGGTCTCTGGTTAGAGTTTTTTTCTGGTTTGTCGCTTTACATGCTTTTTACTCTTCTGGTGTTTACTGAAGTATTTCTTAACCGATTTGCCGTCTTTCTTCTAACCTGGGGCAAGGAATCGCTTTTTCAGCATTTTCCACTGTTAACATTTGTTCTTAATCTGGCTGTTGGGTATTTGCTCATTTTTCTTATCATGGAAAACTCAGGTCCTGAGGAGCGCTAAGAGATGGAGAATCAGAAGACGATTTTGGACCGGAGAATAGAAGTCCTGATTTGGATACTGGGAATTATCTTTATTGCGCTTTCGGCAAGGCTCTGGCAGATTAGTGTTTTGCAGGGAGAAATTTTTAAGGAAAAGTCTGAGGCCAATAGGGTCAGGATAGTCGAGCTTCAGGCCCCCCGGGGTATCATTTACGACCGTAATGGTGAAGTTCTGGCCGAAGATGTGCCGCGATTCCAGATTGTTTTTCGCCCCGGTTCTTTGAGTCTCGAAGAAGCTGTTTCCAAACTTAAAGTCCTTTTCAAAGATAAAATAGCCATCAATCCCAAACAGCGTTCAGCAAATGAGTGGATTTTATGTGACAACCTGAACCTTGAGGAGGTAATCCGTTTTGAAGAAGCACGTCAGGAACTGCCGGGGCTCTCTGTAGAGACCATTCCCATGCGTTTTTATCCCCATGGTGAGTATGTCTTTCACGTGGTGGGTTATGTGGGGAAGGTCACTCCTCAGGAAGTTGAGGAAGGCGATTACGACATTCAGGATTTTTCGGGTAAAGGGGGAGTGGAACTTTTTTACGATAAATTGCTTCGGGGTGAGAAAGGATTTAAAAAGTTGGAAGTGGACGCTAAAGGGAGAGTGTTGAGAGTTCTGGAGAATCAGCCACCTCATTTTAGGAATTCAATAGCGCTTACTCTGGATTTGCCTTTTCAGGAATTTTGCATGAATTTGCTGAAAGACAAAAAGGGTGTGATTATTGCTGGAAATCCCCGTACAGGAGCGATTTTTTCCCTGGCCAGTTCTCCTACTTTTGATCCTAACCAGCTGAGCAAAGGGATGTCACAGGAGGCGTGGGAGGCTCTTTCCAAAGATCAATCTTTTCCGTTGACCAACCGGGCAACCCAGGCTCTTTATCCTCCTGGTTCGGTTTTTAAACTTCTTGTTGCTCTTGCTGCTTCCGAAGAAATACCGGACCTGGATGAAAAGACTTTTTTCTGCCCGGGATACTTTGAGTACAATGATTGGAAATACCCGTGTTGGAAGAGAGGAGGGCATGGAAAGATTTCCTTTGAAGAGGCCATCGCGCAGTCTTGCAATGTTGTTTTTTATCAGCTGGGTCTTCAGCTGGGGATTGAAAAACTTGAAGAATATGCTCGTTTACTGGGCTTTGGTTCACCGACCGGGATTGACCTGCCTGGTGAAATTGGGGGCTTTTTCCCCAATCCAATCTGGAAAAGGCGCCAGTATGGAGAACCATGGTATCCGGGTGATACCATTAACCTTGCCATAGGACAAGGTTACTTGATGGTGACCCCTCTTGAGATTTATAGGATGATATGCGTTCTGGCTAATCGAGGTGTATTTTGCCAACCTCATCTTCTGGACAGAATCATTGATAACCAGCGAGGAGAAATACTGGCATTTGAGCCTTTCCAGCGAAAGGTTGCTTCTTTCAAAGAAGAAACCTGGAGAAAAGTCATAGATGGAATGCGGCTTGTGGTTAAACAGGGTACGGGAAGAGTTTGTGCAGATTTAGGAATAGATCTGGCGGCAAAAACCGGTACTGCTCAGAATCCCCATGGTGAAGACCATTCCTGGTTTGCCGGTTTTTTTCCTGCTGACCAGCCTGAATTCGCTTTCGTGGTTATGATAGAGCATGGTGGAGATGGAAGTGGAGAAGCGGCAAATACTGCTCGGGCAATGATAGAGTGGTGGTTGAAAAACAGGAGAGAGTCATGACTAAACGAAACTGGCTTGTGCTGGTTGCCATTGCTTTGACTATCTGTGGGTTGTTTGCCGTGTACAGCGTTGACCCTTTGCGAGATGAGGGATTTTCTCTGGCAAGTTTTCATGGTAGGCAAACTCTGTGGGCGGCTGTGGGCTGGTTACTCTTCTGGCTGATTGCCAGAAAAGTAGAAGTAAGTAGATTTTTCGAGTGGAAGTGGGCACTTTATATCCTTATGATACTTGCTCTGGTTGCAGTCCTTCTCTTTGGGGAGGGCGATGAAGCCGGGGTTCGAAGATGGCTTTTCTCTAAATCCGTGCAGCCGTCGGAATTTGCAAAACTCGCCTTTTCCTTTTTTCTGGCTGCTTATCTTGCAGAAAGAGAAGAGGAGTTTGGATACTGGAGTTTATTTCTTAAAACTCTTTTTCTAACGGGCATACCAGCTTTCCTCATTTATCTTGAGCCGGACCTGGGTACCGCGCTGGTGCTGGTGGTAATCTGGTTTGTTGGGCTTTTGCTCAGTGGTTTTTCTGCCAGAAAAATTCTGGGAATAGTTGCTTTACTGGTAGCATTATTCTCTCTATCCTGGCCTTTTCTCAAGGACTACCAGAAAGCCAGGTTGCTGGTGTTTATAAATCCTCAACGAGATCCTCTGGGAAGTGGGTACAACGTTATTCAATCTTTGATTGCTATTGGAGCTGGTGGCTTCTTGGGAAAGGGTTTTCTTGCAGGCTCTCAAAGCCAGCTGCGTTTTTTGCCTGCAGCATACACAGATTTTATCTTTGCTTCCTGGTGTGAGCAGTTTGGATTCGTTGGAGGGTTTTTGATAATCGTCCTGCTTTCGATTATGTTATACTTGGTTTTCAGTATCGCAAGAAGCGTGCCTGAGCTGGAAGGGAAGTTTGCGGTTGTTTTTCTGGGGAGTATTTTACTTTTTCAGTCGACGATAAATATAGCTATGAATCTGGGATGGGCTCCAGTTACTGGAATCCCTCTTCCTTTTGTGAGTTATGGGGGTAGCTCGTTGATGATGAGTCTCCTTTCAATAGCTTTTATCTATCGCATTGCTGCTCGGAGTATAGAAAGTGGGTGAAAAGAGATGGAAATAGAGGAGCTTTTTAAGAGTAACCAGCTTCTGCGTTTTAAGAAGCCAGGAAGATACCTGGGTAAGGAATGGAATGTGGTGGTCAAAGATAGTCGACAGGTCGTGGTGAACGTTTGCCTTGCCTTTCCAGATGTTTATGAGATTGGAATGTCCCATCTTGGTTTGCGAATTCTCTACCATCTTTTTAATGCGCTCCCTTTCTGCCGTGCTGAAAGGGCGTTTCTTCCCTGGCCGGATCTGGGAGAATTTCTGCTTCAGGAAAAGTTGCCCCTTTTTTCTTTGGAAAGCCGCACTCCTGTGAAGGAGTTTGATGTACTCGGTTTCAGCCTTCAGCACGAGCTTAGTTATACCAGCATACTGTATTTTTTGGAATTGGCTGGTATTCCTTTTAGAGCTTCGGAAAGAGGAGAAGATTTGCCGCTGGTTATAGGAGGAGGGCCATGTGTTTTTAATCCGGAACCTGTAGCTGAGTTTTTTGATGCTTTCTTTCTTGGAGAAGCAGAGGAAGCTGTGCCTGAAATCGCTCAGGTGCTTAAAGAAACAAAAGGTGAGGACCGGGATAAAATACTGAGTGAGCTTTCTAAGATAAAAGGCGTGTATATTCCGTCCCGGTATCGGGTTTACTACGATATTCAGGGTAGAGTAGCAAAGATAATTGCCTCTGAGAGCGCGCCCTTACCCGTTAAAAAGAGAGTGGTTTCGGATCTTAACGCTGTACCTTTTCCAGAAAAGATGCTGGTGCCTTACGTGAGCATTGTTCATGATAGAATTCCTCTGGAGATAGCTCGGGGCTGTGGAAGAGGTTGCCGTTTTTGCCAGGCAGGAATGGTCTATCGCCCGATACGGGAACGTTCTCTGGACTCTCTGGTCGAACTTGCGAAAAAACTGGTTAAAAGTACGGGCTACGAGGAAGTGTCCCTGGTTTCTTTAAGCTCTACTGATCATTCTCAAATTCGGGAACTGGTGTTTCGACTTGCTCGGGAACTGGAACCTTTAAAGGTGAACATTTCGTTACCCTCCTTGAGAATGGACCTTTTTTCAGTGGAACTGGCCGAAAACATTGCGAAGGTGCGGCGTAAGGGACTTACCTTCGCTCCCGAGGCAGGCACAGACAGGATGCGCCGGGTTATTAACAAGGGTTTGAACGAAGAAGACATTTTCCATACTTTGGAGAAAGTTTTCAGGGCGGGATGGAGCAGGGTAAAATTATATTTTATGATTGGTCTCCCTTTTGAAAGGGAGGAGGATGTCCTGGGTATTGTCAAGCTTTGTGAGGGTATTTTACGATTGGGGAAAAAAGTGGCCAGAAAGAGAGTAGAACTTAATCTCAGTGTGGCAGCCTTTGTCCCCAAACCTCACACACCTTTTCAGTGGGTTGCTCAGGAAGATAAAAGAAGTTTGCGGGAAAAAGTTCAACTTCTGGAGAAAGGTTTGGCTCGTTTGCGAGGAGTTTCCTGGCACTGGTCTGATTTGGATGCGAGTTTCGTTGAGGCTTTGCTCGCCAGGGGTGACCGAAAACTAAGCAGAGTTTTGGAAAAGGCTTACGCAAAAGGTGCTAAAATGGAAAGCTGGAGTGAATTTTTCAAAATAGACTACTGGTATGGAGCGATGGACGAGGAAGGGCTGGACGGTGCTTTCTATGTTAACAGAGAAAGAAGTTTTGCAGAAATTCTACCTTGGGAACATCTGGATTGCGGAGTGAGTAAACAATTTATGTGGCAGGAATTGAAACGGGCTCAAGGTGAAGAGCTCACTTTACCCTGTTTTGGCACTGAGAATTGTTCGCGATGTGGGGTCTGCTATGGAACGTGAACAGCGTTTTGGTTACCGTATAGTACAATTTAAACTCTCTCCTTTTCATCTTATTTCTCAACTGGATATGAATCGCCTGTGGGACAGAGTTCTCCGTAGGGCAGGCTTACCGGTTTTGTTTTCTCGGGGTTTTAACCCCAGACCTCTGATTTCCTTTGCCCCGGCTACCCCCTTGGGTGTGGAAAGCAAAGCCGAGTATTTGGATGTTTTCTTTGCAGTGCCCTTGCAGGAAGAGGAGCTCCGCGCTGTTTTAAACCGTGAGTTGCCGCCGGAGCTTGGAGTACACACGGTGAGAAAACTCCATCCAGGCGAAAAGAAGGTTGCTGGGATGATCCGGGGATTTCTTTATACCTTTTATTTTTCCAAAAAAATAGGGTTGAGCATGGAGGATGTGTTGAAACATCTCCCTGACGGAGTGAATTTTTGTTCTTCCGTGGTAGATGAACAAACTTCGCAGCAAGCTGGAGCGTGCGCTTTCAGTTTTGTTTTTGAAGGAAAGGGCCTTTTTTTGAACCCTTTTCGGTTTGCAAAAAGCCTTGGTGTTGATGTGGGCAAGGAGGAGCTTCTTGGAGTGGTTAAAGAGAAAGTGCTTTTCAACAACAAGGAGGTTTCACGAAGTTGAGAAAGGAACTGGTCATAGACGTTTCTGAAATAGAGGTACGTGCTGCTTTGCTTGAGGAGGGAAAGGTAGTCGAATTTTTCTTTGAGCGGAGTACTGATTTGCATATCGCGGGAAATATTTTTAAAGGCATCGTTGAAAACGTGTTGCCTGGAATTCAATCGGCCTTCGTGAACATTGGTCTTGATAAAAATGCTTTTCTTTTTGCTGGGGATATGCTACTTGAAGACAAGGAAAAGCCTCGCAGGATTGAAGAACTTTTGCGTCCTGGTCAGGAATTGGTAGTGCAGGTTACCAAAGAACCAATGGGAACCAAGGGGGCAAGGGTCAGCACCAAAATCACGCTTCCGGGACGCTACGTGGTGCTTATGCCGGGGATAGACTTTATAGGTGTTTCCCATCGTGTTTCGTCTTCTACGGAGCGGGAAAGATTGAGAAAAATAGCTGAGAGCTGTCGCCCCCAGGGAATGGGTATTATTGTAAGGACTGTAGCTGAGGGAAGGAGTAAGGGGGAAATTGAAGAGGATATCCAAACCGTGGTCAGACTCTGGAAGCGTATCCTGGAAAAAGCCGAGGTCGTGGCAGCTCCTGCGGTTCTTTACGAAGAAGCAAGTCTCATTTTTACCCTGATACGGGATTTGTTTGATGAAGAAATGGAGAGAGTTTGGATTAACTCTTTTTTGGCCTATCAAAAAATGCGGGACTTTATAGAATCGCTTTTGCCCGGCTTTGGCGAGAGAGTGCAATTCTTTGAGAGTCGGGAAAACATCTTTGAACACTTTGGAATTGAGAAAGAGTTAACCCGGGCCTTGAGCCGCAAGGTATGGCTTAAAAGCGGGGGTTATCTGGTTTTTGACCGTACTGAAGCTATGACCGTTGTCGACGTGAACACTGGCAAGTTTGTAGGCAAAAAGGATTTACAAGAAACCGTTTTAAAGACCAACCTGGAGGCGGCGGAAGAAATAGCACGTCAGGTTCGCTTGCGGGATATTGGAGGAATAATTTTGATAGATTTCATCGATATGAACAAGAAAGAACACCGCAAACAAGTGATAAAGACTCTGGAGAACTCCCTTTTGAAAGACCGCACGCGTTGTAGTGTGATAGACATGAGCGACCTTGGTTTGGTGGAAATGACCCGAAAAAGGGTTAAAAAGGGCCTGGATTATTTTCTGCAGGAACCTTGCAGCAATTGTAAGGGAGAGGGAAAAGTGCTTTCTCTGGAAACCATTGCGGTTGGTTTTTTGAGGAAGCTCGAAGAAATATGTCGCAACAGCAGCGCCGAATTCGTGGGTGCAACTGTGGGCTCAGAATTAAAGCAGTACCTGGACGAGATTGGTGGAAAATTTATCGAGCGTTTGGAGAGGATTTATAAGAAGAAGATAGAGTGGAAATTTGATGACAATCTCCCACCGCGACGCTATAGCATCGTGGGAGTGGGTAGCGAGGAAGAAGTTCGCAAAAGACTCGAAGAAATAGCGTAGCAAGAACTTGGTGAATGTTTGACAAATTACGAGATTCTTGGTACATTCTTTATCGCTTGATCTGGTGGAGGTGATATGGCTTATGCTGGCAATTATTGAAGCTGCAGGAAAGCAATTTCTTGTCAAAGAAGGCTCAACAGTAAAGCTCGATAGCTGGATGGGAGACAAGGGAGAGAAAGTGGTTTTTGAGCGGGTGTTAATGGTTAAGGATGGTGACCAGATTAGCGTTGGTACTCCTTATCTCGAAGGGGTTAAGGTGCGTGGTACTGTTCTTGAAAAGGCGAAAGATCGTAAGGTTCTGGTTTTTAAGTACAAACCTAAAAAGAACTATCGAAGGAAAATCGGCCACCGCCAGCCTAAGACCCTGGTCTACATAGAAGCGGTGGAAACATCCTAGGAGGTGTGAGTTATGGCCCATAAGAAAAGTGGTGGTAGCGCCAAAAACGGACGAGATAGCAATTCGAAGCGCTTGGGTGTTAAAGTCTATGGTGGGCAATATGTCAAAGCGGGCTCGATAATAGTGAGGCAACGGGGTACTCGCATTCGTCCAGGAAAGAATGTTGGAGTAGGCAAAGATTACACCTTGTTTGCCTTACAGGAAGGCTATGTTCGTTTTGAGGAAAAGCAAGGAAGGAAGTGGGTATCGGTACTCCCAGGTTTAAATTGAACCTGTGATATGTGAATAAAGACATGGTTTTTGTGGACAGAGCTTTGGTTCGAGTAAAAGCTGGAAAGGGAGGAGATGGAGCGGTATCCTTCAGAAGGGAAAAATATGTTCCCCGAGGAGGTCCTGATGGAGGCTCAGGGGGAAAAGGCGGTAGTATTATAGTGCGTGCCGTTTCCCACAAGAGGACTCTTTACGATGTTTCTCTCCTTCACTTTGTTGAGGCTGAACCGGGAGGAGCTGGGTCTCGGGGGAAACGTCAAGGCAAAGACGGAAAAGACTGTGTTATCGAAGTTCCTGTGGGCACCCAGGTGTTTGATGCAGAAAGAGGAGTTCTCATTGCTGATTTAGTCAGGGATGGCATGGAAGTAATCGTTGCTCGTGGTGGTAAGGGTGGAAGAGGTAACGCGGCTTTTGCAAGCCCGAGCAACCGGACGCCACGTATTGCGGAGAAGGGAGAACAGGGAGAAGAGAAGGTATTAAGACTGGAGCTTAAAACCATTGCCGAGGTTGGTCTGGCTGGTTTTCCCAATGCTGGTAAATCTACCCTGCTTTCAGTCATCAGTAATGCCAAGCCCTTGATAGCTGATTATCCGTTTTCCACCCGTTATCCAGTTTTAGGTGTGGTGGAAAGGAAAGGCGACCGCTTTTTTGTGGTTGATATACCTGGAATTATCAAGGATGCAAGCAAAGGAGCAGGCCTGGGGCTTGAGTTCTTGCGCCATATAGAAAGAGTTCAGGTTATTCTGTGTTTGGTTGATCTTACCCCCTTTTATGAAGATGAGCCCCTAACTCGTTTTCGGGTACTTTTGGAAGAGTTTGCACAGTATAGTCCTGCTCTGCTTAAAAAAAGGATTTTTGTGGTAGGCACCAAGCTCGATGTACCTGAAGCAAAGCAGGCTTTTCCCTCTTTTAAAGCTGCCTTGCAGAAGGAAGGTTGGAAGGTTTTTGGTATTTCCTCACTGACTGGGGAAGGTATTGAGGAGCTTATTGACACCCTGCAGGAAAGCGTGGTGAAATTGCGAGAGCAGGAGGCAGAGAAAGAACCGGTTCCTGTTCCTGTTACTGGGTCTGAGGCGAAAACTTCCAGGGTGTATCGTTTTGAGTCAGAGTTTTTGAGAAGGCTGGTCGAAGAAGTGGCTGTTTCTGTTCAAGGGGAAAGTAAGGTTTTTGAAAAACAGCTTAACCAGCGGTTGAGCGAGTCAGGTTTTATGAAGTATTTTGAACGCATGGCTCCAGGGAGCACGGTTGAAGTTGGGCCATATCGTTTCTACTGGGATGGTAAAGGATTGAAAATCTTGGGAGAATGAAAAGAGAGGCTCTTATACGTCACAGCAAGAGAATAGTTATCAAAGTAGGCTCTTCTCTCCTTTTCGAAGGCCTGCAGTTCAGAAATGAGCGTTTCGAGAGTTTAGCGGCCAGTGTTTCCTGGTTGCTCGAGCAGGGAAAGGAAGTGGTTCTGGTTACCTCTGGTGCGGTGGCCTGCGGCATGATTGCCCTGGGAGATTCTGTGAGGAAGTCGCAGGATATCCCCTTCAAGCAGGCTTTATCCAGCGTGGGACAGAGCATTTTGATGCGCTTTTATCTTGAGGCTTTCTCTAAATATGGTCGCAAAGTGGGGCAGATATTGCTTGCTCCGGAAGATGTCCACTATCGCAGGAAGTACCTGAATGCCAGAAACACCATAGAAACGTTGCTGAGTCTTGGGGTTGTTCCGGTGGTCAATGAAAACGACACTGTTGCTGTTGACGAGATAAAGTTTGGTGATAACGACAGGCTTTCTGCACTGGTTTCTGCTCTGATAGATGCTCATTTGTTGGTAATCCTTTCTGATGTGGAAGGTTTGTTTACTCGTGACCCTCGTCTTTTTAAAGATGCGACCCTGGTGAAAGAAGTTTTCTCCATTGATGAAAATATTGAGGCAATGGCTGGAGGAGAGGGTTCGCATTTTTCGACCGGGGGTATGAGGAGCAAAATCATGGCTGCCCGCATGGCTACCCTTTCTGGTACCGCTGTAATCATTGCTTCTGGTAGAGACTTTGGGATTATTAAAGATATCTTTTTAGCGCGAGAAGTGGGTACTTTCTTTTACCCTCAGAAAAGGGGCATTCGAAGCAGGAAGCGCTGGATAGCTTTTGGAATGCTACCTGGTGGGAAGGTTTTTATCGATGAGGGTGCTAAGAAGGCGCTGAACGAAGGTAAAAGTCTTTTGCCTCCAGGAGTTATAGGGATTGAGGGCGATTTTGAAGTAGGCGAATGCGTGGAGATATTTGATGCTGCTCATAAAAGAATTGGACGGGGACTTGTGAATTACTCCAGTGAGGAATTAAAGATAATTTCGGGTTTAAGAACCCACCAGGTGAGAAAGGTTCTGCAGCGTGAAAACTTGGAAGAAGAGGTAATTCATGCGGACAATTTAATTTTGCTCGAGGAGGAGGAAAAAGATGGATGAAGTAGTCCTGGAAGTAGGAAGAAAGGCCAAGCAAGCCTCTTTTGTGCTTGCTAAATTGTCAACCCTGGAGAAAAACGCGTTTTTAAATTATCTTGCGGATGTACTCTGGGAAAGAAAAGAAGAAGTAATAGAAGAAAACAAAAAGGACGTGCAAGACGCAGAAGCCAAAGGGATGAAGCGTTCTCTTGTGGACCGTCTTGCCCTTTCTGAGAAAAGAATCGCCGACATGGCGGAGGGGTTGCGGGAAGTTGCAGCATTACCCGATCCCGTGGGAGAAGTTATTGAAGGCACCAAAAGGCCCAATGGTCTGGTAATTTCTAAGGTAAGAGTTCCTCTGGGGGTTTGTGCCATCATCTACGAAGCTCGTCCTAACGTTACTATTGATAGCATCGGGCTTTGCATTAAAGCTGGCAATGCCGTCATCTTGAGAGGCAGTTCCTCGGCTCTCCGTTCTAACCGTGCTCTGGTTAAGATAGCCCGTGATGTACTTAAAACCCGTGGCTTACCCGAAGACGCTGTTTCACTCCTCCATAGTGGAAAACATGAAGAAGTGAATGCTTTATTGAAAATGAGAGAATACGTTGATGTAGTTATTCCCCGAGGAGGGGCTGAGCTTATCAATACAGTGGTGCAAAACGCAAGTGTTCCGGTGATTGAAACTGGCGTTGGTAACTGCCATGTGTACGTGGACTGTAGCGCTGATTTGGAGCAAGCGGTCAGGATAGTAGTCAATGCCAAGACCCAGCGACCAAGTGTTTGTAATGCTTGCGAAACACTTCTGGTTCACGAAGGCATTGCTGAATCCTTTTTACCTTTGGCAGCTCAAGCCCTTTGGGAAAAAGGTGTAGAACTGAGGGGGTGCCCTCAAACCAGAGCAATACTTGGGGAAAAAGTCCAGGAAGCTACTGAGGAAGACTGGCTTACTGAGTATCTGGATTTGATTCTGGCGGTTAGGGTGGTCAAAGGCGTGGAGGAAGCCATAGCCCATATAAATCGTTATGGCACCAAACATTCCGAAGCCATAGTTACCAGAGATTATGCTGCAGCTAAAAAGTTTGTGGAAGAAGTAGATGCTGCCTCAGTTTATGTAAACGCCTCGACAAGATTTACTGATGGGGGCCAGTTTGGCATGGGTGCAGAAATTGGTATCAGCACCCAAAAGCTTCATGCTCGCGGGCCTATGGGCTTGAGAGAGCTTACCACTTACAAGTTTGTGGTTCTGGGTTCGGGACAAATTCGAGAGTAATTACTGGATTGGAGGTTTGGAGTTTTTGGCGAGAAAGGGAATAATGGGTGGAACCTTCGATCCCATACATTATGGTCACCTGGTCACTGCAGAAGAGGTGCGCGATTACTTCAACCTTGACGAGGTCGTTTTTGTACCTTCGGGAAGACCTCCTCATAAAGTTGGTCAGAAGATTACCGACCCTGAACACAGGTATCTCATGGTGGTGCTTGCCACGGTAACTAATCCTTACTTTAGCGTCTCTCGTGTAGAAATTGAAAGGCCTGGCCCTTCCTACTCCATCGATACGGTTCGCTATTTTAGAAAACTCTGGGGAGAAGAAACGGAGATATTCTTTATAACCGGTGCTGATGCCTTTGCCCAGATTTCGACCTGGAACAATCCTCAGGAACTTTTGACTATGTGCACCTTTGTTGCCGCGTCAAGACCTGGTTACAAGCTCAATATCGACAGGAATTTTCGTGATAATGTGAGGGTTATAGAAGTTTCTGCTCTGGCTATTTCCTCTTCAGAAATCCGCAGGAGAGTGCGCCGGGGAGAGTCAATCAAGTACCTTTTGCCGGAAGCTGTTGAACATTATATCTATAAAAATGGGCTGTATAGAGATGAAATTTGAGCATATTCGAAAGAAGCTGAAGGGCATGCTGTCTCCTTGCCGGTTTGAGCATTCAGAAAGGGTGGCGAGAGAGGCGGCAGCTCTGGCTGCTTGTAATCACCTTGATGAGGAGAAAGCCTTTTTGGCTGGTCTTTTGCACGATTGTTTGCGGGATTTTCCGCTTGAAAAAATATCCTCTTTTCTTCCTTCCTGGGTTGGGTGGGAAATTTGGAGCATTCCTGCCATTCATCATGCCTTTGCTGCTCCAGCTTTTATCAGGGAAGTGCTGGGAGTCAAGGATTTTTCGATTTTACGGGCTATTTGCTGGCATGCTACAGCCTGTGAAACCATGGGAAAATTTGATAAGCTTTTATTTGTGGCCGATATTTGTGAACCTGGAAGGACGTTTGAAGAGGCCAGAAAAATTAGAGATTTAGCTTATAATAATCTGAATCAGGCTTATTTTTACTCGTTGAAGGTGAAATTAGAATACCTTGTTTCTGGCGGGAAAATCATTTATCCTGCCACCCTTCGAGCCTGGAATGTAGAATCAAGAAAGTGGGGTATTGAAGAAAGTGGAAACTTCGAAAAAGAAGGGAAAAAGACGTACCAGCTCTAAATTCAGGACTAAAATACTATTTCTGTTTCTGGGCTTTTTTGCTGGCTTTGTGATGCTTTTTGTTTTTAATGCCCCCTTTAGGGAAGCGCTTTTTAAGAAAGTGCTCGGTTATGATACCCCGGAGAATACCTGTATACTGGTGGTTGGTCAGGACAGCATCAAGCCTTTACGGAGCGATACCATAATACTTGTTTTTCTTAATACCGAGCGTAATCGGATTATGCTGTACTCAGTTCCCCGCGATTCGCGCTTTTATATCCCGGACCGGGAACGGTATGACAAGATTAATCATGCCTATGCTTTTGGAGGAATAAAGCTTTTGAAGAAAACCCTTGAGGAAGGTCTGGGTATTTCAATCCCCTATTTTGTGGAGGTTGACTACGAGGGGTTTGAGAAAGTTATCGACCTTCTGGGTGGGGTTGAAATAGAGGTTGAGGAACGTATGAAGTATCAGGATAAAGCACAGAATTTCTTTATAGATCTTAAGCCGGGGCGACAAGTGCTTGATGGTGAAAAGGCACTGCAATATGTGCGCTTTCGAGCTGATAAGCTTGGAGATATTGGACGGATAAAACGACAGCAAAAATTTCTACAAGCTCTTCTTGGGAAAATGGAACAACTGGATAATATTGTAAAAGCTCCCGAAATTTTGGAAAGCTTACGTTCGGCTCTGGTTACCAACCTTCAGACGGAAGAGTTGATAAGAATTGCCCTGTGGTATAAAGGTCTGGAGGAAAAAGATATTCGTTTTGTAGTGATGCCTGGTGAACCTACGTATATCGAAGGTGTTAGCTACTGGAAACCTGATTTCGAAGAGGCCAGGAAAATAATTTTAGATTTTTTTGATGAGGAGGTTTCTAATCCTTGAAGGGGGTTCTGCGAAAGATACACATTGCCCGGGAAGCTGCCAGGAGTAAAAAGGCTTATGACTTGGTAGTGATTGATTTGAGAGGGCTTTTCCCTTTCTCTGATTTCTGGTTGATTTGTAGTGGCACTTCAAGCGTGCAGACTCAAGCCATTGCAGAAGAAATTATGGAAAAGATGCAGGAACATTCTTTCCGGCCTTTGCATGTTGAGGGCGAAGATACTGGGGAATGGATTTTACTGGACTATGGTGATTTAATAGTTCATATTTTCCGTGAAGCGGAACGCTCTTTTTATCAGCTGGAAAAATTGTGGAGGAAGGCGCCACTTGTTTATTCGGAGAGGGAAAACGTGGACTTGCTGGAAGATATACGTTGACAAATCTCTTTCTTTTTGATACTTTACTTTTCCTGGTCCCCCTGAGTGGGGGCTATTTTTGTTGTTTTGGCATTTATTTTAAAACATAAAGGAAGAGAGGTTCCTGTGGAAAGGGGGAGAGGATGTGGACAATGGAAGATATCAAATCACATCTGAATCGGTAACCGAGGGACATCCTGACAAAATAGCAGACCAGGTTTCAGATGCCATTCTGGACGCCATTTACGCTCAGGATCCTCTGGGAAGAGTGGCTGTGGAGACATTGGTTGCCACGGGTTTGGTTTTTGTGGCCGGGCAGATTAGCACTACTTCTTATGTTGACATTCCTCAGGTAGTGAGGAGTACGGTCAGGGATATAGGATATACCAGGGCAAAGTATGGTTTCGACTTTGAAACCTGCGCTGTTTTGACAGCTATTGATGAACAGTCGCCGGATATTGCGCTGGGTGTTAACCGTTCTCTGGAAGCCAAAATGGGTGAGGAAATCGAGGATGAAGAACTTTCTCTGGGTGCCGGAGACCAGGGCATGATGTTTGGCTATGCCTGCAATGAGACGCCGGAGCTTATGCCTTTTCCCATTGCTATGGCTCACCGCCTTGCTTATAGATTAGCTGAGGTTCGCAAGAAAGGTATTTTGCCTTACCTTCGCCCGGATGGAAAAACCCAGGTTACTGTTGATTACGAAGATGGAAAACCTCTGCGCATCGATACCATAATCGTTTCAGCACAGCACCATCCTGATATCTCCCTTGAAGCTCTTAAAGAGGATATTATCGAGCAGGTCATAAAGCCGGTTATTCCTCACGAGTTTCTGGATGAGAAGACACGTATCCTTGTTAACCCCACCGGTCGTTTTGTGATTGGGGGTCCTCAGGGAGATACTGGGCTTACCGGTCGCAAAATTATTGTGGACACCTATGGTGGTGTGGGAAGACATGGTGGTGGGTGTTTCTCGGGTAAAGACCCTACGAAGGTGGATCGTTCAGCTTCTTATGCGGCGAGGTATGTGGCCAAAAATATTGTGGCGGCGGGCATTGCTGAAAAATGTGAATTTCAGGTAGCGTATGCCATTGGTGTTGCCAGACCTGTTTCCATGTCGGTAAATACCTTTGGTACTGGTAAAATACCCGATCAGGAAATTCTCAAAATTATCCGTGAGATATTTGATTTGCGACCTGGAGCAATTATCAAAAACTTAAAGCTTCGCAGACCTATCTACAAAAAAACTGCAGCCTACGGGCATTTTGGGCGCAATGACCCGGACTTTAGTTGGGAAAAAACCGATCAGGTAGAAGCAATTAGAAAATTGGCTGGAGTTTAAAGGAGCGGATATCATGGACTATCATGTGAGAGACCTTGCTCTTGCTCCCGAGGGCAGGAAAAAGATTGAGTGGGTAGCTCGGGAAATGCCTGTAGTATCTGCCATTGGTGAAGAATGGAAAAAAACCAAACCCCTTGAAGGGCTGAAAGTGGCGGCGTGTTTACACGTTACCTCTGAAACAGCAGTCCTCATGCTGGCCTTAAAGAAAGGTGGTGCTCAGATTCGCCTCTGCGCTTCGAACCCGCTGAGCACCCAGGATGAAGTGGCTGCTTCTTTGGTAAATGATTTTGAAATCCCGGTTTTTGCTATCAGAGGAGAAGACAGGGATACTTATTATCGTCATATTGAGGAAGTGGTTAGTTTTTCTCCTCAAATCACTATGGATGATGGCGCGGACCTGGTTTCTTATCTTCACAAAGAGGGCGGTTCACTTCTTGAGGGTGTCTGGGGGGGCACTGAAGAAACCACTACCGGAGTAATTCGCTTGAGGAGTCTTGCTCGGAGTGGAAAACTTGCCTACCCCATAATTGCTGTCAACGATGCCGACACCAAGCATCTTTTTGATAACCGTTATGGTACAGGCCAAAGCACCATTGAAGGCATATTGCGCGCCACTCACGTTTTGCTGGCCGGGAAAAGATTTGTTGTTGTAGGGTATGGATGGTGTGGAAGAGGCATTGCTATGAGGGCCCGAGGTATGGGGGCTCAGGTAGCGGTTGTGGAAGTGGACCCAATTCGTGCTCTGGAAGCATTCATGGACGGTAACCTGGTCATGTCTATGGATGAAGCGGCAGAATGGGGAGAAGTGCTGGTTACGGCAACTGGAAATGTTTCAGTGATCCGAAGAGAGCACTTCCTTAAAATGCGCGATGGAGCGATTTTGAGCAATGCAGGCCATTTTAACGTGGAGATAGATGTTGAAGCGCTGGAAAAGCTATGCGTGAACAAAAGAAAGATTCGTGGCACGATTGACGAGTATACCCTTCCTGATGGAAAAAGAATTTTTCTCCTGGGAGAAGGGCGGTTGGTTAATCTTTCCTGTGCCGAGGGTCACCCCCCAGAGGTTATGGATTTAAGTTTTGCCAACCAGGCTCTTTCGGTGTTTTATCTTAAGAAAAATGCTTCTACACTTCCAAAAGACGTTTTTAAGGTGCCCGAAGAAATCGATCATCAGGTGGCCCTGATGAAACTGGGGCACTTAGGAGTTAAAATAGAAACCATGACTGAGCGGCAGAAGCAGTATCTCTCCTCCTGGGAGGAGGGAACCTAACAAGCTGTTGGTAGAGAATTTATTATCCCTGTCTCGTCCTGAGGCGAGACCGCAAAGTCCGAAGGGAGGTTGAATTCATTGAGGAATTATGAGTTAGCTCTTTTGTTGAAGCCACAGCTCAGTGAGGAAGAGGTTCAGGGTGTGGTGGAAAAGGTGAAAGAAATAGTGGTTTCCCGTGGTGGCGAAGCGGGAAAGGTGGATTTTTGGGGTCGGAGAAAGCTGGCTTACCCGGTTGAAAAGGAAACCGAAGGGTATTACCTTTTTGTATCCCTGCTTCTACCTCCGGAGGAGGTGCAGGAAGTAAGCCGTCAGGTTAGGCTTTTGCCGTCTGTTCTGCGGCATATCCTGGTTCGTGAGCAGGAGACCAAAGAAGAAAGCACTCCTTCCAAGGGCGAGTCCCAGGCGAGTGAGGAGGTAAGTGCTACTGTTTCTGGAGAAGAAATGACTCCAGAAAAAAGTAGTGATTCTGGCGAAGAGTAATGTCTCAGCCTACTTTGAACCGTGTTTTTTTGATTGGTTACCTAACCCAAAAACCGGTTCTTCGCTACGTGCCGAGTGGCACTCCGGTAACCAGTTTCCCCTTGGGGGTGTATCGGGGATATACCTCTGAAGACGGAAAGGAGATACTGGATTATTTCACAGTTATTGCTTGGAAAGACCTGGCGGTATTCTGTGAGGAAAACCTTCGCCGTCATGACTGGGTGTTTGTTGAGGGTAGAATTCAAGTGAGAGCTTATGAAGATGCTTCAGGAAGGAAGCGCAAGGTTTACGAAATAGTTGCCCTGGATGTAAAGAGACTTTCAGAGTTTAAAGAGAGTGAAAGTTCTTCTGATGATAGTGTGCTCAAATTAGATTGAATTGATAAGGAGGCTTTATCGGTATGGTTGAAAGAAATGACGTTAAAAGAAGATTTTTCAGAAGAAAGAAGAAAAAAGGGTGCATATTTTGCATAGAAAAAATTGAAGTGAGCTATAAAGACGTTGATAGGCTGCAGAGATTCCTCAGCGAACGTGGAAAAATCATCCCCAAAAGAGTTACCGGCAACTGTGCCAAACATCAGAGAATGCTGGCTCGGGCTATAAAAAGGGCCAGAGAGATGGCTTTGTTGCCTTACACTGTTGAGTAAATGATAGCATGCGGAGAACAATATCCACGGTAGAGGGCGCGTTTTTTGCTGCCCTCACCGTGATTCTTTATCTGGGTTCTATATATATTCCTGTTTTTGGCTTGATTTTGAGCTTTCTTTGCCCTTTGCCAGTGATGTTCCTGGTCATCCGTTGGAATCTCAAAGTGGGTTTTCTGGCTGCAGCGGTTGCCACGCTTATCATTCTTGCTTTTGCAGGTTTGTACCAGGCAATAATTTGCTTTGTGGGGTTTTCCTTTCTGGGTATTTTTATGGGAGTTCTGGTTAAAAGAGGATATGGTTGGGTAGAAATTATCGGTCTCGGCGCTCTGGTTTCTCTGCTTTCCAAACTGGCTCTGGTGGGATTAACGCTTCTTTTAATGGGTAAAAATCCCATTCTCGAGAGTTTAAATATTATGGAGCAGGCTTTTGGTCAAGCTTACAGTATGCTGGGTAACCTGGGAGAGGGGTTGGGAGAAAACAGCGTTGAAACTCTTATGCAAATTGTGAAGATGACCATCCCGGCCATTCTGATTCTTGCTGCCCTTTTTGACACTTTTTTGAACTTTATTCTGGGTAGTTGGGTGGGTAAAAGAATAGGGGTTAGATTTCCTCCCTTTCCTGCTTTCAGTGAGTGGCGTTTGCCACCTTCCATGGTTTGGATGTACTTTCTGAGCTGGTTGTTGCTCTTTCTGGGTGGGAGTAGTTTCGTTTACCAGATTGGTTTGAATTTACAACTGGTAACGCAAATTCTTTTCATGGTTCAGGGAGTGGCAGTCCTCAACTTTTTTCTCAGAAAAATTATTGCCCAGCGGGTAGTGAGAGCAATTATAATTATATTTGTGGTGATGCAACCAGTTTTTTCCACGGTGCTTACCTGGTTGGGAGTTTTTGACACCTGGTTTGATTTTAGAAAG